>NZ_CP167895.1:932605-1243474 GCF_041504345.1 Vibrio sp. BS-M-Sm-2
AGGCAACGAGCAAGACACCGTAAACGATGCGGCAATCGGTCTTCTAGACTTCTCTGTACTGGCGATCAACAACGTGACGCCTTTCTCCCCAACCGTCGGTCTATTGACCATGCCTTACGTGATTCAAAGCGCAGAAGAAGCAGTGCTACTGACTCAAGGCCAAGTAGGCCAAGACTTAGTCGATAACACGATTCGTGATGCTGGTGTTCGTATTGTCGGTTGGGCTTATTCTGGTTTTAGGGTTTTGACTAACTCGAAAAAGCCCGTCGCTTCACCAGAGGATCTAAAAGGGCTCGTGATTCGTGTTCCTCGTAACGAAATCATGATTGCTTCTTACCAAGCATGGGGTGTAAACCCAACACCAATGGCGTGGTCTGAGACTTTCACTGGCCTGCAGCAAGGCGTGGTAGATGGACAAGATAACCCTTACATCACAGTGCACGCGATGAAGTTCAACGAAGTACAAAAGTACGTGACCAACATTCGCTACATTTTCTCTCTAGAACCTCTAATCGTGAGTGAAACGGTCTTCCAACAACAGACACCTGAAATGCAAAAGATCATCCTTGAAGCAGGTCAGGAAGCGACAGAGCACAGCTTTGCTTATCTAGAAAACACAGAAAACAAGATTCGCGAAGAGCTACAAGCGAAAGGCATGGTATTCACAGACCCAGCAGACAACGAGCAAGAGTGGATAAGCAAGGTGACTAAGTCAGTTTGGCCTAAGTTCTACTCAAGCATTGGAGGCAAAGATAAGCTAGACGACGTTCTTGAATTACTTGGTAGAAAGTAACGATTAGATTCGCCCTATCTGCTGTTCTGCGCTACTTAATCACCTAGCGATAGAACAGTGAGATAGGGCATTTACATGGCTGTACTCGTTGATCTGTTCTGTACCTGATCTTTTTAGGACCGTGAGCGACTGGTTGTCATGTGGAAATCAACATTGGAGGTTATATGTCAGTCGCTAAAACAATAAAAAAGCATTTAAACAACATTGAGGAATATATATGTTGTCTGCTGCTCGCAAGCTTTGTCCTATTGCTGTTCACACAAATCCTTACTCGTCAGTTCTTTGATTACTCTATCCCTTGGGGGGATGAGGTCGCTACTTACATGTTCGTTTGGTTTGCTTATCTAGGGGCTGTTGTGGCTGCCAAGATGTCGGCGCATAACCGAGTGAGCTTCCACTTCAAATTCTTTCCGCCAATCGTGCAGACCGTGAGTGAAACCATCGCTGACTTCTTATGGCTCTGTTTCAACGGCTACTTCGTTTACCTCAGCTACGACTTCGTGTTCAACAAAATGAATCTGTTTTGGAAGTCTCAAACCACAGGTATCCCAATGAAGTACTTCTACATGATTTTACCTATCGCGTTTTCACTGATGATGATTCGAATTATCTGGAACAACTATGAGCGTTTATTCAAAGGCGCAACCAACGAAGATCCAGAAGTCAAAGAGCTGCGCAAAATGACGGCACAAAAGTCTGCGCAATAGTCATCACAGAGAATAGTCGTAATAGAGAGATGTAATAATGGAATCCTATTTAACTCTAATTTTATTTGGTGGCTTTTTAACGCTGTTAATCCTAGGCGCACCAATCACAGTATCACTGGCCGGCGCTTCGATGGCGGCCTATATGTTGCTCGATAAAAATCCCATCGCTTTAGTACAAATCGCGTTTACCTCGGTGGGTAACTTCCCATTAATGGCGCTGCCAGCCTTTGTTCTTGCGGGCGCATTGATGGAGGCAGCGGGTATCTCCAAACGTCTGGTCGATATCGCCGAAAGCCTAGCTGGGCCCGTAACTGGCGGGCTTGGCGCGGCAACGGTAATGGCGTGTCTTTTCTTTGGTGCTATCTCGGGTTCAGGCCCAGCAACTACCGCCGCGGTAGGCATGCTAATGGTGCCCGCGATGGTGAAGCGTGACTATGATAAGAGCTACGCATCGGCTGTTACGGCTGCATCCGGTGGCTTGGGAATTATCATCCCGCCATCCATTCCTTTGGTTATCTTTGGTATCTCTGCAATGGGCTTAATGGCGCCACCGGAAGCCATCGCTCAACACGGCCAGTTTGCTTCTTTATCGATTCCAAAGCTGTTTGTTGCTGGTGTTGTACCGGGCTTTATCATGGCGTCTACACTGGTGGTGACCAACTACTTCATTGCTAAGCGCGAAGGCTATAAAGGGCTGACCGAAACGTGGTCATTTGGCGATGTAAGGCATTACTTACGTCGCGGGTTATGGTCGATATTGGCGCCGTTCTTGATTCTTGGCGGTATCTACAGCGGCATGTTCACACCAACAGAATCAGCGGTTGTGGCGATTTTCTATTCGCTGTTTGTGGGTGTGTTTATCCACCGAGAGTTATCGTTCAAAAGCGTGATGAAATCTCTATCAACCACGACGTGGATCACCGGACGCGTATTGTTAATCCTCTTTGCTGCCACCGTGTTTGGACGCTTGTTGATTGAGCAAAAAATCCCAGTTGTTGTGGCGGAATCACTACTCAGTTTCACCGACAACATGTACATGGTGTGGGCTCTGACGATTACCTTGCTGCTGTTCATCGGCATGTTTATGGAAACTTTAGCGGCAATCATGATCATTGTGCCAGTGCTGCTACCAATTATGTACATGCTGGGTGCTGATCCTACTCACGTGGGCATCGTGGTGGTGTGTACCCTATCGATAGGCTTTGCAACGCCGCCGCTCGGCGAAAATATCTTTGTCGCCTCGGGGATAGGGGGCTCCACGGTTGAGCAGATCACCGCGAAGATCCATCCCTTTGTTCTTGCTTCTGTTGTGGGTGTTTTCGTTATCGCTTTCTTCCCACAAATCACGCTTTGGCTACCGTCTTTAGTCGGCTATTAGGAGAGATAACCATGAATTTATCCAGAATAATCCTCATTGGGTGTGCCGTGTTTGCTGTAGTGAGTGGCATTAGTTTACGTGCCGAACATTCTGAAACAGAGAAAGAAGCCAAGCCTGTAAACGTGCTCGATATTTCTGAACCACATGTTGTCAGTAAGGCTGAAAGAAGAGCTAAAACTTTGCTGGCGAAGGCAGTAGTCCACGTTCAAAAAGAGGGGGATGATAGCGTTAAAGATTTCATGAGTGACTCTGAATATATCGATGGGGAGCTATATGTGTTTGCTTTGGGCATTGATGGTCAATTCCTTGCCAGTGGCGGGTCGTCTATGGTGTTGGTTGGTGACAGTGTTTTAGATACGCAAGATGTTTACGGTAATCCTTTTTTCCGTGAAATGATCACCAAAGCGGTACACAACGGTTTTGGTGAAGTGAAGTATCACTGGACGAACCCGACCGATCGCATGGGTGAGCCGAAAACGACTTTCTTTGAGCGTGTGGGCGATGTAATTGTCGCTGTCGGTTATTACCCAGAGCGTTCCAGTGCGGCCGAGGCTAAGAACCTACTGGCGAGAGCGATGACTGCAATTGTAGAGTCGGAGCAACAAAGCCTTGCCGAGTTTAATGACGCTGAAGGCAGCTTTGTGGAAGGGGATTTATATGTGTTTGTGATGGATATGAACTCTGGAAAGCTGCTTGCACACGGTGTTTCTCCTGAACTTATCGGTCGATCACACAGCGAGATCCTAAGTCCAGACGATAAACCGATTCTTACTGAGATGTTGAATCTCGCGAAGGAAAACGGCCGAGGTGTTTACACCTATCGATGGTTGAATCCGCTGTCGAGTAAAGTCGAAACCAAGCACACTTACTATCGTGTTATCGACAATAAGTTGGTTGGGGTTGGTTATTACACAAATTCAAACAAGACGTAAAAGTGTTTCTTCGGAGCTCTCAACCCAGTTAGATAAAGGGCTGGGGGCTAAAATTGCCTGTTTGTGTAAAAAAGCAATTTAGTAAAATTCACACTGTGAAATTTTTGTTGTGAAATTGTTTAAAAAATACAAGTAGTATGAAAAACATGGAAGACACACAGTAAAGAACAAATTTGAACAAGGTCAATTAGGATTTTTGACCTACCTGAAATTCAGAGCCGTACGAGGGATAGATTATGAATATGCTGACACTAGACAAAACAGAACTTCACAGAAACCATTCAACTTTTATTGCTGAAGCTGTCTTTGCCGTCGAAATGGTGAAAGCAGACAAGCAACTCGAAAAGCAGAAGATGGCGAAACAGTTGCTAGATACTCTATTTCCTCTTGAGTCGGGATCTCACGAAGATGTTGTAAGCTACGAGATTGACTACCGACACGTTCAGGTTTACTTCAAAAATGGTGAACATACAGGTCTGAAACGCGCTAAACACTTTGTGGCTTACACTGGTGATAAATCTAAGCCTTCAGCAATCCTATTCCGTGATGAAAGCGGTACACACGTTGAAGTGACAATCGGTGCTCGTAAAGGCACAGGCCGTCTGGAGTTGGTTGATATTCAAGATATCCAATTAGAGACATGCACTACGTTTGGTCAAACTGAGGCTAGCCGCTCTTCTGGTATTCGTCACTGGGTGAGTTTAGTGAAAGGCGATGAAAGCGGTCGACCGAACGCTTCAAGTGAAGATAAAGAGTTCACGGCAAAAAATGGCGAAGACTATAACCTAGGTTTTTGCTTCGCGATCTAATGTGCTGTCTTTGAAATGTGAAGTGCTGCTCTGCTAGACGTAGCACTGACATTTGAATACTGATTTCTCTTTTACCTTTGGTAATTTCCCCGCCCCTATAGCGGGGCTTTTTTATTAGAGCTATAAATAAATTAGGCTATTGTTGATTTTATCTTTAGAAAGTTTGAATGAGATTTTACAGTGCGTTATTTTTATTTAAAGTGCTGTATTTAAACATTTTTATTTGTTTGTTTAATTCTGTTTTTATTAGCTTAACTATCACTATTAACCTTGGTTTGGGTGACTATTGAGCTAAAACTCAGTCAAAATGCTTCGTGCTGTGCTATAATCCGCGGCCTGGGATTGAGCTAGTAAGTCCATTTATCACCACTCGAGGTGGTTTTTATCACGTTTATTTCGGTGGTATGGCGAGCCAATCAAGTAGTAGTTGGATATGGAGAGCGTCCTTATATTCGTTGATTCGGATATGCGAACATCATAATTTATGAGTTTTAAATCAAAAAAATACAGTATCGATTCTACTGACTATCAAGTTGGTCAAGACAACGTCAGTAAATGGGGCATGGATGTCCATAACACCGTCTTCGTAGCCTCAGTTGGCTTATCTCTTCTTTTTATCATCACTCTTCTTGCTCTTCCGCCTGCAGATGCTAAAGCTGCAATTGATTCTATTAAGGGTGCTGTTCTTTCAAAGTTTGACTTCCTGTTTATGTGGGGAGCTAACATCATGTTAGTTTTTGCCGTTGTTCTTGCATTCTCACCTCTAGGCAAAGTTCGCTTAGGTGGTGAAGACGCGACAGCGGACTATTCAATGGCATCTTGGATTGCGATGTTATTCGCAGCAGGTATGGGTATTGGGCTTATCTTCTGGGGTGTTGCAGAGCCGACCGCGTTCTTCACTAACTGGTTTGGCACGCCTTTGAATGCTGAACCTTTTACAGAAGCAGGCCGTGAACTGGCACTGGGTGCGACCGTATTCCACTGGGGTTTTCATGCATGGGCTATCTATGGCATGACGGCACTTTGCTTGGCGTACTTTGTTTACAACAAAGGCTTACCATTATCAATGCGTTCTGTGTTCTACCCAATTTTGGGTGAGCGAGTATGGGGCAAGACCGGTGATGTAATTGATGTACTTACGGTACTGGTTACTCTGTTTGGCCTAGCGACTTCATTGGGTTTAGGTGGCACACAAGCAGCAAGTGGTATCAGCCACGTGTTCGGCTGGGAAAACAACATCTTCCTTCAGCAATCTATTATTGTTCTGATTATGGGTTTAGCGATCATCTCTGTTCTTCGTGGTATGGACGGTGGCGTTAAGTTCCTAAGTAACCTGAACATGGTGATTGCGTTTGTATTCCTTGGTTTAATTGCTGTTCTTAACTTCACAACAGTGCTTGATTCTGTGGCGACGGCTGCGACTGGCTATGTGAAAAACATTGTAGCGTTGAGCCAAAGCTCAGGCCGTGAAGACACAACATGGCTGCATGGTTGGACTGTGTTCTACTGGGCATGGTGGGTTGCGTATGCACCATTCTTCGGTATGTTTGTAGCGCGTATTTCTAAAGGCCGTACGGTTCGTGAATTCCTGCTTTGCGTACTGATTATCCCAACATTGGTTACTTCAGCTTGGATGTCTATTTTCGGTGGCGTGGCTATTGAGCAAGTGATTAATCATGTAGGGCAACTTGGCCTCGACCAAGGCATCACTGATGTCTCTCTAAGCTTGTTCCACATGCTAGATGCGTACTCGTTTGGTAGCATTCTTTCTGTTATCGCTGTAGCACTGATCATTGTGTTCTTCGTTACTACACTAGACTCGGGTTCTATCGTTATTGATGGTATGACAGCAGGTGGTAAGCTTGAAGTTCCAGTGAAACAGAAAGTGGTTTGGGCGGTTATCTCAGGTGTTATCGCAATGGTGATGTTGTGGATTGGTGGTACTCAATCTATCCAAGCTCTGCAATCGATCACGATCATTGCTGCATTGCCATTTACGATCATTCTTCTGATTGGCTGTGTGAGTTTGTTGAAAGGCCTACTGACAGAAGTCGGTAAAGGGCAAGAAACGGTTACTCCAGCAACTAAGTAAATCGCGAACTAAGTAAGTTTCTAGATAGGGACTTACTCTAGTCATCGGATTCAAAGCTCCCTTGCACCGCGTGCAAGGGAGCTTTTTTTATGCCCAAGAAGAAATTAGAGATAAGCAGAAAAGACAAAAAAAAGCCATAAGTGAATCGTCACTTGTGGCTCTTTTTTAGTTTTAGGGATTAGTTCTAGGGAACTAGGTACTAGCTTAAGCGTTTAATTCGTGCTGAATTACGTAATCCAAAGCACCGACTACCGCAGCAACTTGAGCGTCATTACACTCTTCGTCTGTCACTTTGTCGCTGTCTGGGTAAACCTCAGTGGTTGTGCCGTACTTACAATCAGTCACACCACCACACAAGCCTAGCTTCTTCATAGGGTAGTTGATCACGCCATGTTGGGTAACTTCAGAACCAATGATCTTGCCGTCTGCATCTGCTGGTGCAATGTGGGTCACTTTTTCGACCGAAGCAATAACCGCTGCTTGGAATTCTGGTTGTGGATTTTCAGTATCACCAACTGTGTAGAAACCGTCTGGGATCATACCTTCGATGTACTCAATACCATCACGCGCTGCGAGTGCTGGTCGGAATTCTGTTTCATCAGAATCCGTCGTCTCGTGCAGGTCAACGTGAACCAGTACTTCTGGTAGAGACGCAACTAAAGCACGTAGGTTTTCTGATTCTTCTGCTGGCGTACCGTCATAGAAAGAGCGGTTTGGATCAACAGCATTTGGATTCCAGCGGTTGATCACTTCGTAACCCCAAGGGCTTACACAAGGTGCTACTACTATGTTGAAATGTGCTGCGTATTTCTCTGCTTGAGTCTCTGCGAATTTGATCGCACCGTGTACACCACTTGTCTCATAACCGTGAACACCGCCTGTTACCAGAACGGTTGGTTTTGATGCATCCCAGTTTTTGCTCTTGATTGCAAAAAGAGGGAAACGAGCTTCATCGTAGCTCAGCGCGCCGTATTGCTCGATGTCAAAACGATCTGCTAGTGCTTTAATCTTTGGTACAACTTCTTGTTGGTATTCACGCTTAACCGTTCTTTGAGCTAACCATGCTTCACGTTCTGCTTGTTGCCACTTTTGTCCTGGCTTACCAATCGGGTAGGTAGATTCACTTTTCATCTATACTTTTTCTTTTATGTTCGTGAAAGATTAAGACAGATTATTCCTGTCTAACAGAGACAGCAATAGAAAACACAACTTGTGACTTTATTTTTTACAGACTCATAACTTTGATGAGTGAATTGATGGTGTTACATTTTATTGATGGTTTAATTCTTTATAAAGAGACAACAAAATGGCTGGAGCAAGTTTACTAACACTGCTAGATGACATTGCAACTGTGTTGGATGATGTCGCACTGATGTCTAAGGTGGCAGCTAAAAAAACCGCAGGCGTATTGGGTGACGATTTAGCCCTGAACGCTCAGCAAGTATCAGGTGTTTCTGCTGAAAGAGAAATCCCAGTGGTGTGGGCGGTTGCAAAAGGCTCATTTAAGAACAAGCTGATTTTAGTGCCAGCAGCATTATTGATCAGTGCCTTTATTCCTTGGTTGATCATGCCTTTGCTTTTGATTGGTGGTCTGTTTCTTTGTTTTGAAGGCGCGGAGAAGATTTTAGAGAAGCTCTTCCCGCATGCCCATCAACATGACGAAAAGGGGGAGGATACCAGTACTGGAGAATCCATCGAGGAATATGAGAAGAGAAAGGTAGCAGGCGCGATTCGTACCGATTTCATATTGTCTGCGGAAATCATCGTGATAGCACTGGGTACCGTGACGGGGACAAGTATCCTTACTCAGATTATTGTCGTGAGTTTGATTGCGGTTGTTATGACGATTGGTGTTTATGGCTTAGTCGCGGGTATCGTTAAGTTGGATGATTTAGGTTTCTACCTCCAACGAACATCGAATGGGAGTACCATTAAAACCAGATTGGGTAATGGGTTAGTCGCCTTTGCACCAAAGCTAATGAAGATGCTTGCGGTGGTTGGAACGGCTGCGATGTTCTTGGTTGGCGGCGGTATTGTGGTACACAACGTTCCTGCGATTCATCATTTAATTGAACCGATTATTATGGATTTTCGTGGACATACGATAGCGACAGCGGTTGTTCCAACTCTGTTGAATGGCGTGGTTGGTGTAGTGGCAGGGTTACTTGTTGTCGCGATTTGGAGTGTAATAGAGAAGGTTCGCGGCAAGTAGGACTTAAACAACGTCTTCGGCAATGAGTTTGTTAAATACTAAACAAAAAGGGTCATCCATAATCGGGTGACCCTTTTTAGTTGAGGTGAAGTATTTACGACGTATCTACAACGTATTTACTTTGCCTTCCGAGCGTTTATTTTACAGACCAAGCAATAGTCTCGCCGCCACGGATTGGCACAACGATGTCTGAACCGAAAGGCATGGTTTCAGCAACGTTCCATTCTTCTTTAACTAGAGTGATGGTGTCTGTGTTACGTGGGATACCGTAGAAGTCAGGACCGTTGTGGCTCGCGAAACCTTCTAGGTTCTCAAGCTTACCTTCTAGCTCGAACACTTCTGTGTAAAGCTCTACTGCTGCGTGCGCAGTGTAAGAACCCGCACAACCACATGCTGACTCTTTAGCGCCTTTCGCGTGTGGTGCAGAGTCTGTACCCAAGAAGAACTTCTTGCTGCCGCTTGTTGCCGCTTCAATCAGTGCTAATTGGTGAGTGTTACGCTTAAGAATCGGTAGGCAGTAGAAGTGTGGCTTAATGCCGCCAACCAACATGTGGTTACGGTTGTAAAGCAAGTGGTGAGCTGTGATGGTTGCAGCAACGTTGTCATTTGCGTTCTTCACGAAAGTCGCAGCATCTGCAGTTGTGATGTGCTCTAGAACAATCTTCAGGTTAGGGAAGTCGTTCACAATCGGTGCAAGTACTGTGTCTAGGAACTGCTTCTCACGGTCAAATATATCAACATCGTGAGTCGTTACTTCACCGTGTACCAAAAGTAGCATGCCAACTTCCTGCATTGCTTCTAGTACGTGGTAGATGTTCTTAGCAGAAGTTACGCCTGAATCAGAGTTTGTTGTTGCGCCAGCTGGGTAAAGCTTAGCTGCAACTACTGCGCCAGACTCTTTCGCTTTGCGAATTTCATCAGGTGTTGTGTTGTCTGTTAGGTAAAGTGCCATTAGAGGCTGGAACTGTTCACTTGGTTGCTCTGCCATGATGCGTTCACGGTAAGCAAGAGCCATTTCGGTATCGGTTACCGGTGGGATGGTGTTTGGCATGATTAACGCTCGACCATTGTAGCGGCTGATATCGCGCACTGTATCTTTTAATACGTCGCTATCGCGTAGATGAACGTGCCAGTCGTCAGGACGAGTAATCGTAAGTTGTGTCATTGAAGGCTCCCACCATTTGAAGTGTTATGTAGTTGGAGCCTAAACTCGGCGAAATCTGTGAAAGCAATCGCTTACGTTTAGGCGACAGGATGATAGTGGAAAAGCACTTTCATTTCATCCTATTTTTAACTCTTCAGGGTTAGGAGCTTGTTTTTCTAGGTATTTTATTCGGTATTTATTTTTGAAGACGGGTTAGCGGGTGGCTACCCAGAGCCCGTGGATCATTCCTGGCACCCAGAAGAAGAAGGTAAGGACAATGTTGATCAGCAAATCTTTACCTGCGCCACGCGCGAAAAATACGCCAACAGGCGGAAGCAGTACACATAAAATGATAATGACGAGTTTGTTCATGATAAATCCTTTTTATTCAATGAAGGTTCAATGCATTAATCGTGTTCAAAGTATAGAACGTATGGAGAGTGTTACGGCATTGCTGCCTTAATGTATCAACACAGAAAGCTAAACATCTCAAGATAATAGCTTAGTATCAAGTGTTTAATGCCTGCCAGTTTATCTATTTATAACCATTTGTTAGCATTGGGACAAACAACAAACATTGGAATCGTTATGTCGCAGCTACCGTCAGATCAAAAGGCTTCACAGCAAGTGCCTTCTCTATCTCAAATCAATGTATTTCCGGTTAAGTCAGTGGGCGGGATTGCGCTCTCTTCTGCTTGGGTCGAAAAACAAGGTCTTACTTTCGACAGACGTTTTATGTTGGCACTGGCTGACGGTTCGATGATCACGGCGCGTAAGTACCCTAAAATGGTCAAGGTATCTTCTAGCTTGCAACCCGATGGTTTGATCTTCACTTATGAAGCTAAAGAACCGCTGCGCTTAAAGTATGCGAGCTTCAAGATGCAAGAAGCGCCAGCAACGGTTTGGAAAGACAGCTTCACGGCATACACGACATGTGATGAAGCCGATGATTGGTTCAGTGATGTGTTGGGCGTGCGCGTTGAGCTACTGTTTTCTGGCGAGCAATCGAATCGTGTTCGAGAAAAGCTTGGTCATAATGTAAGCTTTGCCGACGGTTACCCAATGTTAGTGATCAGCCAAGCCTCTCTTGATGAACTTAATCGCCGCAGCCCAGAAACACATTCAATGGATCAGTTCCGCACCAACTTTGTTGTTTCAAATACAGAAGCCTTTGCCGAAGATGGCTGGAAGCGTATCCGTATCGGCGAGGTTGAGTTCGAATCGGTGAAGCCTTGTGAGCGTTGTATCCTAACTACGGTTGATGTTGAGCGTGGCGAATTTAGAGCAACAAAAGAGCCGCTTAATACCTTCTCTACATTCCGAGCCAATGAGCGCGGTGGTGTTTTCTTTGGTCAGAATCTTGTGGCCAAAAATGAAGGTTTAGTCAAAGCCGGTGATGTCGTTGAAGTACTCGAAACCAAAGAGAAAGAGCACTATGAAGACACTTGGGTTGAGTCGTTACATTTAACGTGTGTTGAGCGAGAAGAGATCGCTCGTGACTTTACGACGTTCTGGCTAGAGCCAGCGAAAGAGAACCACGCATTACCAAGCTATCAGCCAGGGCAACATCTACCGATTGAGATGGTGATTAATGGTGAAAAAGTGTCTCGTCGTTACACGTTATCTTCGAGCCCAACACGCGCAGGTCGTTTGGCGATTTCAGTGAAGCGAGTGGACGATGGCCAAATCTCAAACTGGCTCAATGATCATTTCCAAGTGGGCGACACTCTAGTTGCTCAAAACCCAGATGGTGCATTCTACTTAGAAGCAAACCCAAAACACCCGTTACTGCTTTTGTCTGCAGGAAGCGGTATTACGCCAATGTTGTCGATGCTGCGTTACCTAGCCGACCATGGTCAAATTGATGACGTGGTTTTCTATCATCAATGCAGCAGCGAAGAAGACATCCCTTATCAAGCTGAGATTGATAAGATCGCCAGTGAGCATGCCGGCCTACGTGTGATTTATTCGCTAAGCCAACCAACCAAAGAGTGGGATGGTCTATCTGGCCGTTTGAGCGTATCTCATGTCGCTAAAATTGAAGAGTTACACAAACGCCAAGCTTTCGTGTGTGGCCCTGACGGCTTTATGGACAATGCAAAGAAACTGCTGATTCAAATGGGGCTCAACCCTCAGCATTACCATCAAGAAGCGTTTGGTGTGGCTCAATCGACCGAGGAAGCTGTGAAGCAACTTCAGTTGAGTGTGAATGGCTACTTGTTCGAAGGTAATAATCAGTCAACCCTGCTAGAGCAAGCTGAGTCGGCGGGTGTGTCTATTGCTTCAAGTTGTCGTGCGGGTTTCTGTGGCGCTTGTAAAGTGACCCTTGAGTCAGGGCAAGTTCACCAACCAGATGTACCTGCGTTGCAAGATCATGAGCGTAACATGGGGCAGATACTGGCGTGTTGCAGTGTTCCGCAAACTGATATCGAAGTTGTGGATTAATAGCTCGCTAGATCATAAAGAAAAATGCATTAAATAGAAAAGGCCGGAAGCTCATTGAAATGAACTTCCGGCCTTTTTAATTCTGAGACTAATTCAAAAAATTAATCGTAGATCGTCGGGATTGGTTGACGCTTGTGCTGCGTTGCTTTGTAGATGCTCACTAAGCGATCGGATACGTCTTGAGGTACTTCTTTACCTTCAAGGAAATCATCGATTTGGTCATAAGAAAGGTTCAGTGCAGCTTCATCCGCTTTCTGAGGGTCAAGCTCTTCGAGATCCGCGGTCGGTACTTTCTTAACAAGTTGCTCCGGAGCACCCAGAGTTGCAGCAAGTTCACGAACTTGACGTTTGTTCAGGCCGAACAAAGGTGCTAAATCACATGCGCCATCACCGTGTTTAGTGTAGAAGCCTGTGATGTTTTCCGCTGAGTGGTCGGTGCCGATTACAAGGCCGCCAACGTAACCCGCAATTTCGTATTGTGCGATCATGCGAGCGCGAGCTTTCACATTGCCTTTCACAAAGTCGATTTTTGCTGAATCTGTTGGTAGCAAGCCTGTATTTTCAAGCGCAACGTGAGATGCTGCGTGCAGCCCATCAACGCCTGCTTTAATGTTTACGGAAACAGATTGAGAAGGCTGAATAAAAGACAGAGCAAGCTGCGCTTCGTCTTCATCTTTTTGTTCGCCGTAAGGTAGGCGAACGGCGATAAATTGGTAGTCGTTGCTGCCAGTGCTTTCGTTTAGGCCGTCGATTGCCATTTGCGCTAAACGACCACAGGTTGTCGAATCCACACCGCCACTGATACCAAGGATCAGAGACTTGCAGCCTGACTGCTGAAGTTTCGTTTTGATAAAGTCCACACGACGAGTCACTTCGAAGTGAGGGTCAATTGAAGGTAGTACGCGCATTTCGTCACGAATTAACTGTTCCATTCGTATTCCTTTCCTGCAAGCAAATTAAAAATCTAGTGTTATCATACCTAAATCATCTGATTTAAAAACCTCTTTGCACAAGCTTAGAAAGAGAAGGCAGTAATTTATAATGGAAAAAATAGCCATTTTCGGTAGTGCGTTTAATCCACCGAGCTTAGGGCACAAAAGTGTGATTGATTCGTTGGCTCACTTTGACAAAATTCTACTGGTTCCAAGTATTGCCCATGCTTGGGGAAAAGAGATGCTAGACTTTGATACGAGATGTCAGTTAGTTAACGCATTTATTAGCGATCTTTCACTGGATCAAGTGGAGCTTTCTTTGATCGAAAAGAGCCTATTTACTCCAGGTGAAAGCGTAACGACTTATGCAGTGCTCAGTGAGCTTCAAAAGTTACATCGTGACGCTGAACTGACGTTTGTTATTGGCCCAGATAACTTCTTTAAGTTCTCATCTTTCTATAAATCAGATGAGATTACCGAGCAGTGGTCTGTAATGGCTTGCCCTGAAAAAGTCAAAATTCGTAGCACAGACATACGTAATGCGTTGATAAGTGGAAGCGATGTGGCAAAACTGAGTACAAAGTCAGTTACAAAGATGTTGCAAGATAGTGGGCTGTATCAGATAATGTAAGTTCACTAATCAAGAGGTCAGAGGACTATGCTAAAGCGCGCGATACCAGCGACGATGATCATTGCAGCATGCAGTTTACCTGCTCATGCTGAGTGTGACTTTTTTAGTTTAGATTCGATCATGCTGACCTCTGATGATGAAAATAGCTGTCTAGATTTCTCTACAAGCCTTGAATCTTTCGGTCAGCGCATGATGGAAATCAGTGGGCTGAGTGATGATGAACCAGAAAGCACACCGGACTATTGGTCTGACTGGGTTCTTCAAAGTAAAGACACGCCATTGCTGACACAAAGCATTGAATCAAACTATGTTGGTTTGGGTATGTGGTTTCCAGAAGATCTTGAAGATGAACAGTATGATATGTCGACCGAAGAGTGGTTGATGAATCATGGTCTTCAACTCAGCATCGGTTTTGGTGAGAAAGTGGAAGGGCAACCGCGCATGCGCTTTGATTATCGTTGGCATGACTCGCGAGACGCTGACTTAATGATGCAGGTTGAATTGCCTTTCTAGACTGTTAGATAGTTAATCTACGTTAAAATTTTAAGAATTAAAAAAGCCGCAAAACTGAGTTTTGCGGCTTTTTAGCAACTGGTGTTTTTAGCTTGGTTCAAAAACTTGGGTGATAGAGTGACTTGAAGTTCGGCATCACTAGTCTAGTGAGTGAAGAACGGGTGCTGGCTCTCCTTGCCTAGAGGTCTTCACCGAACACTAGCATGCACAGCTGTTCGAACTCTTCTTCTTTACCTGAGAACAAATCATCAATCACAAGTGCGCGTTTCTGACCAGATTGCATGCGCTTCTTCGCCTCGCGCATTACCATCACTAAGGTGTGTTCTTGCGGTAGGTTTGAGTCATCAATGTTCCATTGATTGAATCGCTGAGACAAAGCACTTTCACAAAGCAGTGGTTTAAACGCTAATACTTCTTGCTTCAATACAGAAAGCATATCTTTAAATGCTTGCTCGGTATTGTTGGCATTTGAAGTACGAGCTTTGGTTAGCTCTAATTTTTCCAGTAACGCAGAAGAGAGGTTTGTTTGCGTGATGTAGCCCGCTTGTCTAGGGAATGAATCCGTCAAACGCACAGAAAAGTCGACGCGGTTAACCTGAGTGTTTGGAAAGTAGGTCAATGATGTTAGGCAGTCATATGGAATCCAGACGCTTTGTCCTGGTTCAACGGCATACTCTTGTTTACCTAGCTTTATCAAAACCAAGCCACTTTGAACCGATACAAGGCTATGCTTAAGTACTTTCTTGCGTGGTGTGATCACCAAGTGTAAAAAGTAAGCCGATGTATATTCAATAGCGAAGTTCATAGATAGTACCTTAATTTTGGGGCGTCAAGATTACCGTTAATCTTAAAGAATGCCAACAATAACAGGGGATTTTCGATGTTTCTGGTCTGACCTTGTCAAAAGTATGGGCTCTGTAGCTGCGAGAAGTCAAAACAACGCGTAGAATGAGCCAGCTTTTTATTATATGAATGAAAAAATGACCTCTCCAACCGATCCATATGTTGATATTCGTCCTTACGGCGATGATGAAATTCCAGCGGCACTAAACCGTCTTATTAATGATGAAGAATTTATCAGTGCAATCTTGCACTACCGTTTTTCAAACCATGCGTCTTGGTTCAAAGCATTAATGAGTCCGATTTTGCGCGTGTACTTAAAAATGAAATGGAGCAAGCTGACCAGCGTTGAATCCATTCAGATTGAAGTGAAAAAGTACTTACGTGACACGCTAGCGAAAACCACTAAAGGTGTAACGTACACTGGTGTCGAGTCACTGGATGCGAATCAAGCTTATCTATTTGTATCAAACCATCGTGACATTGCTATGGATCCTGCGTTGGTAAACTACGCTCTGCATCAAAATAATCATCAGACTTGTCGTATCGCTATTGGTGATAACCTGCTGAAGAAGCCATGTGCGACGGAATTGATGCGTTTAAACAAGAGCTTCATCGTAAAGCGTTCTTTGAAAGGACCGCGTGAGATGATGAAAGCACTAGGGCAGCTGTCTTCTTATATTAAGCATTCTCTAGAAACGGGTAACTCAATCTGGATCGCTCAAAAGGAAGGTCGCGCTAAAGACGGTAACGATTTTACCGAGCCAGCAATCTTGAAAATGTTTCACGTTGAAGGACGTAAACAAAAAATTGCTTTCCCTGAATACGTGAAGTCATTGAAGATCGTTCCTGTGGCTATTTCTTACGAGAACGACCCATGTGATATGGCTAAAGCGATAGAGCTTTTTGAAAAAGACGTAAACGGCAGTTACGAAAAGGGTGAATTTGAAGATATCGAAAGTATCATTCAAGGTATCATCGGTAATAAAGGTCGTGTTCATGTCGGTTTCGGTCAGGTTATCGACCAAGATTTTGATACGCCAGAAGCGCTTGCAGAAGAGATTGATCGTCAGATCCACGATAACTACAAGCTGTTCCCAGTTAACTTGCTAGCAGCGGAAAGAGAAGACGAGTCGATTACAGCTGCGGTTAAGCAAGAGTTTGAAGAGAAGTTATCGACTTTGCCACAAGGCGCTCGTCAATACTTGATCGATAGCTATGCGAACCCAGTGAAGAATATCGGCTAATGAGTGTTAGCAAACAAGTTCATTGATGGAACTGAAAAAGGAGCCTTAGGCTCCTTTTTTGTTGCTGGTCATCTGCTTTTAAGACCTAAAGTTTAGGTTGAACTATCGAGCGACGGCGCCACCGAGTTCTAGGTTTGTTGGCCAAGTCGTAACGTTGTTGCCACCTAGGTATATATTGCCTTTTACTGTCATGGTCTCGGGAAACGTTGTGACCCCAGAACCACCTATATATAAGTCGCCATCGATGACTATCCCGTTTGGTAGCTCTGTCAAAGGCGTACGAATCACGCTCAGATCTCCTTTCACTCTAAAGCCATTGGGTAGCCTCTGAAGTGGAGTGTCTGTGAGGTTAATAAATCCGCCCACTCTTACTCCTCGTGGCCAACTGGTAATCTGACTGCCAATTAAGTCGGCGTAGCCTTTTATCTTAACTCCAGTCGCAACTCGAGAGAGCTGGCTGTTAGACGCTTTGAGGCTACCGTTAACTTCTAAGCCTTTAGGCAGGCGAGTGATCGCGGTGTTCTCTATATTTAGATTGCCATCAACGATTAACCCTGTGGGTAGTGAGGTGTAAGGCTTATTTCGTAGATATAAGTTTCCGTAATTATCCAGATGGTTCAATATTTGATACTGATCGAGTGGTTCTGCAGTCACATTTGTTATGGTTAAAGAACCAATAATAAGTGCAATTATTCGGAGCATAATGGGCTTCTTATTACGATAGACGTTAACACTATAATGAAAAAATTACCCTCGCATAGTGTTTTACTCATTTGTTGGTAGGTAAAAAGGATTAAGAGACAATGAAAGGTAGATCTTTGATTCGAATAAAGCGTAAAATTTTGAAAATTTTTGTGATTTTATCCGCGGTGCTGTGTTCAACATCAGCAAGTGCTAATAAAATAATATCAACGCCAGCCAAGGCGGCAGTCGTCGTCACTCAGAGTGGTTCACAGCAACGAGTTTGTTATTACAATGATAAGGCATATAGTGTTGGTGCTGTCGTTGAGGTATCAGGTGTTGTAATTAAATGTGCGGCTGAAAATGACTTTGAGACTAATGGTGCTCTAGGTTGGGTTGAAATAATAAAAAAAGACGAGCAGTAAACTCGTCTTTTAATTGTATGTGTACAGGTGCTTATATTAACGTGCTAGAGAGCGAGTCTTAAGTTCGAATATAATCTTCTCGGCGCTGACTTCAAATTTAAAGCGTGCGTGCAATTCTGTGCTTTCTTCTGTCATCTCTGATGCTTCAAATTCAACATTGCTAGACACTTGCTTTGCTAACTCAACATACTTAGCGAATTCAGCTTCAATAAGGGTTTTAGAGTTACCGTAAACCGTTACTTCAGCAACATCGTCGCCTTCTTTGATGATGAAGCCAATTTCGCCTGCGCAACCGCAAGCCTCACATACATCATTGTTACCAATATCTTGGCTCATAAATAATCCTCTTACAAAGTCTGAGGTTATTCTAACGAGCAATTTGAACTGTATCTACAAAAATTAAAACCTTTGAACTAATTTGTACTGGTATGCTATGTTGTTTGTTAAGGTGCTTAATGAATATCTACATTCGCGCCGATAAATATGTATGTGATTTACCTCACGTTTTGTTGAAAAGGAATGTTATTAATTTGTCAGAATATCATTCACTTAGTTGCGCCAGGAATGATTTTATAAGACTATCTATCGCTTGATAGGTATTTATACAATGAATTTTTCGTTGGGTATTTCATATTCTAAGTAGTTATTTAAACTTATCAACTTAGGATTGTAAGGTGATTTTCGAAGAATAATTAGACAAAGAGTCCAAAGAGACATCACTGTAAAATTGTTCGTACATAGTATTTGTGTGAATTTAGTTATAAATACTTGCGAAAAAATACCTTGCTCACATAATGCTGATAACGATTTTCATTCTGACTTCATTTGATTGAGTTAGATGGATTTACAAAGAGAAGAGCCTGAATATGCCAAAGCGTAGTAAAGAAGATACAGAAATCACGATCCAGAAGATCATGGATGCCGTTGTAGACCAGCTATTGAGATTAGGTTACGACAAGATGTCATACACGACGTTGAGTCAACAAACAGGCGTTTCTCGTACAGGTATTAGTCATCACTTTCCAAAGAAAACGGATTTTACTGCTGCTTTAGACGGTCGTATTTTCAAGATGTTCATGGAACACATTGACTTCGAAAATGGCCTTGACGCATTTTCAGCTAGCTGGGTTGCAGCACTTGAAGACGCTGAGTTCCTAGCAATCTTACGTTTACTTTTCCATCATATCGTTACTGCTGAGAGTGCTCATGAGTTCGCTGCAAACGGTATTGATCGTCTATACAAGCTGACTGAAACTCAGTTTGGCGATACAAGCGGTAAAGAACTAGAGTGGTTGATTGGTAAATCATTGATTCGAATGAGCCAATAATCAATACACAATGAAAGAAGCTCCTGAGGGGGCTTTTTTTGTGTCTGCAATTTCTCTTTCTCTTTCTCTTTCTCTCTCGAACTCATATCGCTTCTGCTATCTTGCTTTGTGCCAAATGAAGTTATTTCTTTTCTTTTTAAATGCTTACGTTTGCCTCTTATATTCAACCTTAGTTGCTAAAAACTAAGCAACACTAACTGATATTGTTGATTTCTAGAGCCTCAAACGCTCGGAGTGGGACGTTTTGGAGTTCATTGCTATGGTTGCTAATAAAATGGAGTTTAAGACGGGAGAGAGGCTATGAGCCAATAAAAAGCCTCGAGAAAATCGAGGCTTGGAGTGACTTAACTGTTATTAGGAACGAATACTCAAAATGAGTGGGTTCTAAATCGAGTCTATTGTGCGGGGTGAACCTGAGGGAAGCTCATGGTTGGATGTTTTTCGACGATACTTTTGTAGCCGTATACATCCTCAATCATAGAAGGTTGAAGTGCCTCCCAAGGGCTGCCATCGCAAACTAAGTGACCATCTTTTAGTACTACGAGTCGGTCGGAGTACTGAGCGGCCAGGTTTAAGTCATGTAGCACTACGATTACGGCCGCATTTTGGTTGTCGGCTAAATCTCTCGCGATCTTTAAGGTGTTGTGCTGGTGGGCAAGATCCAGTGCAGATGTTGGTTCATCAAGCATCAAGATACATTGATCGCCAGAATAATGAAGCTGAGTTAGCACTCGAGCCAAGTGAACTCGCTGTTTTTCACCGCCAGATAGCGAGGGGTAGAGCCTTTCACTTAGGTGTGTTACATCAGCAACATCCATTTTTTGGCCAGCTATGTTGGTGAGCTTCTTGTTGGACTCTTGTAAGGGGATCCCACCAAGCTCAACAACTTCGTGTGCCAAAAATGGGAAGGTCAAGGTACTGTGCTGAGGAAGCATAGCCAAATGTTTTGCCAACTTATGCGAAGGCCACTTATCTTTGGTGTGTCCAAAATATTGGATATCACCCTTGCTCGAAATCTCTTGGCATAACGCTTTAAGCAGAGTGCTTTTCCCTGCGCCATTTGGCCCAAGCAGTGTGGTTACCTTTCCTGCTTCAATCTCAATAGAAACACCATCTAATATCACTTTATTACCGAACTTCACTTCGATGTCGGTCGCTTTTAATGCTGAAGGAAACATTAAAGGATTCTCCCTTTCTGTTGAAATAGAAGGTACAAGAAGAATGGAGCACCGATGATTGCAGTGACAATGCCTACAGGCAGTTCTGCTGGTGCAAGTACCACGCGTGAGAACATGTCTGCAGCTGTTAGTAGTAATGCGCCTAGTGCCGCTGATAGGGGCAAGAGAATACGGTGATCCGGGCCAGCCAACATGCGGCCCAAATGGGGGATAACAAGACCGATGAAGCCAATCATGCCAGATAGGCTAACCGTGACACCAACGCCTGCAGCAGTCAGTAGAATCAACCTTCGCTTTAGCTTCTGTACTGGGATACCAAGATGCTGTGCTTCTGATTCGCCAAGTAACAGGGCATTCAGTGACATTGCTTGACGGTAGAAGACAATAAATAGTACGCCCAGAGTGACAGCCGCAAGCAAAATACCTGACCACTTCGCGCCCGCTAATGAACCCATTGACCATAATGAAAGATCACGCAGCATTTGATCATCAGCAATGAAGTTCAAGAAGCCAATACCTGCGCCTGACAGTGCGCTGATCGCTACACCTGCTAACAACATGATGGTGACTGAAGTACCGAATTTTCCCGTACCTAGCTTATAAACCAGCAGCGTGGTTAAGGCTCCACCTAAAAAGGCAAATATAGGCACTGCTGCAAAGTTCATGAAAGCGGGGTATTGCAGTGAAAGCTCAGAGAAAAGCACGATGGCTAATGCTGCACCTAATGAGGCTCCGGCAGAAACGCCGATGATTCCTGGCTCGGCAAGTGGATTTCGAAACAAGCCCTGCATGACCGCGCCACACAAAGCGAGAATTGCGCCGATTAGTATGCACAATATCGTTCTAGGTAAGCGAATTTCTTGAATCACCAAGTTGATGTGAGGTGCTAAGTCATTGTTTGGTTGAATTAAGCTCGTAGCGCTGTCGGCTAAGCTAATGTTCATTGGTCCAACAGTGATCGAGTACAGTGCGACGAAGACTAGGGTAGCCCCTAGGCCTAACATCGATGTTTTCAGTGGGACGGATCGTAGCAACATAAAGGGCCTCAATGTCCATCGCTAGCTTCAATATCCATCACCAACATTGCGGAAAAGCGGGTAGGTAATGGAAACTGAGCTAGCAACAGTAAGAATAGGGTGGTCGAGTTATAACGGATAGATAAGAGCGTTTAATCGCTTGGCTTCTGAAAGGCTTTCGAGGCCAAGTCCGCCGACTAATGCACTGCCTTTTACGGTAATGATTTGTTTGTTCATGCCAGCAGGAGTCGCTGCTAACATAGGCAGCGATTTAAGAATGGCGTCAGCGCCGCCCATTTTTTGGTAGCTGCGGCCACTCACCAAAATGACATCAGGCTGCATTTCAACGAGTGATTCCATCGATAGTGGTTTGTAAGACGTCAGGCTTTTAGCCGCAGGGTTTACACCGCCAGCCAATTCAATGATCGCGTTTGGTGACGTTTCACCGCCAGCAACGTTCGCCGGGCGACCTTCATGTAATAATAAGAACAGAACTTTCTTCGCTTCGTTGTTGGGTACTTGGTTTGCTTTTAGTGCTGCAATCTTCTTATTTACTTCAGCTTTGACTTGCTGTGAGTGAGCTTCGGTGTGGGTAATTTTTGCGATTTGGTCGATACGCTTTAATAACCCCTCAACGTTTGCTTCGGTATTGACGATCTCGACATCGACACCGGCAGATTTCAATTGAGAAATCGCGTTGTCAGGTCCCATTTCATCTGAGCCAATTAGTGTCGTTGGCTCTAAAGCAATCAAGCCTTCTGCTGAAAGGTTTCGGTGGTAACCAATCTTCGGCAGGTTCTCTGCTTGAGGGAAATGGCTGGTCACATCAATCGCCACTAACTGCTCTTCAGCACCTAGAGCTAAAACCAATTCAGTCACAGCACTGCCTGCACTTATGATTCGAGGTTGTTCTGCATCGTTAGCATTGGCGATAGGTGCAGTTAGTACCAAACTCATGGTGGCGATTGCGAGTAAGTGTTTGTTATTATTTAATTTGTTGAGTATTTTTAAGTCTTTCATAATAATTTCTTTATACTTTCTTCTGATGGAGAGTAATCGCGAAGATACTCAGTGAGCAGTTCGTTCGCATATTGAGTTCGAATCGATAGAGAGGTTTAGCTCTGCTTCTTTGGTGTTAGTAATCAAGAGCCAAACTTCATGAAAATAGAGAGTTGTTCTAGCCATCTTCAGTGAGCAATTGAGTCGCTGGTATTCCGTTCTCTTGAAGGAAAGACAGCAATTTCACTAGGTTCTCAACGTTGGCGGCTTTATCTGCACCAATGATGATCGGCTTCTTGTCTGATGTGCCTGTTTCTTCTAGCAATGCAATCTTGAAGTTTTCCCAGTCGATGTACTCTTGGCCGTTAATCGCCCAGTAGGGTTCGTGGTCTAAGATATTGACGCTAATCGAATCTTTATGAACTTCAGAAACGTTCTTAATATCAGAGCTTGGTAGTTCGACTTCTAATGACTCCAACTTCACCGATGCTGTCAGCAGCAGGAAAACCATCACGATAAAAATGATGTCGAGCAGCGGTGTTAAGTCCGGAGCTAAACTTTGTGTTTGAGATGAGTGGGGCGTTTTGATCATGCTTGTCTCACATCACCGACAGCGACTTTGTTTAATGATGAACCTTTCGTTTCGTCAGACTGATTAGTTTGAATCGACATGCCTTCTAACCACACATTCACATAATTCAAAGTATGTTCTAGCTGCGCCAAAACCCGATCGGCCCAAAGCCCAAGCAGTTGAGATCCTGATATTGCAGGCAGTGCAATCATCAAACCTGCAGCTGTGGTTCTCATTGCTAAGCCAAGGCCGTCAGCTAGATCATTTGGTGTAATACTTCCGGTGGTAGCAGCTACACCTTTGAACATCTCAATAAGACCAAGCACCGTACCAAGCAAGCCAATTAATGGACTGATCACGCCGATTAAACCAAGCAGCCTTAAACCTGCGTGCAGCTGGTGGCGTTTTTCTTGTAGCCAGATGCCTGCTGCATCTTCACGTAGTCCTTTCGAAAAAGAGTGGTGAGCAAGCAACATCGAGACGCCCTTGTACAGCAGCGGTCTTTTCCCTGAAATAGACTGAGCAAGCGCTTCAATCTCTTTGCTGTTGGTTGGTGAGATCTGATTGAGTTCACGACGAATGGCGCGTTTGCCAACACCAATGCTTAACATCACTTGGAAGATACGTTCAGCGATGATCATTGCGGTTAATGCTGAACAGATAAGAAGAGGCCAAGTCATTAAGCCAAGTTGATCTTGTAAGTAACTGATTTGTTGCATGATTAATCCAACCTAAAACGAACAGGTATTTGTACACGGTGAGCAATTGCTCGACCATTGACAGTGTGAGGTGAGAATTTCCATTGTTTAATGGCATCTAAAGCGGCGTTATCGAGCATTAGTGCGCCTGATGAATTTACTAATGCTTGTTTGATTTGTTTGCCTTCCGCGTCTAACCAGACCTCATAAGTTGCGACACCTTCAACGCCCCGACGTCTAGCTTGGCGAGGATAATTCGGCGGTGTAGGGCGTGCAGAGAAAGAAGGCTTAGTTACTAGCACCGGTTCTTGGTTTGACACGCCTTGGTTTACTTCCTGAGGCCGGTTGGCTGACTCGTCCATATTCTTATCGATTTTCTTGTTGGCCAGTTTCTCTGGTTGAGTGGCTGGTTTGGACTTTGGTTCTGGTTTTAGGTCTGGACGCTCTTTCTTAACCACCTTTTTCTCAGTCACCGGTTTCTTTGGAACGGGCTTTTTCTCAACAACCTTCTTCTCAACTTTCTTTGGCTGAGGCTTATTGGTGATCGCTTTTTTCTTTGGGGTTGGCTTAGCTTGCTTTGGCTCAACCGTTTTTGGTTCGACAGGTTTAGGTTCGGCTTGTGAGACCTTTTCTCTTATTGGCTCTGGTTCAACTGGCTCTGTGGTTGTTTTTTGCTGAGCTTGTGAGGGAACGCTCTTAGGACTGAAGTTGATCGATACCGTGTTCGATTGGCTACCTGCAGGCATCGCAAATACTTTGGATTCTTGAGCGACAAACAATAACGCTGCATGAATCACTAACGATGCACCGCCTGCAATAACATATCTAGGAACGTTCACAATCAATCCTTTACCAAATCAAAATTCTGTATCGGATTATTGCTTAGAATCTAAATAAGATCAATTATCAATTGCATTATCATTTGCGTGTATTTATGATTCTCTCAGTTTTTAGCGAATAGTCTTCCAGGCTTTGCTATGTAAGTGTTTAGAGAGATTATATGAGTCTTGATATTTATAAATTTGACGAATCAATCTTGGGTGTTTCTAGCCCTGATCCGCTTCGTTTTGCGTTTGCGAAAAAGCATTCTGCCCACGCCGGAGGAAGTTCAATTCCGGTCGACCCCAGTAAGAAGTTAGAACACTTTGATGAATTGATGCTAAGCGAAGGGAAGAAACAGGATAAGCGTTGCCTGTATATTCACATTCCTTTCTGCCGTGTGCGTTGTACGTTCTGTAACTTCTTCCAAAATGCCGCAAGCCGCAAATTAGTCGATGAGTACTTCGAGGCTCTGATGGTTGAGTTGAAGCAAAAAGCCAAAACGCCTTGGGCTCAGTCTGGATTATTTCACGCTGTCTACATTGGTGGCGGAACACCTACCGACCTATCGTCTCAACAAGTAGAGCAATTAGGTAAGGCTATTCGCCAATATTTCCCACTAGCGAACGATGTTGAGATGACATTGGAAGGGCGCATCAATCGATTTGGCGACGAGATGTTTGATCGTGCGCTTGAAGGTGGCTTCAATCGTTTCTCATTCGGTATTCAAAGTTTCAACACTCAAGTTCGACGTAGTGCTAAGCGCCTAGATGACCGAGAGGTTGTGCTAGAACGTATCAGTTCACTAAGCCGTACAGAGCAAGCGCCAATCGTTCTTGATCTGTTATACGGATTACCACACCAATCTATGGAAGTGTTCCAACAAGATTTAGAAGACTACATGTCTACTGGTGCACACGGTATCGACCTCTACCAACTGATTGTTGCGGGCAATGCACCTATGCTTAATCTCGTTGAGAAAGGAAAAATCCCACCACCGGCCAATACGCCAGATAAGGCGAGCATGTACCTGGCGGGTGTTGAATTCATGGCTAAGCACAAGGTTAAACAGCTGAGCGTGAATCACTGGACTCGCGATAACCGCGAACGCAGCATTTACAACAGCTTAGCGAAAACTTATGCCGAGGTGCTTCCAATTGGTTGTGGTGCTGGTGGCAACATTGGCGGCCACGGTGTGATGCAACATCGAACTTTAGACAGCTACATGGAGTCTATAAAACAAGGTCAGTTGCCGATTGCCATGATGACGAAGCAAAGCTCATTAGAGCCAATCTTCTCGACATTAAAGGCAGGCTTTGATTCTGGTGTTGTTAGAAGAAGTACGTTAGCGAGCTTTATGGGACATGACACGTTCGACTACCTAAAGCCTTTGTTCGCGCATTGGGAAAAGAACGGTTTAGTTGAGCTTTCGGAAGATTATCTGAGCCTGACTATTGCTGGCAGCTTTTGGGCGGTAAGCCTAGCACAGAGTGTAATTCAAGTGCTTAACGCTGAATACCAAGCTATGCACCCTGCACCTAAAGCGTCAGGTTCGGGCGTACACCTGCATGCAAGTTTGAAGCACGCTTAATATCGAATTTTTAGTTTATACGGAAACATATTCAATGACAGATACAACATTAGAAATGACAGAAACTCTAGAACAACGCGTAGCTCGCATTCTAGAAGAAGAGCCAAAACTACTGCCGACAGCAATTGCTGAGAAGCTAGGTGTTTCAGAGGTTGAAGTGGTTGCTGCTTTTCCAAACGACATGACGGTAATGCTAGATGGCAGCCGTGCTCAAGAAATTCTAGAAGGTTTAGTTGGTTGGGGCCCTGTGACCACTATCGTGCATTCATTTGGTTCTATCTTTGAAGTAAAAGCACCATTCCCGAAAGGTAAAGTAGCGCGTGGTTACTACAACCTGATGGGCAAAGAGGGCGAGCTTCATGGCCACCTAAAACTTGATAACGTTAAACATATCGGTTTGGTGAGCAAAGCGTTCATGGGTCGTGAAAGTCATTACTTCGGCTTTTTCAGTGAAACGGGCGAGAACATTTTTAAGATTTACCTAGGCCGCAACGAAAAGCGTGAGCTTATTGCCGACCAAGTAGAACGCTTCAAAGCGCTAAAAGAACAAGCTTAAGTACAGTCAATAGCAAATAATCAGCAGCAATCTTACATAGGGTTGCCAACTAGCTTAAGCAAGACATCAATGCTCGAGGATCGTTTAGTTCGCTAATGATCGTTCAACCTCGGGCAAAAATAATAAATCAGAGAAAGTGAAGAAAGGAATTACCCATGGAACAGCAAGTAAAACAAGAACGTCTACAAGGTCGCCTAGGTCCAGAAATTAAAGAGTTTCGCCAAGAGCGCCGTACCCTTCAACTTGCAACGGTTGACGAAGAAGGTCGCCCGAACGTAAGTTACGCACCTTTCGTTCAGAACCAAGAAGGTTACTTTGTTCTAATTTCTGATATTGCTCGTCATGCCCGTAACTTGAAAGCGAACCCTCAAGTCTCTTTGATGATGATTGAAGATGAAGAGAGTTCGAAGCAGCTTTACGCACGTAAGCGTTTAACGTTTGATGCTCAAGCAAGTGTTGTAGCGCGTGAAACAGAACTTTGGACTCAAGTGATTGGCCAGATGCAAGAGCGTTTTGGCGAGATCATCGATGGTTTGAGCCAGCTTCAAGATTTCTCACTATTCAACCTTAAAGCAGAGAACGGACTGTTCGTGAAAGGTTTTGGTCAAGCATATCAAGTGTCAGGCGACGATTTGGTGGATTTCGTTCACCTACAAGAAGGCCACAAAAAAGTGTCTAACGAATAATTTCGTTTAATCGATTTCTTTAGGAGCCCTCCAATGTGAGGGCTTTTTGCTATCTCATTATCAAGCAGGGAAACTGCGGGTCTTTGAGCTAATAAACTCAGACTCAATCAAAGAGTTTGGTATATTGGCGTCTGATTAATATTTATGTGTAAGGATTGATACGTGAAACCAGTAAGTCGAGATTGGGACGAGTTCTGCTACCCGTTTATTTATGAAGACAGTCCTGTCTGTGATTTTGAGATTCTGTCGGACGAGCTTTGCTGCCGAGTTGGATTGGTTCTTTCATTGGAATTGGAACCACAAGTTCGTGAGATCCTGCAACGCCTACAACCGAACATCTATCATTTAAATGGTTCAGTACGTGGGAAATTAGCGATCACTGAATCCGAACTGGTCGAGCTTAAGCAAGATTATCATCACATTCGCGAGCACCTAGAAGGTGGCTTCAAAGGGTTCGTATTACCTGGTGGGAACCGAGTGTCGAGCGAACTTCACTTGTGTCGTTGTCAGGCTAAGAAAGTGGTGCGAGCTTTGGTGAGCATTGAGCACCATGAAAGTAACAAGTCCCCGGATCCGATTCTTTTTAAATACGCTAACTTAGTTGCGAATACACTCTATGCCTTGGCGTCTTATACCAATCACGTCAAAAAGGTTGAGGAAGTGGAGTTCGTGAGTAAGAGCTATTCCATGCCAAAGAGCCCAATGCCGAAAAAGTCTTAACCGAGCGTTAGATGATTTGGCATGTAGGAAGCTAAACCAAAGTGAAAGGTGGTTTAGCTTTTAAGACAGGGTTTAAGCAGCCGTGGAGGCGTCGTTTAAGACTTTTGCGCCGCGTAGCATGGCTTCGATTAACTCACCCGCATTGAACTTCTCAAGCGCTTCATGTGCCCCCACCTGATTGGCACGGTCAACACAGATCTCACTGGATAGTGATGTGTGCAAAATACAGTAAGCGTGACTTAGAGCACTGTCGTTCTGCACTTCAAATGCAAGCTCATAACCATCTAATCCCGGCATCTCGATATCACTCACGAGGAGATCAATGGCATTGCCAGCACTGGCTTGGCGTCGCATTAGGTCAATGGCATCTAAGCCGTTGTTACAAATGCTGTAAGGGATGTTGATGCTGTCTAAGGCATCAGATAACTGTTTACGCGCAATCAAAGAGTCATCCACCAGTAAGATGTTCAACGCTTTGAGGCGCTCTCTCTCTACATCGGTCAGCATCGGGATATGCGCATTCTCATAATCTGGGTAGATCTTAGAAAGCAGCAGTTCCACGTCGAGCATTTGTACAATACGGTCTTCAAAGCGTGTAATTCCCGTTACAAAGACATTGCGACCCACACTGGTGGGTGGAGATTCAATACTCTTCCAGTCACATTCAATAATTTTATCAATCGAACGAACCAAGAACGCCACAACTGTTCTTAAACAGTCGGTGACGATAAGTACACAATCTTGGTATTCAGCGGGTGTTATCGGGCGGAAGCCAATCGCAGCGGACATATCAATGACTGGAACCGTAAGGTCGCGGATAGTCACCGTACCAATCACGTGATGATGGGAGTAGGGGATCTGAGTCATCGGTTGAAAAGGGACGATTTCTCTGACCTTAAGTGTGCCAATCGCAAAACTTTGAGTAAGGGATAACTTGAACATCAACATTCCCTGTGACTGACTCGCTTTACTGATCGGTTTGGCCATAAGTGGCTCCTACTTAATACGCGCTTAATTTATAAGGATTAATTTAAAGGGAAATGGAAGCCGCAGCAAGTCGCGATGCGGTTTTTAATGGCCTTTAAGGCAGTTGTTTTCGGTTATAGAGTGAAGAATAGCTGTTCTTGGGTTAAAATCACGCTAAACGCTGGCTGTCGATGAATTTATTTCGATAAGTCGCTAGCGGCAAACAGATTTACAACAGTCAGTTCATTAGCGATGTTCTAAGCAACCGTCGTAAGTAAACTGGCAGCAACAAACTGAGAATTATCATGGCAAGAACAGCAGCAGCGCTTCATATTTTGGTGAAGCATAAAGAACTAGCAGAAGACATCATGACGCAGCTTAAAAAGGGCGCTAAATTTCAAACGCTAGCAAAGAAACATTCAACCTGTCCATCTGGTAAAAAGGGCGGCGACCTAGGCGAGTTCAAAAAAGGTCAAATGGTGCCTCAGTTTGATAAGGTGTGTTTCTCTGGCGAGACGCTTGTACCACATCTTGTAAAAACAAAATTTGGTTGGCATGTGGTTAAAGTTCTTTACAGAACTTAGCAATAAATATGTGATAGATTGAATAAAAGGAGCGTATATACGCTCCTTTTTTGTGACTTTTTTGCGCATTTAAAAGCACAATGGCTGAGTGTTCATCCCAGACGTTATGCGATAATTGGTGCTACGCCCTCAACTATCCACCGTGAGTAATTGGTAGGAGGAGGAGGGTTTTTAATGAGTAACTCATATAATAAATGCCATTCTTGAGGAAATTTATGCAGCTTTGCCTTTTAGCCTTTGTATTTATCTAGAAAGCTGTAAACGAGTTTGGTAGGAGAACAACATGGAGAGTTCAGCTATGTTAAGCAACCCAGCGACGGATGTCATATTGCATGCCTTTGACTGGTGCTACGCTGACGTAATGAAGAACGCCCCTCTTATCCAAGAGTTGGGTTATAAATCTGTTTTAGTATCACCGGCGATGAAATCGCTGCGCGGCCCTAAAGGCTGCGACCGAGATTCTGGTACTCAATGGTGGCAACGCTATCAACCACAAGACTATCGTGTGATTGATAATCAGTTGGGTGACACGCAAGACTTCACTGCGATGGTGAACACGTTAAAGCAACACGGGCTTCGTACCTATGTAGACGTAGTGTTTAATCACATGGCCAACGAATCAGGTATCCGCAGCGATTTAACGTATCCCAATCAGCAAGACATGGCGTCTTATCAAAAAGATGCTGACTATTACGAATCCATCCGCTTGTTTGGTGATCTTTCTAAACCATTATTTGATGAAAACGACTTCGTGGAAGCGTTTGGTATCAAGAACTGGAAAGACACATGGGAAGTTCAGAACGGGCGTATTACTGGTGGAGCTAGTGATCCGGGCTTACCAACACTGTTAGACAACGATAATGTGGTTGCACAGCAGCGAGCGTACCTAAAAGCTCTAAAAGCGATTGGTGTGAAAGGTTTCCGTATCGATGCAGCGAAACACATGACACTGTCACACTTGCGTAAGGTGTGGACTGACGATATCTGCGAAGAAATGCACATCTTTGGCGAGATCATTACTGATGGCGGTGCGACGGAAGAAGAGTATGAGTTGTTCCTTGAACCATACCTTAAACACACTCGCTTAGGCGCTTATGATTTTCCGCTGTTCAATACTATTTTTAAAGCCTTTGCAGAGCAGGGCAGTTTTAAGTCTTTGATTAACCCTTACTGTTTTGGTCAAGCTCTGTCGAACATGCGAGCTATCACGTTTGCAGTAACTCATGATATTCCAAACAACGAGGTGTTTTTGGAGCATGTGATGGATGAAGTCGATGAGCGATTGGCGCACGCTTTCATTCTTGGTCGAGATGGCGGCGTACCGCTTGTTTACAGTGAGCTGAGCACCAGTGGTATTCTGGACAAGAGCGGCCAGCCTCGTTGGCTCAACGACTGGCAAGCGCCTTACATGAAAAACATGATTCAATTCCATAACCATGTTCATGGCGAAGCGATGCGTGTGGTTGAAGCGAATGATGATTTGTTGGTGTTTGTTCGTGGTGATAAAGGCATTGTGATGATCAACAAGTCGAAACGAAGCAAAACAGCCTCACTAAATTGGACTGGCGCAGTGACCGATTTATTGTCTGGAGAAGTGTTCGACTGTGTTGGTAAGGACTTAACCATTAAGGTTGAGCCTAACCAGTGCATGATGCTGACGACCACGAGTTACGTCTAATCGGTTAAAAAGAAAAGATTGAAAAGAAAGCCCCGTTACTGACAATCAGTAAGCGGGGCTTTTAATATGAAGCCGTTTATTCTTTACTAAACAGAGTGTTAGTTAAACGGTAAGGCGGTTAAACCGTAAACTTGTTCAGTAGCTCGTCTTGTTGGCGAACATTGTCCGTTTGTACCTGCATTGCTGTGTTCGCTTCTTGAGCCGCGTTTGATACTTGTGTTGAAAGGTCTTTGATCTTAACAGTGTTGTTATTGATCTCTTCCGCTACCAAGCTCTGCTCTTCTGCTGCAGAAGCGATCTGAATGTTCATATCAGAGATGCGCTGAATCGCGTCACGGATACGGTCAAGTGAAGAGTTTGCTTGCTGAGCACGTTCAACAGCGTCAGTAGCAGTGTCTTTACTTTGGTTCATCGCGTTCGATACTGAGCTTGCCCCCGCTTGGAGCTGCTCAATCATGTTGCGGATTTCAGTGGTTGACTCTTGAGTACGTTGCGCCAGAGTTCGAACTTCGTCGGCAACGACTGCGAAACCACGACCAGATTCACCAGCACGCGCCGCTTCAATCGCTGCGTTCAATGCGAGTAGGTTAGTCTGGTCTGCAATATCGTTGATTACTTTAAGAATCGTTTCGATGTTTGCGGTTGCTGATTCAAGTACTTGTACTTCAGCAACGGCTTGGTCGATGCGCTCAGATAGGTTATCAATCGCTTGAGTAGTATCACTAACTACAGAAGTGCCGTCTAGTGTTGCTTCGTCTGCTTCACGAGCAGCAGCTGCCGCACCTTGAGCGTTGTTTGCGACTTCTGTTGCGGTAACCGCCATCTCGTTCATTGCTGTTGCTAACTGTTCAAGCTCTTGCAACTGGGTATTCATTGCGTTCGCTGATTCGCCCGCACCTTTCACTGTGATTTCAGTGCCACGTTTAATCTCAACACCAATCGCTTTCGATTGAATGATCTGATTTTGCAGGTTTTCGGTAAAGGTGTTGAAGCCTTTCGCTAGGTCAGAAAACTCTTGGTCGGTATTGGTATCTAGACGCTTAGTTAAGTCACCTTGTCCGCTTGCTACGTCTTGAATTGCTTGGTTAAGCGCATCCAGTGGACGCATTAATACACGAATCAGAACAGTCAGTGCGATGATGCTAAGAATCACCGCAATCAATGAATAGATCATCGAGCTGTTCTTCAATTCTTCAACGGTTTGAAAAGCGATCTCTTCATCAAGGATGGCACCAATGTACCAATCTTCACTTGGGATGTGGGTGAAGTTAACTAAGAACATTTTGCCGTCGACTTCAATTTCTTGAGAGCCTTCACGAATAGTCGCTTGAGGCATGTAGCTTGAAAGCGTTTCACCGTTGTTCTTAGCATTTGGGTGAGCAATCGTGGTGCCGTCGGCTGTTACTAGGAATAGGTAACCCGCATCAAACAAGTTCACTTGGTTTACCAAGGTAGCGAGGTTCGTCAATTCTAGGTCATAGAACATACCCGCAGTGAAACGACCGTTGTCTTTAACGGGTGTACCCACTGAGATGATGACTTTTTTGCTTGATGCATCCACATAAGGAGCGGTCACAACTAAACTGTTTTTGGATTTAGCATCAATGTACCAAGGACGGATTCGTGGGTCGTAATCTGGCCCTGCATCCCAACCGTCATCATTTTCAATAACGAAACCGTTGGCTTCATAACCAAAACCAACCGCTAGGAAGCTGTTTTTAAGCTTTGGTTTTTCTAATATTTCTTTTACGTAAGCGCGATCTTCAGGGTTGATCTCGATGACTTCAGTCGTCGATTGAGCCAGCGCCTTCTTGGCGTTCATCTCTGATTCGACGGTATTTTTAACGCCAGAGACCATTTCTTTCAGGCTCGCATTGACGTGGTTTTCTACAGCACTTCTTACGGTGTAAAGTTGTTGTATTGAAAGCAATGATACTGTCACTAGCAGCAAGGCTGATGATGCAGCAACCACCTTATGGCTAAATTTCATTGAGTTTTCCCCTTCTCACAGGCTTTGCGAAGACTAAAGTTAATCGTGTTTTTGTAATTATATATATCGACTAGATTGAAAATTACTTGAATGTAAATTCACAAAATAGACTACAAAAATACAACAACCCACACAATGCAAAATTCAATTAATTACATATTTGCTACTTTTGTTTTTTTGTTCAATGAGTTGGGGAATGAGCCTAGACGGAGTTTAAGGGGGAATTAAGAATGTATTAATTGAGTGCTTATGCGCTAAGTTTTCTATTAAAAAGAGGAAGGGTGAATAAAAGATATGAAATTAAATGATATGCAGAACTAATGTGTCGATTACACTTTAAATAACAATGTGTATATATTTCGTGCAAATAAAAAGCCCCACAAAAGTGAGGCTTATAATTATCTCTGCTTACTTATATAAGTAGCATCTAATTTAGAATATTAGGTGAGCTACACCAGCGATAACTGGAAGCGTAATTAGAGTACGCAGAATAAAGATAATAAACAGTTCCAAGATGTTCACTGGGATCTTACTGCCTAGAAGCAGAGCGCCTACTTCAGACATGTAAATCAGCTGAGTTACTGACATTGCTGCAATAACAAAGCGAGTCATCTCGTTGTCGATAGAAGCGGCAAGAATCGCAGGAATGAACATATCCGCAAAACCAACAACGATGGTTTCAGATGCAGCAACGGCTTCAGGTACACCAAGTAGCTCTAGGAATGGGATGAAAGGCTGACCTAGGATTGAGAACACAGATGTGTATTCCGCAATAACTAGCGCCATTGTACCCAACCCCATAACCACAGGCAGAACACCAAATACCATATCAACTGCGTTACGAACGCCTTCGCCAAATACAGACTTAGCCGACTTCACTTGAGATGCTTTATTTACCGCTAGCTCAAGACCCCAAGAGAAGGTTGAGTGACCCGCAGGGATTGCGTCAGCGTCTTTGTGAGGCTTGCTGCCATCAATGAAGGTGTCTTTCTTCATGCTTAGTGGCGGAAGGCGAGGGATGATTACCGCAGCCACAATACCCGCCAGACAGATTGCTGCGTAGAAAGGTAGGAATAGGTGCTCTAGTTCTACTTGAGCAATAACCACAAGACTGAACGTGATAGATACTGCAGAGAAAGTCGTACCAACAACCGCAGCCTCACGTTGAGTGTAGAATTTCTTCTCGTACTGTTTGCTTGTCAGCAGGATACCGACACTGCCGTCACCCAACCAAGAAGCCATACAGTCGATAGCACTACGACCAGGTAGATTGAATATTGGACGCATTACTTTGCTTAGCAAGGTACCGAACAGTTCTAACAAACCGAAGTTAAGCAGCAGTGGCAGTAGTAAGCCAGCAAAAATAAATACTGAGAACAGTGTCGGAAGCAGACCTTCTAGAACTAAACCACCGGTGTTTTCTTCCCAGATAAACTCAGGGCCGACTTGGAAGAAAGCCATGAATGCTGCAGCACCACCAATCATACGAACCAGCAGCCATAATGGAGATGGGTTGAAAAGGCCGTTTAGAAATGAATTCGATGTAATGAATGCAGGCTTGAAAATGGTACTTAAAATGGAAGCTACAGACATGAAGGCAACGATTGCCGTGATAATAGCAACTAGAGACTCACCGAAAACCGCTTGAATTGATTTGGCTAGAATAGCAACAGGGATCGTTAGATCACCTTGGTAGCTGATTGGAGCCATGAAAAGGAACAAACCAATCAGAGATGGGATTAAGAAAACCCAGAAACTGCCTTTAGATTTCTCTGGTTGAGCAGTATTCGTGTTGTTAGACATGTTAATTGTTCTCGTATTTCTACATGTAAAAAAGCCACATCCTTGGCGTCTTTATTCTCTAAATATCCGTATTTTCTCACTGGCTGCAAGATTACCCAGTATTGATAGTGCATGCAATACTATTCATCAAATATCGCTAACTATTCACACCAGTTGTTCTGCAACTCATTAAGAGTTTAGAATAAAGTGTTGCGGATGTTACGTAGTTTGAGGATATATTGCCAGGTATTTATAAATTGATTGAGGATTCAGTTCGATAGGTCAGGTAGACCCAGTAGCTAAATGCGATAATGAAGGCGAAAGAGGCAGGGAAAGCCAACGCTAAAATTTCAAAGCGCTGAAACAGGCATGCGCCGCTTAAACCACCAAACAGAAAGCCAACCACAATGAACATCAGCAACTTGGCTTTTCGGCGGTCAAAGGGCATCCCCTTTAAGCGTGCGCCAATCATTATCCCAAGATCGGTAATGATCCCGCTCATGTGTGTTGTTCGAATGATTGCACCGCTGTAAGTGGTGATCATCGCATTCTGCAAACCACACGCGGCTGAAGCGAAATACTGGCCTGAAGTGTAGCCTTGCAACAGTGCCCATAGTGCCAAGAACAGTAATCCACCTTCTATACATAAAGCAACACCATAACGGCGGCCTAGCTTCAGTGCTTGATTTTCAATAAAGAACCCGCTGAACGCTGCACCGAACATAAAGCTCATGATCACCAACAGGAGATGGACAGAAGCCGAAGTTGGTGTGAGCAGACTACTGCCTAGTAAAGACATGGTGCCCGATATGTGGGAGATTGCTTGGTGTTGGAAACCGAGTAAGCCGATTGCATTAACGCTGCCAGCAAGGCCTGCTAACAGTAAGGCGCCGTATTCAACCCAGCGAGGTAGCTTAGAAATCATGTTGTTCACCCTGGGTTAAAAAGAGGAGCAGATTATAACGCTAGCGAAAAGATACGCTAGCGTTGTGGAGCATTGATATTTGATCTTAGGCAACAGTATTGCAGTTTGTTTTAATGCTGTTGCTTTATAAAGATAAAGGTCAGTAACAAGCTAGTTATAGTGACTCATTTGATGGTCGAATTTGACCCAACCATGTTTCCGTTCTTCGTAGACTGAAAAGCTTGGTAGCGGAAAGTCTTGCTCTTTAAATAATCCGAGCGGGACAATATAAAAATCGGCAGCAGCAACAGATTGTAAGAGCATAGTGGTGCCACATTTAGGGCAAAACTGATAGGTGACTTCATTACCCGTATCGCTGATGCGTGAGAAAGAGGTCACTTCTCCGCTTAGGGTGACTTGCTCTATTGGGAATCTAGCCTGAACACCGAATACACTTCCGGTGCGTTTCTGACACTCATAGCAATGGCATACAGAGGTTCGTTGAGGTTCACCTCTGCATACTAGGTTGACTGATCCACAGCGGCATTCGCAACTTCTGATATTTCTATCTTTAATATGATTGATATCCATCCATGCTCCACTTCTGGTTAACCCTGTATTGATAATTATACTAAAGCCCTTTATGGTCTGCACAACTGGATGAAAACAAAAGAATATAATTGCTCATGAAAAAGAAAATCTTACCTATTCCTCTGATTTTACTGATTCCTATTATCATGTTAGTTGTAGTCATACTGGCGGGGATTTATCGCTTTAGCTTAAGTGACGAAGAGATCTTGGCGAAGTTCCCTTCTTCTCAATTGAGTTATGACCCAGTCGTAGAAACCGTTTTTGATTTGAAGACAACCAACCCATGGACAATTAAAGTACCTGAGACCAACGCGTACGCTTTTATCAATGAAGTAGATGAACCTAGAGCGATCGCGTTTGGACGCTATGACTCAGGTGTTGAGCGCGGTGTGGTAACGGTAGATACCAATAACCTTTCAGCTGTCACGCTGGGTAAGGCGAGTTTCTTTGTCGCGCCGATGTGGATATCTAACCAAGGCAGCGGTGTGTTTTATTATCTTGGCCTGTTTAAACATGACCAGCAACGAAGCCGTGTGGTGTTAGTCGACCAACTTTTACTGGGTGATCGTATACAGATTCAGACATTGGAGGTCGCTAAGCAGCCAGATTCGCGATCACAGAATAAACTCACTGGGGAAGGTTTTATCGGCTTTACTCAGCATTCTTCGGAACAATCATTTGCAGAATCCCCTTCTGAAAAGGTGTTAATGAGCTTTTCTTTTGATACGCAATCAATTGGTAAGCAATAACGTTTTCGTTAGTGTAAGGATCTGTTGTTTATGTGAGCCAAATTACATATTATCTTAGGTAGATGAATGAAATTTAGACACACTTTGCTTTGTGTCTGCTTACTTTTACAAATGGAGCTTGCGAATGATTAATAAACGTTTTTTTAAAACGAAAGATGAAGTTGAAGTGACCTTCGAGCTAGAAGCTCAAGAAGCGAACTCGGTATCCATCGTTGCTGACTTTCTTGATTGGAAAGCCACGCCAATGAAAAAACTGGCGAAAGGGAAGGTTTACAAGTTTAAAACTCGCTTACCTAAAGATGGCGAGTTTCAATTTCGCTACCTAGTTGATGACCAACAATGGGTTAACGATGCGAATGCTGATCGTTACATCCCTAACGAGTTTGGTGAAGACAACTGCTTGGTATCGACGGTTAACGCTTAACTTTGGCCTAAATTATCAACTAATTCGCTTCGTCTATTAATTAATCGAAACGGAATAACGTAAATCAATCAAAAGCAGATACTAGCCGTTTCTGCTTTTTTATTTTCAAATGTAGCGGTTAATTTTATTTCTCGTTTAATTGCTTCTTCATCTATGGCAACTCAATGACTTAGCCTAAATTGAGCAGATTCATATCATATTATGACAATGCATTGATGATTTATGCGTTTGAAAAGCATATCCTATGTCTTTATATCGTAGAAAGACCTGTTTACCGTGTATTCAAAAATATTTCCCTCTCCGTTTGCTGAGCTTTCACCTGTAAAAAAAGTAGCTATTTTAGGGCTGCCACTTATTGCAGCGATTGGTGTTGCTTTGCAATCTTCACAATCGGATCTGACGAAAACGATCGATCTTGATTTACCAGACTCAACCGTTATTGAGTCCATTCTGTCACCTTCTTCTGTTACCGTTATTGAGCCACCGACATTTGAGTATCAAATTCAAACGGGCGATAACTTGAGTAGCATTTTCACTCAACTTGGATTTTCTTATAAATCGATGATGAGCGTGATGGAAACCGATTTAAACTTTCTTGCGTTAGATACGCTTCGTCCGGGCAATACCTTACGTTTCTGGCGTGATGAAGCGACGGGTGAACTTTCCAAAATGGAGCTTCAATTTAGCGTCGCAGATAAAGTGGTTTATCGACTGCTTGATGACGGTAGCTACGAATTCGAAGATATTTCTATTCCGGGTGAATGGAAGCAAAAGCCTTTAGTGGGTGATATTCAAGGCAGTTTCTCGATGTCGGCTAACAAGGTTGGCCTGAATAGTCTTGAGATTGATCATATTGTTACTCTGTTGAAAGATAAGCTTAATTTTAGCCGTGATTTGCGTGTTGGTGATCAGTTTGAAGTGCTTCAGAAAGCGCAATTTGTTGATGGTGTTGCAACCGGAAAACGTGAAATTGAAGCAATTAAGATCATGAATCGTAATCGTGTTGTGTCAGCGTATTTACATACTGATGGGCAATATTACGATGCCAATGGCGATAGCTTGCAGCGTGCTTTCCAACGTTACCCGGTGAGCAGTGGTTGGCGTCAAAGTTCTCAATTTAATCCTAAGCGCTTACACCCCGTGACTGGGCGAGTCTCACCGCACAATGGTACAGATTTCGCGACGCCGATTGGCACCCCAGTTCAAGCGACGGGTGATGGCAAAGTGATTATGACTCGTAAGCACCCATACGCTGGTAATTACGTGGTTATTCAGCACGGTAGTACTTATAAAACACGCTACCTACATTTGAGCAAGATCCTCGTGCGTAAAGGACAAACGGTGTCTCGTGGTCAGCGCATTGGCTTATCAGGTAAAACTGGCCGAGTGACCGGCGCACACTTGCACTACGAGCTAATTGAGCGCGGTCGTCCTGTGAATGCAATGACAGCGAATATCCCTATGGCAGATTCTGTGCCTAAAAAGGAAAAAGCGACGTTTGTAGCTGCAAGAGATGAAGCTGATAAGCTATTGAAGGCAGCGTTAGAAACTCGCAATCTAGCAATGGTTAATAATGCTAGTAAGTAGCTAGCCATTAAACTGTTTTAAAGCCGCAAGAGCATCACAAAGCACAGTCAGTGTTAAGTGATGCTCTTGCGGCTTTTTAGTTCTCAATAGAAGGTTCGGTAAGGGTTTAAACTAAAGGCTCTGAGTGCGCGACATAGCTAACGATAGCTTCAGGTCGCATCGGGGGCGAGTAGAGGTAACCTTGGATTTTGTCACACCCCATTGCGTGCAGTTTTTCTAATTGCTCACGCTTCTCAACACCTTCCGCAACCAAAGATACATCGAGCCTATGGGCTAGTTGAACAATCAACCAGACAACGCTCTCGGATGTAGAGCTTGTTAGTAAGTTACGAATAAAGGTTGCATCAATTTTAATGCAATCGATAGGGTAGCTGTGGATGTAGTTCAAACTGGAGTAGCCGGTACCGAAGTCGTCGAGTGCAATCGTGAAGCCTTGTCCTCTCAGAAAGTTAAGAGCGGATTTAGTCTCTTGCGTCGGAGAGAGTAGTACTGTTTCGGTTAACTCGATAACAAACTCATTCGCCTTAAAATGGTGCTGTTCAATAGTTCGAGTCAGGTATGAGATATAACGTTTCGAATCGGTGAGCTCGTGCGCGGAGCAGTTAATTCCAAGCTTAACCTTGTAGCCCAAGCCTTGCTCTAGTGTGGTTTTTGCACGGCACACCAACTCGATGATGCGTTCTCCCAGTTCTACAATCAGCCCTGATTCTTCTGCCACTTGAATGAACTCCACAGGCGATATATCACCATGTTTGTTCGTTTTCCAGCGAGTAAGTACTTCGAAATATTCCCATTGAGTATCAGCTTGACCTACGATCGGCTGCACAACTACGTACATGCCATTACCATTGGGTACATAACTGCCTGAAATAGGACTCTCAAGTTCACTTCGTAAGGCGGTGATTAACTCGGTTTTCCTTTGATAACGGACCCTCAAGTGAGTGTCGTAACATTGAATGTGTGTATCTTGGCTGTGTTTACACTCTTTAAGTGCCAAGCTAGTGTTGAAGATGATCTGTTCTACGTCCTTGTCACCCCCATCTGAACGAGCAATGCCGATACTAACGTCGAAATCGATTTTAATATCAACATTACTGTAACCTTGTTTTATCTTGGCTAGGATTTGCTCGCAAACTGCTATTGGGTCCGAATTATAGGTAATGAAAGCAAACTCATTGCCAGCAGTCCGGAAAGTCAGATTGCTTTCGGGTAAGGTTCTACGCAATGTTTCTGCGACAAATTGAAGTACCTTATCGCCAATATAATTGCCGTACATGTCATTGATGGCTTTGAAGCTATTGATGTCGAGCAGGGCGAGCGAGAATGGAGTGACGCTCTGTTGAGTGATCGATTCCAAGGTATCAGACAAGCAGCTTCGGTTTAGTACCCCCGTTAAGCTGTCGTGTGATACTTCGTAACTGAGTTGATTAACCAGTTGTTCAGAACGGTCGTTGAACCACATTTCACGCAAGGTATGGATGATGATGTCAGCGAACAATTGGTGGTGTTTTATCACGTCTTGTTGTTGAACTGGACTTAGAGGCGAGGTAAACGTTGAGAACAACACCCCCATCACTTCACCACTTTGAGTACGAGTAGGGATCGCGATGGAGTTTTGTGAGGTGATTTCCTGCCTAAATGCCGATGTTGGCAATGACTGGACGACATGCTGAGCAAACGAGCAATCCGGGTGCCTTTGATTGACTGCTTGTTGGTAGATCTGCCCATGACGTGCGTTGATTTTATCATGCAGTACATGGTCAGAGTGGGCGATCACCAAAGGAACGATTTGATCTGGGAAGTGCTTCTTCTCAATGATGCTGGTGTACTGAGTACCAAAGGTTTGATGTAAAGTAAGTACGGCTGACTCTAAAAGGTCGATACCTTCCAATTTCAGTAAACGACCAATGCGCTCTGTGTCTATCATGCTGTTATGCGTATGTTGAGTCATAGTCACCATCCTTAGTTAACCAGATTCACTGTGTAAGCTGTATGTGTATGATCTTGTCTATACGATTTTGGCACTACGCAGTCTTAAGTTTTAGTACCTATATGCGTCTAGTTTATTATTGTTCGTGTTGTATAACTTTTCAAATTAAAATGTGACTTATTTCACAGAGCCTGAGTGCTGCGCTCTTTGTCTAGCCTCTCTTTTAAATGATCCAGAAATAACTTGGTTCGCGTATGTGAGTAATCAAGCTTAGGGTAATACGCGTAAACCATCACTTCGTCGGCGGTTATATTTGGTAATACTGGAACTAACGTCCCTTGTTTAAGATCTTCTTTGATCATCGCTTTGATGGTTAACAACACTCCCATTCCTCGCTTCGCAGCATGAAACAAAGCTTCTGGATTCGTGGTAGCAAAGTTGCCGTTTAAAGTGATGCGTTGCCCTTTGGTTAGCGTGACTTCACGGGTTGGACGCTCTCCCCAGATTAAAGAATTATGCTGCTCTAAATCTTGTTCGCAGGTGGGGTAACCGTGTTTGGCGAGGTAACTCGGTGCGGCATAGAACCCCGCTTTGTGCTCAAACAAGGGCGTTTTCTTGAAGCTTAAAGAGTTGAGCTGTTCCAATTCTCGACTGATCACCAGATCCAATCCAAGTTCAGGTAATTGTCCTGAAGTGGTGGTGATGAGCTGTACCTTAATATCCGGATACTTTTCAAGGAAGTCGTCCATGTGCTGAACCAGAAACTTAGAGCCGACCGCGATGGTCGCACCTATCTTCAGTAAGCCTGCGGGAGTTTGGTTAACTGAGCGAGTTTCATCAATGATTGACTGCCAGTTATCGAGCTGATCTTTGGCTCGTTGGTAAAACAGCGCGCCCGCTTCGGTTTGGCTAATCGAGCGGGTTGTGCGCTTCAGTAGCTGAGTCCCGATGCGTTCTTCGAGCCAGTTTACCCTTTTGCTTATCGCTGAGCTGGTGGTATTGAGTTTACGCGCAGCACCATTGAAACTGCCTTCTTCCACCACTCTAACGTAGCTCTTTACGTTGAGAATCCAATCCATATTGTTTCCTATTAGGACTTAATTAAATTCCAATTTGGTTAATTATCAATTACTGGTTTTGAATATAAACTTATATCATGAACAAATATCAAACGAATAGGGAATTTTTTGAGCCAATCGACCTTTAAAAAAACGCCGTTACTCTTAGCAATGATGATTATTGCTACGGGGCAGGTAGGTGTGAGTATCTATTTGCCATCTTTGCCGTTAATTGCTTCTGACTTAAGTGTGACTCAGGTAGATGTACAGCTGCTCGTCACGCTGTTCCTTGTGGGTTTTGGCCTGTCTCAGCTATTTTATGGACCTATGTCTGATGCGGTGGGAAGACGGCCTATCTTCTTGTTAGGCCAGGGCGTTTATTTGATTGGTACTATCGTTTGTGTCGTGTTTTCTGACAACATGCTGGCGCTAGAGGTTGGCCGTTTGTTGCAAGGTTTAGGAGCGGGTAGTGCTTCGGTTCTCGGACGAAGTGTGCTCCGCGACAGTTATGATGGCCCTCAACTGACCAAAGCGTTGTCTTATATCTCGATCACCGCTTCGATCATGCCTATCATTGCGCCTGTATTTGGTGGTTGGATTTCATTTCACCTCGGGTGGCAAGCGGTGTTCCTGTTTGTTCTACTGTATCTACTGGCAATATTCACTCTGGGTTACTTTGTGTTGCCTGAGACTTTGCCATATGGAAAGAGTCGCTTTGATGCCTGCCAAGTGGTGAAGAACTACGGACGCTTGTTGACTAACCGCCAAGTGTTGACCAGTGCCAGTTATAACTGGATGAGCTACATGGCAAGTTTGGTATCTTTATCGCTGTTTCCATTCTTAATGCAAGAGCAGTTAGGGCTGACTGCCGCAGAATACGGCACATTGATGATTGTCCCTTCGGCAGGCTTGCTGGTAGGTAGCGTCGCTTTAAACTTGCTCAATCGTAGGTTTAGTACGCCTCAACTGATGAGCCTAGCTATCTTGATTATCTTGGCGTCGGGAACTTGGCTTTTGACTCATGAGTTATCCATCTTTAACTTAGTTTGGGCGTTTACTTGGCTGACTATTGCGCAGGGTATCTCTTTTCCTCTCTCTATTAGTATGTTGTTGGAACCACATAAGAAACAAGCTGGTGCGGTCTCTGCATTGTCGGGTTCAATTCAGATGTGTTTGGCGGGTTTACTTGGTGGGTATCTCGTCGAGAGTTGGGTGACGACTTACCTACAGTTAGGTGTGTTCTACTTGATTATAGGAGGAGCTATGGGGGGCGTGCTTTGGTCTTCAACCAAAATGAACAAGAAAGATGATACTGTTGAAGTGGAATATAGCTAAATGCCTAGTCCACTATCGTCCAATGCACCATCGTTAATACGTTGTATTTGTGCTGATGGTTTTCTACAATGCTTCGGTCCATTGAATAGGTAAAAACAAAATGCAGCAAAATGAATTTGAAGTACTGGTAAAAGCTATCTGCGCACTAGATGGCCTGCCTCAAGCGCTTGAGCTATTGAAATCCAATGAGGATACAGAAGTCGCTGAGGCTGCTGCATCACTGACTGGTCAATTTGCACTAGCTGAAGTGGAAGGCGAAAAGCGTATTTACCACGTGACGCTTCAAGAAAATGAACAAGGCGAAGAGCAAGAGTACATCGAACATGTCATGAATGAAGGCGATGACTTAATCAAATTTGCAGCTTGGTTCTTTGAAACAATGTTTGAATTGAAGCAAAAAGACACATACCAAATTGCTGGTAAAACTTACAGACAGCCAAAGCGCAGCTAGGGTTCTTAGTAAAGTATTTTAGAAAGCAGCTCTCTGAGCTGCTTTTTTTATAAGCGTCTAAATCAATGTGTTGGACTGTTATTAGGAATGGAGCATTAAGCTCAAACCAGAATTCAGGTTAACTCATTGATATACATAGACAGTGCTGATTAGCACAGAGACAAAATTAGGTTTATTGCAAATCAATGGATTTTATTGCATTAAAGTGTGATGTGAATCTTGTTTTTGGGCGTTTTAAGTGTAAAATCCGCGCTAAGGAAAGTTGATTATGTGCGGAGATAAGCATGAATTACGAACTAGGCCATGCATACCTTGGTCAAATGGCAGCAAAAAACATGATGCACGAAGCATTGTATGGCAAGCCAAAGCCAAAAAAAACATCATTCCTTAAGCGAATGATGAAGAAAATGGCTAAATAAGCATTTTAAAAAACGGAATTTTAAAAGGCCTTAAACATCTATGATGTTTAAGGCCTTTGTCGTTTTAGCGATTGATGAAGTTCATCGCCCTGTTTTGTTGTGGATGGACACAAAAAACACTGATTAATTCACGATTGGATTTATAGCTCTGTGTGAGTTTAGCCTGCTGATTGGTTGGACAGATCGACAACATTATTTGGGATGCTATCTAAGCCATTCTCTTTCATCCATGCATCTAAGTTGTCTGCTCCACCGATGTATTTACCATCGAGCCAGATCTGAGGGACAGTTACTGGTGTTTTCTCACCAATGTGCGCTTTTACCTCTGGAATCATACGATACAAAGCTGCGCTGTCTTTTACGACATCATGGTATTGGTATTCAACACCCGCTTCATCAAGCATTTTCTTCGCCTTAACGCAGAATGGGCAGGTTGCTTTGCCATAAACAATATTGCCTTTTAGGGTATCTCTTTTGGTCCACTCTTTAATGACCGATTGAATCAGAACACCGCGATTTAGTGCTTCGCCTTGGCTCACTACCTTACCTTCAACAACAAGGATCGGAGCATGCCAAGAGCCCAGCTTTAAAGGTTCCCACCAGTGAGATAACCAATCTTTCACTTCCAATTCGACATCGACATCGGCCAACTCATTCTCAAAAGTATCTTTAAGAATATCTTTGGTCAAAGTACATTCTCCACATGGGATGTTCACTGTAAATGGACCCCAGCTGCCTGCCCAACGGTATAGTGTAATCTTGACTGGTTTCTTCATGGTTACGGCCTCGTTTGAATTCTATTATCCATATAGAACGGACAGTCGAACTATTTATTTCACCACCCCTAAACTTTCTTCAGTTTCGAAGGCTTTTTAGTTTCCCAGTGGGTAATAAACGCAACTGACGCAATAATAATAGCAGCCCCTAACCATAAGCGACCTGGTGGAACCCAGCTAAATACAACCCAACCAGCTAGAACATTTAGCGGCAATTTCGCATGGTCAAACGGTTGAACAAATGAAGCATCAGCGACGGAATAAGCTTTTACAATTGCCCACTGAGCGAGTGCTGTCATTACACCAATAACAACTAATATTCCCCAAATAGTACCGCCGCTTGGAGTCTGCCAATCAGGCGCGGCAAGTAGGATATTAAATGGCGTGATCAATAGTAAAAGGTAGACCACCATGGTTGAAGGGCTGTCTTGTGAAGAGAGCTTTTTAACCATCAGTGAGTAGCATGCCCAAAAGAAAGCGGCACCAACTGGTAACAGTGTTGCCCAGTTAAAGTCTTCAGCCCATGGTTCGAGAATAACCATCGCACCAGCGAAGCCTGCTAAGGTCGCTCCCCAACGAGCAGCCCCAACTTTCTCTTTGAGAAAAAGCCCTGAACCTATGGTAGCGAATAGTGGCGATGTCATGAGAAGGGCAATGCCTTGCCAAATAGGTACTGGGTAAGCCAGTGCCCATATCCAAAGTTGAATACCAATAACAGACAAGAAGACACGAAATACGTGCAATTTGAGGTTGTCGGTTTTTAGTGCGCGGCGAATCCCCAGCGTTTTCAGATAAGGAAGAATCGCGAACAACGCGATAGCGTATTGAATGACGGCAACGGTAGTAGAAGTCAGTCCGAAGTGAATGCTAGCTATTTGGGTTAGGCTATTAATAATGGCAAAGGCTAGGCCTGCGGTTAGCATCCAGCTAGCGCCTTGGATCGGATGGTGTTGTGACATGATGCTTCTAATTATTTGATATGGTCCACCTATGATACGGATTTAGCAAGACTTAACCAGAAAAAGCATCGATGAAGTTAGTCAGAATATTTGAACAAGAAAAAGGTTGAGCCATTGCCCAACCTTTTTAGTCTCTATCTAAAGTCGATTTAGATTAGAAGTCGTAACGGATGCCCGCTTGTAGCTGGTCATCTTTATTGTCTAGCTGTTCAAACTTGTAACCAGCATAGGTACGGATGTGGCCGTTAAACTTATATACTGCTTCAATAGCAAAGTTATTTGCTTCTTCGTCAGCCGCTTTATCGAACTCACCGTAGTTGTATACACCAATTAGTGATAACTGCTTAGTTGCTTTGAAGATAGCTGAAAGCTCGTAGCCAGTGTAATCTTCATCTGCAACTGAAGCCATTGTGTATAAGCCACCAACAGTAAACGCATCCATCGAGAATTGAGCTACAAGGTTAATCTGGTCATCATCGAAGTTACCATTCTTTTGGGAAACGTAACCAGCACCAAGGTCAAAAGCGCCTAGGTTGTACATAGCAGCAAGACCAAAGCTGTCCGCATCTTTTTCATCGGCTGCGATGTAGTTTGCTTGAACTGTCAACGCGTCAAATTCGCCAGAGTAAAGGAAGTTGTTTTCGCGTTTGTCTTTGTTACCAGCGACAGCATCAGCGGCATCAGCACCAAATGTAGCCATCGTATCTGTAATATCTGTCAACATTACTTGAGCTGAGTCTTGCTTACCGTAAGAAAATTCTCCGAAGTTGGTACCAAGACCAGCAAAGAAGTAACGGTTAGTAAGTGAGTCAGTTTTTTCTCCGTTAACACCAACAGCTGTGTCTCCTGTAAACTCAGCTTCATATTTACCAAAGCCGTATAGTTCATCAGAAACTTGAGTTTTTCCTGAGATATTTACGCGGGCACGTGACTTGTCTTTAAAAGAGCTGTCAGACGCACTTTCGTTGTTATCAGAGACGTTGAAGCGAGCTTCCGCACGACCGCCAATTTTAAGTTCCGTACCATCCGAGCTGTAAACTGTTGCTGCTAGAGATGAACCTGAAACTAGTGCCGCTACCACTGCAGAAGCTAGAACTGCCTTTTTCATAATCACTTACCTTGTATTTTAAAATCCGTGAGCAATGTGCTCTCCGTTTCGATATGAAGCTAATTTAGAACAGCTAAATTAAGCTTTCATTTCTATAAAATTACATTTTCGTGAATGGGGAACTTTTTTAAGTGTTGATTTTATTGCACTTTTATTTCATGAGACTGAGTGTTCTGTGAATAGTTATACAAGTTGCGTGTATTTCAAAGGTCACATTGACAAGTTTTACCTTGGAATCATGTATGTCGATGCTGGTGAATTTTGGGAGCGCTTTAGAGCTTGTTAATCTGATTAACTGCTTGTACTGGTTAAGATATCCTCTATGATGCAAAAACTTAGAAGAGAATAGATTTTGCTCAACAAGATGGAGACGTTGGATGAAAACAGAGTACTTAGGCGATGTTTTACAAGGCAGACAGGTTATTGGCTCTTTGAATGTTGAAGACTTACCCGTTGGAGAGCATCAGTTTTGGTTTCAAGTAACCAGTGATGGACTAGGGCAGCCTAAGAATATGCCGGTTTCTGTTTTCAAAGGCAGCCAAGATGGCCCTAAATTGATGATCACTGCCGGCATTCACGGTGATGAGCTAAACGGTGTGTTGGCTGCTCAGCAAATTATCCGTGACTTAGTGGGTAAAACCCTAAAAGGCTCGGTAACGATTGTGCCTACGGTGAACTTGTCAGGTTTGTTGAACCATAGTCGTGACTTCGTCTCTTCAGATCCTGGCTCATGTCCTGCGAATCTTAATCGACTCTTTCCGGGTGATGCACATGGTTTAGCTGCGGAGCGCTTTGTTGCGTCTCTGTGGGATCGCTTACTTAAGCTCAATGCGACATTCGCTGTTGATCTCCATACTCAAACTCGTGGCGCGGTCTACCCACTTTATGTGTTTGCTGATTACCGAATTGAACAATGTTTGGAGATGGCAAGGTTGATGCAACCTGATTGTGTGCTTAATGATCCTGGCGACCCGGGTATTCTTGAAACGGTTTGGAATCGAAGTGGAATACCAAGTATCACGGTGGAAGTAGGCATGGGTAAGTTTACTCAGCCTGAAATGATTCAAAGAGCAGTAGGCGGCGTTTTGAATATGCTCTCCTATTACGAGATGCTTGAAGTTGAGGGAAAAGATCCGTTGGGGACAAGCCAGTTGCCGAGTATGGATTGGATTGAAGGTAACAATGTGGTGTCTATTCGTGCTGATATTGGTGGTTTTGTTCTGCCTCAGATCGAGCTTTTACAAAGCGTGGAGCAAGATGATTTGTTAGCAATTCAATATGACGCTTTTGGTAATGAGTGTCGCCGCTATCACGCGCCATCTGCTGGATGTGTCCTTAGCTATAACGTGGATGCGTTAAGGGAACCGGGTGCACTTGTTTGTCGCTTGCTGAGTTAGGGTTCAGTTGATTGGACGTTTCCGTGTTAATGCGCTGTGTCGCCATCTAAAACACGCAAAAAAAAGACCGAGCAAGGGGCTCGGTCAAAAGACAGTTGTCTAGAGTAAGCACGTCTTGGACTCATCGACAGAACAGCTTTTAGAGTAGCGAGTGTAGATTAAGAATCCATTGCAAGATAGTGACACTTCGACTGCTTTTCTGTTTCAAAAATAATATTGAAAACATTATTTTAAGCTCATCAAAAAGCCGACTACGAGTCGGCTTTTTATTCACTTCTCTTTCGAATTTTTATCTCTATCTAAACTCGATTAAAAAGCGTCGTCCACGATATCTTTAAGTCGGTCATAAGGCACATATCCTGGTAAAACATTTCCGTTCATCATCATGGTTGGAGTGCCCGTTAAGCCCAGAGCACTGAACGTTTGATGGTTAGTGGTTAGAACCTGGTTTTGTTCTTGAGTTGTTTTTAGCTCCGCCTCTGTTCCCGTCTTCTTGGCGACTGCTTCTAGTGAGCTTTTCGAGTGAATGCCGCTTTTCGCCATCAGCAATCTATCAACTTCAGGGAATGCTTCTGGGTTATCTTTCCATACTTTCATCGCGTATAGCGCTGCGTTGGTGTTTAGACCCGAAACCTGTTGCTGCTTAAACGATAAGTACACGTTGATCACTTTAATATCGCTGTTTTCAGAGGCTAATTGAACCAAGCCTTTTTCCAAGCGCTTACAGTAAGGACAGTTATAGTCTGTAAAATTAATAATGACCGATTTGCCATCCGGATTGCCCGTGATTGGGTGAGCGTCATTGTTGTATAACCAATCATGGCTTTCCGCTTGGGCTTTCTTCGCTTGCTCTTGACCTGCTACGTACTGCTCTAAACTGGTATGCAACCCAGAGATTGTTGAAGGGTTATCTTTCAGGAATTGATTAATTTCTTCAAGTTGTTGAGTTTGCTCTTTGTTTAATTCTGCGAAGGCATTAGTACTCAATAGTGAGCCTAAAATCAGTGCGCTTATCAGATGCTTTTTCATATTGTCTTTTCTCAAATTCGTAATAATCGTGAGCGCTTATTGGGTTGCGCTCACATTAATGTTGTTTGTTAAACGGGCTGAATCGCTTTATTCACTTAGCTTTGCTCTGTTTTTTCTTTGTGAGCGAGTTAGGCAAAGTAGGTTCTTAACCACAGCCCTATAGGAGAAGTAACGCCTGTTGCGATACTGCTGATCTTTCCGTCTTTGATGATGACGATGCTTGGAGTGACATTAACGCCCCAACTTCTGCTGATTGATCCAGAAAGATCATTGATAACAGGGAAGTCATACTCTTTTGCATCCAAGTAGCGCTGGACACGCTCGTCTGGACCAGACGATAGAGCGACCGAAACCACCTGATGGGAGTCGTTGAAGCTATTGACGGTTGGGCTCACAAATTTGCAGGCACCACACCAAGTCGCCCAAAAATAGACAATGACTGGCTTACCATTTTTGCTTAGCTCGATAACATCAATATCTTCGCCTTGGAGCGATTGACCCACAATTGGAATCGCATCGCCCTGAGGCATACTTCTGCTGTGATAAAAGTCCATGGCAAATGAAACCACGCCAACGATAAGTATCATTGAAACCAGTTCCTTTCCCCACTTCTTAAGACGACTTGGCTTTTTGGCCTCACTCTTTATAGTGCTGTCTTCAGCCGTGTTAGATCTCTCTTCATTGTTGGGAGTCTTCATCAGTTATCTCGCAGCATCGATGGCTTGCACGACAGTGTCACTGTTGAGAATGACAGGAAGTGGCATACCGCTTTTATAGCTTGGACCGTAGACGATATTAAATGGCACACCAAATCGCCCATTACTTTGTAAGTATTGGGTGACACTTTCACTTGGTGTCGTCCAATCGCCTTTCATCAAAACTATGTCTTCTTGTTGTAGGTGGCTGTAGACAGGATCTTGAAGGATGACACCGATCTTGTTGGCTTTACAGGTGATACACCATTCCGCAGTCACATCGACAAAGACCGTTTTGCCTTCATCAACGAGCTGAGGGATTTGCTTCGCATTCAGCTTTTGCCAAGCGAGATCGTCAACAATGGGTGTCGCCCAGTTATCAGCGGTGACACTACCGACGATCAATGCAGCACCAAACACCAAAGTTGTGGTTGCCATGATAGGAATCAGTACCTTGCGACCCAGTTTCATGCCAATCCAAACTAGCACTGAAATCACGATAAATAGCGACAGCAGGATAGTCGGGAATTTACCAATGAATGGATTCAGAAGGCTTGTTAGCCAAAGGCTGGTAATGAACATCATTAAGCCAAATACCAGCTTAACTTTGAACATCCACGCCCCAGGTTTTGGAAGCAACTTGGTTAGGCTTGGGAATAGCGCAAAGATCAACCAAGGCGCACTCATACCAATACCGAGCGCGATAAAGATAGCCCATAACTCTTGGTAGCTTGCTCCGAGTGCATACGCGACTGCGGTTCCTAGGAATGGCGCGCTACACGGCGTTGCTAACAGCGTCGCAAACATGCCTTGAACAAAGTGGCCTGAATGTGAGTCATCGCCTTTGGTTGCCATCCAAGTGTTTAAGCCTGATGGTAGTCTGAATTCGAATAACCCAAGCAGGTTAATCGAGAACAGCAAAGTGATGAACAGCATGAACCCGATGAACCAAACATTTTGGAATTGGATTCCCCAACCAATCGCATTACCACCCATTTTTAGAGCTGTCATACCTAGGGCTAACAGCGCAAATGATGTAATGACACCTGAAGCAGAAGCTAGGAATGACAGTCGAATATGACGATTAGATGCACCTTGGTTTTGAATGATGCTGTTTAACTTCATTCCTAATACTGGCAACACACATGGCATGATGTTGAGGATCAAACCACCAATTAAAGCAAAGCCAATCATTGCCAGAAAACCGTTGTTGCTTGTTTGATAAGTGATCGGTTGTGACCCAACTTGAGCCGTCATCTCTTCGGCAAAATTACTGTCTGAAACAGTGACACTCACTGTACGGTCCGTTAAGTCGACTTCACCGATCCAGTTGCTCACATCAAATACGGCTGTCATTGTATTGTCTGTGATGTGGACGCTTGGTTGAGAGAAGAAGTCATCAATCACTTCTTGCCCGTCAATCAACACCATAGGCTTATCCCAGCCATCTTTACTTGTTAGCTGAGTAACTAATTGTTGCTTGCTCTTATCCCAAAATAGACCGTTCACCGCAGTGCGGTTAGCTTCTCGTGGCGACTGGCTCATGCCTTGGTTGAACACAAACATCGCTTCTTCATCGAGCGCTAAAGTTTGTGGGTCAATCGGCAGTTCGATATCGTAATCGGTTAACACACAGATATTGGTACACGACGGAAAGGTAAACGACGCCCTGAATATTGCAGGCTTTGTGTTGTCTTTCAGGGTTAACGTGACAGGAAAGCTGACGTGCTTTTTGTAACCTAACGTCATGACGTCAAGCTGCTCGTAATACTTAGGTATCGGCCAATGCCAATCTACTGACTCAATGTTTGTTGAACCAGACCAGTCCCAGCTTGGCGGAATGCCACCTTCGCCTGGGCTACGCCAATAGGTTTTCCAGTCGCCGTCGAGCACGACATCGAGCACGGTTTGGATCTTAGAGCCGTCATCCGACTGTTCACCTGTCGACATCATTCGCATCTTAACAGGCGGATGCTCAGGCACACTAAGCCAGCCCGTTGTCTGTGCCAAGGCGGTAAATGACGTCATAACCAAAAGGGCAGTGACTAAGGTTTTCGCGCATGTACGCATAGAGAATGCCAATGAATCGACAAACTTAGTTAGTAGTGTGTTGTACACAAATGTATCTCCAAAAAATAAATAAAAGGGTGTAGTAGCCCGGTTATTTACTCTCTAAATATACAGTGCTTTAGATGCAATCGGTGTTTTGTAGGTCGAGTAGAGCGATGATTATCTCTAGATAACCTTGAGATGTGAGGCGGTAAATTAAATGCAACAGCAATAATAAGTACGAGTGGGATCAGCCAGCCGGTTTTTGGGGCGGCAAAGGTCAGCATTTTTGAACTTAGGCTGCATGAACTTGAATTGGGTGAAGTTAACATTTTAGAAGCTTCTAAACCGAAAACACTGGCGTATAGAGCGGTCATTTTTTCTGAAGAAGCGATGTCGGTTTGAGGGTTACTGGCTTCCGTGTGAGTTTGTGCATCAACTAGGATAGATTGACCAATGAGAGAAGTTGAAATCGATACTTTCTTTACAGATAGCGTACTTGCCAGACAGGTTACGATAACCAGTCCGGTAAGAAAGAGCGCCCAAAGCGAATGCTTTTGTCGGCGATTCTGTGTAGATAAGAAAAGTAATGGTGTATTTAGCAAATCAGTCAGTAATCGAATCAGTTAGTAGCTAAAGCGAGCTCGTTGGATTGTGGCTAGCTTAGATAAGTTCTCTTCGCGCCACAAGTCATAAAATTGTTAAAGTGAAACTATGTATTAGTGCGGGAAACAGCAGATATAGGATAAACGCCGTATAATCACCAACTCACGCGAATACGACATTGAGCTCTAGTTAAAGTTCACAACAATCGGCAGTTATCGCGAATTTATTGTGTATCGAGTGGTTTATTTTCCAAGAGGCGATACAAAAAAGCCCAACAGGCCGTAGATGAACGTGTTGGGCTTTAATCATTAGGACTATTGGAAAAACTTAGTGAGTGCGGCGAGGGCCGTTACGTACCAAGTCTTTACCGTTATCAAAGACTTCTTTGGTGATCCAACGAGCAAGTAGAACTTTATGGCTGCTGTTGAATACAGCAACGAAGTGACGGCCATCAGAATTATTGGTTGCCATGCCTACACCTTCAACGCCTTCAAGGCCTAAACCGCCAGCTTCCACTGAAATTAGGAATTGCTCTAGTTCTTCTAGAGACTCAATAATATCAAGTTCGTTGTTCATTTTTATGCTCTCTTGCTGTGAGCCAACATCGTATTTAAGGCGCTTTAGTGCATGTGCCCGAGTGAAGATATTGGCCATTGTTCTTTGTTGGATGCGTACTCTACAGGTCATAAGTGGGGATTGGAACTCTCAAATATTAGAAGCTGTCTGATAATTTGCGAAGTTTTAACATAACATACGTTTAAATGCTTGTTATCCATCTTCTTTTTACTACTATTTATAGGGTCAATTTAGACAGTAATAGGAATTAATATGATGAAGGTTTGGCGTTGTCTATTGTTAATGTTGGCGTTTGTTGCATTTGGAAGTTTTGCACAAAGTGTCGATAAAATAGCAGAAGTACAAGATCAATTAATGCTCGATCTGGCAACATTAGAAACGGCGCATGATGCAGAGAAGCCCTTTCTTGAGGATATATTAAGGCGTAAGAATCAAGCCTTACGTGAAGAGATATTCTCTCAATTATCATCTGACAAAAAAGATGGACTTGATGTCATTCTTTCTCAGCAGGTTGAACTCTTAGAAAAACTGTTGGCATTGAATGAAGTTAAAATCGTTACATTGAGCAAAGAAAATCGTTCAGCTGAAGGTGATGTTAAGAAACGTCTTGAATTACGCATTCAGAAACGAATCGGAATGATGGACACCTATTACCAACAGCTCGCTAAAACATTAGCGTGGTCAAAAGAGCGTGGTGTTGATGTAGCTGTACCGGAAAAAGCTCTAAAAGTTGACTTGGTGTCTCGCTCTAAATACCTGACTAATGCCATTCTTTACACAGACACACAGCGACAAGATCTAGAAGCGCGTTTGTCTTTCGTGAATGAAGAAGAGAAAGCGACCATTAAAAAGGAGCTTGAGCGTTTCAGCGAGCGTACTAGTGTAATGGTGGCGAGCTTAGAAGAAACCATCACACTAATGGAACCGTTTGGCGTCGACGTGACTTCTTACAAGCGAGTGTTGCTGGCAACGACGGGAGACATTAACGCCGATGTATTGGATGTTGATGTTGCACTTGAGTTGTTGGATGGTTGGCTTCGTTCGTTCAGTTCATGGGCTTTTGAAAATACCCCTTCATTCATTGTCAAACTGGCTCTGTTCTTGGGTATTTTGTATGTGACTCGTTTGCTGTCAAACGTCGCACGCAAAACCGTTCGTAAGAGCGTTTCGCATTCGAAAATGGACTTTAGTGTATTGATGCAGGACTTCTTTGTATCAATCGCATCTAAAGCGGTCGTGTTTATTGGTTTGCTTATCGCGCTGTCGCAAATCGGGATAGAGCTAGCACCACTACTAACAGGTTTCGGTGTTGCCGGTGTGATCATTGGTTTCGCATTGCAAGATACGCTATCTAATTTTGCTTCTGGCTTGATGATCTTGATCTACCGTCCTTATGATGTGGGCGACATGGTTAAAGTGGCGGGCGTGCAAGGCACGGTAAAAGATATGAGCTTAGTGTCGACGACCGTTCAAACTATCGATAACCAACGCTTGGTGATCCCAAACAACAAAATCTGGGGTGACGTGATCAACAACATCACGGCAGAGCGTGTGCGACGTGTTGATATGGTTTTCGGTATTGGTTACTCAGATGATATCGATAAAGCGAAAGCGGTATTGAACGACATCATTGTTGCGCACCCTCTAGTGTTGAAAAAACCAGAGCATATGATCAAGCTTCATACCTTGAATACGTCTTCTGTAGATTTTGTCGTAAGGCCTTGGGTTAAGACTGATGACTACTGGGATGTGTATTGGGATGTGACGGAAACCGTGAAGAAACGCTTCGATGAAGAAGGCATCACGATTCCATTCCCTCAACGAGATGTACATATTTACAATCACGAAGAGAACTAAGCGAAAGAGCTAGTACGAGAAGCAATTTCGAAAAGAGCGATTACGTAAAAGCTAAGTGTGGCTTCGAGCCATCATTCTTAATGTGATATCAAATGGACGCTGAATAAGCGTCCATTTTTTTGGCTGTCGTTTATATTGAGCCTCATTCTTTATGTCACTCCACCCATCTTAGAATTAAGTTATGATGGGGTAGGCTCAATCTGGACAGTTGAAAGCGAATGGATGATTCACAGCAAAAAACGAATAGTAGAAATACAACGGTAAGAAAAGCGACGCGAATTGAAAGTGTTATGAACTCTGCGATGTGGCATTTAACTCAGAGGGATATGACGGAAAGTGAGTTGGTTGCGAAGCTCAAAGTAAAAACCGACAATCAAGAATGGATCGATGAAACTTTAGGGACTCTGAAAGGCTTTGGGTATCTCAAGTCTGACCAAGTGTTTGCAGAACAATTCGTGGAACAAGCTTTTTCTGGTGAATTTGGTTCTCGATATATTGTCGAAAAACTGAAGAAGAAGGGTCTGACGGACTCTGTGATTTCTGATGCGATTCATAAGGTGTCCTTCGAAAAGTCTATTGATGAACAAACCATCTTGATAGAACGAATCAACCACTATTACTCAAGCTTTACTATGAGCCGTGAAAAGCTAGTCGCGACCCTGCAAAAGCGTGGCTTTAGCTATCAACAAGTTAAGGTAGCGATTGACCAGCACCCACAAGCGCATCAACTGAAAAGTAACATTCAAATTAAGGCCGAGAAAGCCGATTTGGAAAAAGAGGTGTTGAAGTATGCTCGTAAAGGCAAGGGCCTGACTGCCATTCAGCAAGAGCTTAGGCAGCGACAAATCGACACAAGTGAACTGTCATCGCTAATCGAACGATTGATTAACGAAGAGCAACTAGACTTCTATTCTTCGTGTTTAGAACAGTTACAGAAGAAATCTTACGATCTAAATGATCATAAAGAACGATCCAAGGCTTACGCAATGCTCAGTCGAAAGGGGTTCTCTTCAGACGAGATCAAATTTGCTCTGAGTGAAGGTAACGAGTAACTGGTATTATTGATCTCAAGAAACATCGAACGTTAATATATAAAGAGCAGAAGGGCATCGAATACCTTGTTTTAACGTGTTGTATGCAGGTTCTCTGCAATACCTAAACCATTGCGCAAGGCGAACTGAATAAGGTCATTATGGCTGTTTAGATTCAACATACCTAGCATGCGGTACTTGTGTGACTCAATGGTTCTCGAGCTTAAGTGAAGTTTATCGGCACACTCTTTTGCACTAAACCCTTGAGCAATCAGAGCCAGAACCTTGGTTTGTTTTTTTGTGAGTAACAATAGCTTCTCACTGTCATCTTCTAACAAGTTCTCATTTTGTTTTAGCGTTCTGGCTAACGTTGAATGTTGCCAATAACAGAGCCAAAGTTCGCAGATTAACTTTAAGCGCTGGATATCTTCGAGATCGAAGGTGGTATCGTTGTCGTGAAAGTTAGTGAAAGACAATGCTCCCCAGCGTTGGTTAAACAGCTGTAAAGGAATGATGCAATGCCACCTTCCTCCTTCTTTGTAGATCTTCTTTAACACATAGTTTTTGGTTGAAACGAGCTCGTCACTGGTAAAAGTGAGATAAGTTTCATTGGTTTTCAAGAGCTTTAGGTAATCAAGATAGTTACCGCCAACCAAACTTTTCTTATCGACAGGAGGTATGTTTGCTTTGGAAACCGAGCACGTTTTCCCATCTTCAAGTAAAACCATTGAATTAGGGTATAGCGTTAAACGATCGATCCCAAACCAATCGAGTACGTCAAAACTTGCTTCTGACCAAGTTGTTTGAAAGTTTTTAGGATCGCTATTAATAAGTGAGGTCGATTGTTTCATTAATAGTTGTTCAAAACTTAGGTTTAAAGCAGACACGTTTTTCCTTACTCGATACATTCATTGGGTCAATGCACAGAAGATATTCGTTCAACTAGCTCAGTGCAAGATAAGATTCTGATATATATCAGAGGTTCTAGTCTCCGTTTTTTTATAACTCTTGGTTCTATATTACAGAGTGATAAGCAGTATATTTACTGCATTAATTGAACGATGTTTTTTATAGGCTCAGGCTTTTAATTCTGCCTAACAAACCCCGTGATGATTGAGAACATCCGTAATATGGATAACAGTACCGATATCGGTTTTACGCTCGGCTTGCGATTCTCAATATAAAAGCCATATCAACATATCATTATGTAATTTAATTCACCAAAGCTATAAAATTTCAGTAAATTTACGGTATATCAATAACGTATTTTTTTGAACAATAGCGCCACTCCAAAAGGCCGGACTAACAAGGCCGAATCAATATATAGGTAGTGGTTATCATGAAAAAGACATTAGTAGCACTTGCGATTGCAAGCATCTCGACTTCAGCTTTTGCTGTAAACACAAGCAGCCAAAATAGCCAAAATGAAGACATGTTTGCATTTGACTCAATGCACAAAGATCAATTCTCAGTATCAGGCTCTTTCGGTGTTGGTGGTTACTACGATACGGGTTCTAAAGCATTCTACGATGACTGGGCAACCGGTCTTACTCTTGCGGTAAACTACCGTAACAACCGTATTGTTGGTTACTTTGAAACTGACATGATGGTCAACTACACCACTGATAACAACGTTTCAGCGAATGCAGCAACTGCTGGTTGGACAAACGGTATTGATACTGGCCCGGCAACCGACGTAGACAAAGCATGGATTGGTTTCGACACTGGCTTTGGTATCGCTTCATTCGGTTGGGAAAATGATACAGCACTAGACAAAGTCGATGGCGCTGGCGACAACACCTATGAGTTTGGTGCTTCTGCTGGCGATGCTTCAGACGGCTTCAACGTGGTTAAGTTCCAGGGTGCAACCAATGGTATCGCTTACGGTATTTCTTACTTTGAAACAGGTGACGATCATAATGATGCGGATAAAGGCATTAATGGTTACATCGGTTTAGAGCAAGAAGTATTCAACCTATACGCTGGTTATGAAGCTCGTGATGACGATGCTGATTACGAAGTTTACACAGTGACAGGTAACGTTAAAGTTGGTGCTCTTAAACTAGGCGTGAACTCTTGGATTGAAGAGAGTGACTCTGTTAAGAATACGGGTTACTACGTTTCGGGTGGCTACACACTTTCTGAAGACCTAACAATCGCAGCGGGTTACGCATCTAGCAGCAATGAACTTGATGGCCAAGCCGATGTCGATGCTTCTTACATCAACATCGCGGCAATGTACCGTATTGCTGACAACGCTGACATGGGCATTGATATCAAGCAAGACCTGGATGGTTACCGTGTAGGCAAAACTAGTGCGCAATACGATGAAGAAACTCACGTATTCGCAGCAGCTTACTACTACTTCTAAGAACTTGAATTCTTAGAGCTTCTAAGAAATTTGATGGTAATGGTGTAATAGCTTGCCCGGTCGTTACACCATGTTCTCTTCTTTTCGCAGTTTAAGCATCCACAAATCGACATGTGGTATGCCACTCAAGTGTTACGAGTGGAATTATTATTTGGAGAAATGTAATGGTTGAAAGCATTACTGCCAAGGGTGTTATTTACGGAAATGATACCCTGTTTACATGTAAACCGAATCGAAACGGACTATTTGAATTGGCACGTAAACATGGAAGAGTCGCAGGTACTCGCCCACAAGATCTCAAGAACAAGGTTTATGCTGAATCTCTTGATGAAGCTTGGAATTTACTCAAAACAGAAAAGTTTTATATTGTTTTGACGGGGCAGGTATTCGGCATTCATCGAAAATCACTAAGAAGTGTTGATTCTGTTGATGTTGAGTTTAATAGCAAAATTCGCTCAGCATGTTTCACGATATAGATCCCAAGCTGAATCTAAAAAGGACGATAACTTATCGTCCTTTTTTCATTTTAGTTTTGAACTCAATTTTTGTTACAGAGGCTTAAACACAATCTATCGACCGTATTGCCCAACGATAAAGTGCTCAAACTCATCACACATCTGATGGTTTGATTTATCATTATTCGCCAACTCGGTTGACCCATCAACGATCGATATCTTCGCATTCAAATCAGCAACTGGTGCACGCTCTCTTGTCGATAGCTGTTTGATTTTTTGCTCTTCAATAGCCCATGCTTCCTCTGGCGATAAGTTGCACTCGTCAGCGAGGTATTTGGCATTAAAACCTTCCCCAGTTAGGCTTTCGATTGTCCCATTATGATTCACGCTATTTCCTTGGTACCAATAGTGCTTAGCTAACAAAGGGCCGATCTCTGGGTTATCCGTTAAGTAGCCAAACTTATCGGTGAAATATGCACGAGTTTGATACACCGCCATATGAGCCAGTAGGTAACCTTGATACGCGCAAGACGCTTCATCCGACAATAGATGCGGGATCGCCATTAATGGGCGAGGGCTACAAGCCAATCCAAGAATCGTTTTCTCACTATTACGAGCGAGAGCGGTGATCTTTTCAGGCGTCAGATCTTCATCTGCCAATTCGTAAAGTGCTCGCTCGAAATAGGGAACCACTAAAATGCTGCGTTCTTGATAAGCTCTGAAGGGTTGTTTGTTATCGATGATTGCTTTGATGAGCTCATTAGGCACCGGTTGTCCTTCTGCATTAAGTGCGTACTGTTTTAACCAATCGGCATCATTCAATAGGCTATCGCAGAACATAGACTGGGTTTCCGCATAAGCCATCGAGGTAGGTGCAAACTCTTGAGAGAAACACGGCGCGTTCATTTTCACGTTAGCAAAGTGCGCAGCGTGCCCACCTTCGTGAAACAGTGTGTTGATCCCATCATAGCCGCTGCCTACTTGATCGGGCTTAGCATTACTAGTGAAGTTGACTTGAGCAGGTACCCAGGTGTCTTGGTCATAGAACGAAGGAATAGGCCCGTGACAGAAGCCGTTTGGGTATTTACCTTTGCGATCAAGCAAGTCCAACTTCAGTGTGGCTTGTGAATATTCGATATTCAGGCGACCAAAAGATTCAATCCAGCGTCTTAATGACTTTGAGAAAGGGACATAAGGGTCGAGGTCATTCATCACGTCACCAGCAAAAGAGTAGGTGAAGTTATGGCCTTCGAGGGCGCTCTGACCTTTTTGCTCTGCTAGGTTCTTCAAGCTTTGTTGGTGACTATCACGGGTACGTGTTTCAAAGTCATCCAGAATCGAGAACAGTTGCTCAGTGGTCATCTGTTCAGTTTTAACGACTGAGTAATCAAAAAATGTTTTGAACCCTAGAGATCGGGCAAACTTATTACGCTTTTTGATCAGCTCAATAAATCCGTTAACCAGCAGCCATTGCTCTAAATTTAATAGTGTTTGGTGTGCAGAAAACCTTACTTGTTCATTACTATTACTTCTAACTGCTGAGCCTAGAACTGGCAAGGAGCCCTCTGTTTCTTCACCCGTTTCATTGACGTAAGTCATTACGTGATTTTGTTTTTTCTCAAACAGTTCAGCCTCAAATTTTATGAGGTCTGTTTTAAGCTTCTGTGACTGCTCAGACTCAATAGCGTGAGCTCTAAAGGTCGCCAACCAGCCATTTAAGCCTGTAAACGTACTTTCTTTTTCTTGGGGGGCTTGAATTTCATCGATAGCAGCAAGTTGCATTTCAATAGCGGTAATCTGTTCGGCAGAGCTTAGAAACTCGGTCCACTGAGTCTGCGCGAGTGTCGAACCATCATGGTCGTCACTGATTCCCATATAGGTATCCCAAAAGAAGTCCTCTTTCGCTTTATGAGTCGCAAGATACTTTTGATTCAATTGGTTGAGATAGTTCGTTGCAGTCATGACATTCCTTGAAAATTAACCAGTAATTTCAACATTATGACACATTCATTGAATGTATTTTGTGACGATAGATATAACTGAATGCAAGTCACAGCATATCGGTTTACTTTACAGCGTATCAATGGTAATTAATTAACTGTTAATGATTTGTTGTTTGCTAGTATTTATGAGAGAGAGTTCGCTGATTTCTCCAGCCTTTTATTGAGTAAATTGATGTTCTCAAGGTCAGCGTTTTTGTAAGGAAGAGGTTTAGGATGGATCCTATTTTATATATCGAAGTTGGCGGGGTAATTTGGCAGGTGTTTCCTGACGGTACTTGGCAGCCATTACCCGCTGCGCAAGCGAAGGTCGAGGGCGTGCAAGTGGTGAGTATTGAACCTCAAAACTTGGACCAGACTCAACCTCTGACAGAACCACAAATAGAAGCTGTAGAACAACAGTTGGAAAAGGTTGTGACACAGCTTGTAAACAACATTGAAAGCTCGCCAGAACAGCCGAGTGCTTCAAACGACCAACCTAGCGCTAGTGCCTCTTTTATTGCCTATGTCCGATCTACACTAAACGAAACCCTGGCAGAAGCCGGTTTTGATACTCGACCAACAGAATACTTTGAAGACGACGCAACATCGAATGAAGGCAACCTCGACATACTTTTACCGAGTGCTGCGTTAACCGTAGATATTTTAGATGGTGGTGACGGTTACGAAAACCAGTTCGAAGTGCCTTCAGTCACGATAACGGGTACCGCTGTTGATGTTCGAGACGGGCGTACCGTTCTGCTAACGATCACTGACATTAATGGTAATACGGTGACCACAACAGCAATCACAAGCGATGAAACCTATGTTGTGAACGGTGTTGATCTCTCTTCATTGGCTGAGGGGGATCTTAAGGTCGATGCGGTCATTGCTGATGAGTTTGGTAACAGCATTGCGGCCAACGACTCTACAATCAAAGACACCCTAGCTACAATCGATGTTGATTTTGATGGTTTTGGTGATGAGTTTTACAACCAATTCGAAATTGCCAACGGAGCGCTAGTCGGCACCGTAGCCAATGTTGAAGATGGTCAGACGATAAGCATTTCCATTACCGATAGCCAAGGACTCACCCAAGAATACACAACGACCGTATCGGGTGGTACATGGACTCTCACTCTACAAGACTACTCAAGTTTTGCGGAAGGGGAGTTGACGGTGATTGCTAACACCATCGATATTGCCGGAAACCCAACCACAGCGACAGACACCATAATCAAAGATACGTTAGCGAGCATCACCGCAAGTGTTGATGATGGCGGCGATGGTGTTCTCAACAGTTTCGAAGTTCAGTCTGCCAAGTTCTTCGGTACCGTCCAAAATGTTGAGGATGGTCAAACGGTCAATATCCGTATTTCAGACAGCACCACCAACGTTATCGCGCTGACGGCGACGGTTGTGAACGGTGCTTGGTCTGTCGAAGGCGTCGATTTAACGAGTTTTGCTGATGGCAGTATTACCATTGAGGCTGACACTATTGATATCGCTGGTAACCCAGCGAATGCAGTAAATAGTGCCGGGGTCATTGTTATTGATACCGTTTCGCCTGTTATTGATATTGATACGTTAGATGGTTTTAGTATTTTGGCATTTCGTAGTGGCCAACTTACCACCATGCAGGGTACAACCAATGTTGCAGAAGGTTTACCGGTTTACATTGAAGTAAGCGACGGAACTCAGACACTAGTCTTTGAGGGCGTAGTTGATTCCGCGGGTAATTGGCAGGTGGAGAACATTGACATCTCTGCATTGGATTCGTCGGCAGAATGGACGATCGACGCAAAAGTTTTCAATACAGTCGGCAACGAAGCCATCGATGATATGCCAACGATTATTCTTCCTGAATCTGTTGTGTTTTCGGAAAACATCATCGGTATTTTTGGAGACGAAACACAAACTTCTGATATTCGGATCGATTTTGCAGATTTCTCGTTTAGCGAAGATCAAACTATAGCTGAGTCGCTAACTTCTCAAGGCTTGTCGATAACGATTACCGTATCAGGTGACAAACAAAGCCTAACCGGAACAAGAAGCGATGGCGAAATTGTATTCGATGCTGCTATTTCTGGCAGTAACGTAAACATCAACTTCTATAAGGCGATTGACCAAGAGACAGGTTTAAATTCTATTCAAACGTCTTTGGTTATTGAAGGTTTGCAAACGGACGCTGATGGCACTACGGAGCTGGTCATCGGCCATTTACCTATTATCATTAAAGATTCTGAACCACTTATTTTTGATGAATCTTATCAAATGGTTGAGGGGGAAGTTGCATCTGGCAACGTCCTTAATAACGATATAGACCTAGATACTCAACTTACGATAAAAAGTGTTGAAGTTGATGGCACGACCAAGACGATTGTCGGTGGTTCTCCAGTTTCATTTACTACTAGCGAAGGCACCTTGACTGTATTTGCGAATGGTCATTGGAATTTTGTTGCTGATAGAAACCTTGATCATACGGTCAGCCAAAATATTACATTTAATTACGTCGCTGGGGATATCAGCAACGACTTTGGTAGTGGTACTGCTATTATCGATATTATTGATGGTGCAGGTGGTCACATTGTAGATGGTAGTACGACAACAATAGAAACAGATGTTGCAGATGGTATCCAAACGGTAGTGGGTCAGTTCTCCGTTTTGGGAGGTTCTGATAACCCTGATCCAGACTCACTAGTTTTTGATATTAGCACTTTGAATCAACTCGATGCACTGAATATAACTACGAGTGATATTCTGATACCGCTCTCTTACACCTTGTCAGCTAACGGTAAAGTGATTACAGCACAAGTTGGCGGCGAAACTATTTTTACACTGACGCTAGCAGCAAGCGCGAGTGGTGATGATGTTTTGGCGGACGTTACTTTAGTGTTGAATAAACCGCTTAACCACGACTTTGTCCGAGATTCACTCACATTATCATTGAACGTTAAAGGGACTGATTTGGATGGCACCGCATTAACTGACGGCAATTTTAAGTGGGTAGTCAAAGATGGGGCGAATCCTAGCCTAGATAGTGTGAGCAATGCGGTCATTGATGAATCTGATCTCTCAAGTGGCACTGCATCAAGCACCGGTGTTTTCAGCCTCAATTTAGGTAGTGACTATGAGGGGGCACTTTTTTTCAACTTAGCTGATCAACCCTTGTTATTTAGCGGAGGCGAACAGATTGTCTACACTGTCTCCCCTAACGGAAACTTGCTCACCGGTTACGTTGGTTCTGTCAGTGCGGAGAACGTTGCTTTTACGCTTAGTTTCCCTCAAACCGACAGCCAGGTTGACTCGAATGTAACTTACACATTTGTTCTAAACAAAGGCTTGGATCAAAGCTCTGCTACGGACCAAATTCCATTTGTTGTTACCGCTAGAGATGATGATAACGATGAAACCAAATTAACCCTGAATGTATCAGTGACTGATGGTGGTGAGCCAACGATTGGCTCTGGAATGGTGGAATTGAGTGAAATTCCCGTTGCTGATAACACTCCATCGGGAGTTGGTTCAACAGCAAACGTGAGCTTAGCTGTTACCGCGGGCAATGACCCTCTGGTTTTCTTAGGTTTGGATGTGACCACGGGCCAAGCTGTTCTAGATAGCGATGGTGTAGCGGTAACCAGCAATGGTGAAGCGCTGACTTGGCGTGATAATGGTAATGGTAACTTTGATGCGGTTCTTGGTAATGGCGATGCTGTTTTCAGAATCAAATTACCAGACAGCTTCAGCCTTGAAGCCAATGGCTCAACAAACGTTGATGTCGTTATTGAACTGTATCAGTCCATTGATCATGGCTCAGGTTCTAAAGACACCGAGCTGACGATTCCAGCTTCTATCGTCACCATTGATTCCGATGGTTCGAGAGACACGCAAGAGTCTGACATCAAAATCTATGACGGTAAAGATCCTCAAATATCGGTAATTGGAAGTATCTCCGTTGATGAGGATGGGTTGTTAGGAGACGGCCAGCAAGTTGGATCAGAGGATAGCAGTCCTTCTTTAGGTATTATTGAGGGCTCTGATGATGTTGTTTCTGTCACGGTAAACACCACTGCTTTTGATGCACTTAGTTACACCAGTGCCGGAAAAGCGATCTCCTTGCAGGCTGTTGACTCCGATGGTTGGTATTACGGGCAAGACTCTGATGGAAACAACGTGTTTAGGATCCGTTTTAATACTGACGGGACAACTGAGTTTGATCTCTATGCGCCACTTGATCACGCATATGGCGATAATGGCGAGAACAACTTAGCTCTTAATTTCGAATTGGTGGTTAACGATGCGGATGGAGACAGTTCAGACCCTGCTATCTATTCTGTAAACGTAACTGACGCAGTTCCAACTGGGCGAAGTGGCTCTATTGAGTTGGTGGAAGGCGACAATCTTAGCGGACAGTTTTTAACGGAAGAGTTTGCTGGTGCTGATGGCGCAACTATTATTAGTTTCGATTATCGCGGTACTACCTACACCTTTGTAGATGCTGATACCCCAATAACCATTGATCTAATCAACGATTTTGACAGTGGTAGCGTATACGGCCAGTTTACTCTCTCATCAGATGGTAGCTACCAGCTAACGACGAACCCGAATGTAACGACTGCCCCTACCAATCCCAAGATCGTCGATGACATTGACTATTTGGTGCGAGATGCGGATGGCGATGAAGTCATTAGTAACGCTGAGCTTGTATTAGACGATAACGAAGGCTTTATTCGTTATGAAGACTCAGAAACCACAGAAGATAACGAAGCGATTATTGTCGTCAGTGTCTCAATCGGAGATATCGACCAAAGTGAAACCGTTACGGCTATTGAGTTCTCAGAAGCATCGTTAAACGGTGGTAGCTTGTACCTTGATGGTGTATTGCTTCAAGTTGTAGACGGCAAAGTCACCTTGTCTGGAAGTCAGCTAGCAGCGATTGATAGTCAGTTTACTGGCCCAAATGGACAGTTGACCTATCGTCCAGCTCTGCATGAATCCAATACCACGTCGACGGTTATTTTGGCGATCAACGCGATCATTAGTACCGATACGGTACCAAAAGAATTGACCGCTGATGTTGCCGTTTCCGTATTACCCGTGGCTGATGCTCCGGAGTGGTCTGATTCAGTGTTCACCTACCAATCCGTAGAAGACGATGCTAACCCCATTAAACTAGATATCACCGCTCAATTGGTTGACCAAGATACATCTGAAGAATTGTCTTACACCATAAGTGGCATCCCTGAAGGGCTAAACATCACCTTGAACGGAAAGATGGTTGAAGAGGGGAAAGAGTATACTCAGAGCGAAATTGATAGCATGGAAATCAGAGCCGATGAGAACCTCGCGGGTCGATTTGAATTTGATATCACTGCGATTGCGACAGAAGCAGGAAATACCTTTGCTGACCCAAATGATAGAACTGTCGATATCGTCAATGCAGTAGTCGTTGAGATCTCACCGGATGCGGATACTCCAATTTTATCTGTTAAAGATTACAAAGGTCAGGAAGATGAAAACATCTTCCTAAAGGACGTTATTAATGGAGCGTTGACGGATACTGACGGCTCTGAAACGTTTAATTACCAAATTGAAGTACAAGACGGCTGGGCAATTCAAGGTGGATTATTCGTCTTGATTGGTCCTAATACTTATCTCGTTTCTGCTGAAGCGATAGAGAACGGCACCGCTTATTTAATACCAAAAGAAGACATCAGCTCCTTTACGGAAGACCTATTCATTAACGTGACTGCCGTTTCTTATGAATCGACCATTGACTCGTTAGACCCTGTTAATGTGACCGCGCTTAGCGACACTAAAACCATTAATATTTTCCTCAAAGGTGTAGTGGATGAGCCTGTTGTCGTGGACGGAGGTAATGCACACTGGGAATATGATAGCGACACTAAAGTCATCAGTAATCAATCTGTTCTCAATGAAGATGGTTTGATTCGCCTCGACTTTGTTGTCCAAACTTCGGACGACGATGTATCAGAAGAGATCAACATACTCCTGACCAACATCCCTGAAGGCACTTTTCTGGTGGATGCGTTGGGTGAACCAGTGTCACTGACGATTGCGTATGTTGATGGTGTTACAGGACCTGTATTCCAAGTATCTAACGCTCAACTGAATGACCTGTACCTCAAGCCGGTTCCTGACTTTAGTGGTGAATTAGAACTCACCGTTATTGCTATCTCAACTGAGCCCGATGGTGATTCGGGTGAATTTCTGATGACACTTAAAGTAGAGTTAGCCCCTATTGTTGACCAAAAAGACGGTCAAGTGGTGAGTACTCAAGGGATCGAAGATAGTCAAATAGGCCTTAACCTCGAGCCTTCAGTGAATCAGGATATTGATGGCAGCGAATCCTTGACGGGATATGTCATTGATAGCCTACCTGCAGATCTCACTCTTTATTTTGATGGGAGTGCTATTCAGATTCCAGCCTCAGGCTTAGATTTGGATACTCTACTGGACTCAACAACTCCAACGCTTTCGGATCTTCTAAGCAGCGGTAGGCTTTCTGTTACAGCGACAGAAGATTTAAGCGGAACATTCTCGATTCCTATCACCTATGAAGTCACGGATACCTCTCCAACTGGTGCCACGGATATTAAAGATATTACTGGTTCTATTAGCGTGACTGTCGATGCTCGTGTCGAGTTAGATACTCGATTAGAAGGCTCTACAGAGCTTTTACAGAGTACAGATGGCTCGCCTGTTGATATATCTAACGCCGTGACATTCGTCGACGCGGATATCGATGGGTCAGAGTACCTCGATTATATTTTGATCGAAATTCCCGACGGCTATTCGTTGATTGTTGAGCACCCTAATGGTGCCGCGCAAGATAGCTCGGGGAATTGGATTATATCGGCGGATGGGCTAACGAGTGACTCTTTCCAAGAGCTTGCAGCGTACATTTTAGATAATGCGACGATTTCCAGTCCAAGTGATACTCCGGTACTGGATATTGTGGTTCGTGCTCGTGTGATTGATGGCGAAGATGCGAGATATATTGATGCGACTTTCCCGCTGCAAATTACTGGTCATGATGGCGGTGGCGGCAGTTGTGATCCTGTTGGTCCACCAAGCCCGATTCAACCCGATGGCGAAATTAAAACACCTGAAGGGGAAGATATTGATCTTACTGGTTTGTTAAACACCGATGTTGGCAGTGATCCAGGCAATGAAATCTCTTTCTATATTCCTGCCGATTCACTTCCTGAAGGCGTTGAGATCTCCGGTGATGGTGTGATTGCTGAATACGATGCTTCTGGTGAGATCGTCGGTTATTCAATTACTGCAGATGGACTCTCGAAACTAACGTTAACGGGCTTAGATGAAGACTTTGCTGGCTGTATCAACTTTACGATTGAAACCATTGAGACCTCTCCTTGTAACGGAGATACCGTTACAACAGACCAAACCATCAGTATTCAAGTTCTACCCGTTGTGGACGACATTACGGTCGTGACTGACGCTACAATCATTCAAGAAGACACCGCGACAGACCTTAATCTTGAGCTAGTCCTTGGTGACAGCGTTGAAACAGGGCAGTTAATAACAGGTGAAGGTAACAGCGCTACTGGTAAAGAAACCGTTAACTCTCTAACGGTGAGCATTTCGAATGGAGCAACCTTGTCTGAAACTCCAACAGACACCGGGCTGTTAGTTGACAATGGCGATGGCACTTGGACGGTCACAGACCCTAGCCGATTGAGTGACGTGTTGGTAACTCCACCTGAACATTACAGTGGTGAAATTACCCTCACTGTGAAAGCAAATATTACCGATGAAGCGGATTGCGTGACTGAAACGGATACGCAAGATAAAACGACGGTGGTGACTATTACTGTTGAGCCTGTCGCTGATGCGGCGAACCTGGTGACGGAGAATATAGTAGGTGACGAAGACAACTATATTTCATTGTCATCACTTAGCGCAGAGCTGATTGACCAAGATGGCTCTGAAAATATGTCGCTTTCATTAAAGGGAGTTCCTGAAGGCGCAGTTGTCGCAATTAAAGTAGGAGATACCTATGAATTGGTTCCAAACAATGGCGCTGATGGCGGTACCTTCGATGGAAACCCTACCTACGAATGGCAGTTGGATCCAAGTCAGCTTGCGAACCTAGTTATTTTGCCGCCAAGGGATTTCAGTGGGGATATGGATCTTGCTCTTGAGGCAATCACTCAAGAAATTGGTACAACAGATATTCGTTATACAGAATCTGAGTTTACCGTCGGTGTGAATCCTATCGGTGATAAAGTTGAGTTTTTCGACCTACCTGAACAGCTGATTGGTAGTGAAGATGAAGGTATTGTTATTCCACTTGATGCGAATAGTTTTGAAACCAACAGTGACGAGTTTTTATTAATTACACTCACGGTAAATGGGACTTCGGATCCTTCAGGTTTAATTGGGCTTGATAGAATTCGCATTGGCTCTGAAACCGCGCAGTTTATCTCTAATGGGGTTGGTGGTGTTCACGCTACTATTCTGGTGACTGCGAGCTCCGTTGATGAGCTTGAGTTCTTTGCTGGAGACGCTTGGGGCAACCTCGATATTACGATCACTGGTCAAACGGTTGACCAAAATACGGTGCTTGGTAATTTGGTAACAGATACTGGCGAACCAAGTTCACAAGATATGACTTTGGTGATTACACCAGAGCCCGATGCTCCGTTGTTAAGCCTCGAATACCCATCAATTGTCTCTGAAGCAAGCGGCACGATTCCTCTTGGTCTAGATATTTCTCTCGTTAACCCTGCCGATTCTGAGGAGGGTTTTATTACCATCTATGACATACCTGCCGGTTTGACTTTCTCACATGGTTCGATGGTCGGCGGACAATACGTGGTGAACTTGGCGGATGTGCCTAATGTAGCGATTACCGGGGGCTACAACAGTGGTGATCAATTTGATCTAACGATTGAGCCATCAGCAGAAATCGGTAATAACCAAGCGGTAGGGCTCCCACAAACCGTATCGGTTGAGTTTGTGGCTGAAGGTGACTCTACGATTACCGCAACAGATGACAATGATTTGCTAATTGGTGGTACAGGCTCGGATAGCTTTGTATTTGAATCTACAGGTTTAGGCAGTGCAGATGCGCCGAGCTTCGATGTGGTTCAAGATTTTGATGCCTCACCAGACACGGATGCGATTGATTTGTCAGGTATCCTGGGTGGCTTAGGTATCGCGACGGGCATTGGTGCGACACAGTACCTCGATCTAGAAGAATCAGCGGAAGGCGTAACGATTTCGATTAAGGCCAATGGAGACGATGACGTCCAACAAAATATCTTGCTCGCCGAGGTGACGTATGATGATTTGTATCAGGGTGATAGTAGCAGTGCATTAGAAGCACAAATTTTACAAAAAATGATAGAAGACAATAATTTAACGCTGTAAGTTAGATGTACAGTCTATAAAAGGAAGTTTTAGATTGGTAGAACAAAAAGACAGCTGGCTAGGTTGTGTTGAGTGGTTGTGTGAGCATTTTAATGTTCGCAGCCATCCTTCCAAAATAGTGTCTGGCCTACCTTTAGTCGAAGGAAGGCTCAATGAGTCCCTTTTCCCAAGAGCGATTGAGAAATCGGGGTTAACACTTAGCCACGTTAAAAAAGAATTACTGACTCAATGTCAGTTTCCGGTTGTTGCTGTGAAATCGGCGACAGGTTTTCCTGTAGTCGTTACCCAAGGCTCGGGTGGTGACTTTGATGTTTTAGATTGTGAAAGTGATTCTAGTCAGACTATCTCGCTAAAAGAGTTGGTCGCACAAGTCGAACCTTATGTTTGGCAAGTTGGCGCTCAAGCTCTCGATGATGCTCGTGTTCAATCGCACGAACGCAGTGACAGTAAATCCAACACGCGCTGGTTATGGCGTGTCGTCAAAGAAGTGAAACCTTGGTATCGAGACCTGTTTATCGCTTCGTTCTTGATCAACGTATTGGCGCTAGTCGTTCCGCTCTTTACCATGAACGTATACGACCGTGTGGTACCAAACCAAGCGTTTAACACGCTTTGGGTTCTGGCGGCAGGCGTTGGTATTGTCGTTGTTTTTGATTGGGTATTGAGAAGCTCACGAAGCTCTGTGACTGATATGGCGGGGCGCTATATAGACAACAAGCTGTCTTCTCAGTTGTTCTCAAAAGTTCTCGGAATGAAACTCGAAAACCGACCACAATCGGTGGGTGCATTCGCAAGGCAGCTTCAAGACTTCGATAGCGTAAAAGATTTCTTCACTTCCATATCTTTGGTCACGTTAGTCGACTTACCGTTCACCTTGTTGTTCCTGTTTCTTATCGGTTGGCTCGGTGGCGCGATGATGTTCATCCCAGTCGCAATCATGTTGGTATTGATTGTCCTGAGCATTGCGATGAAAGGTAAAGTCGAGAAAACATTCGATGAAACCGCACGTTTGTCGACACAAAGACAAGCACAGCTGTTTGATTGCTTAACAACCCTTCCGGATATCAAGCAAAACAATGCTGAGGGTCTTACCCAGAAGCGTTGGGAACAGACTATTTCATCGCTCTCTCAATGGCAGACTCAATCTCGACACTACTCCAATATCGTGACGCACTCTATTCAGTCGAGTCAACAGATCGTCACCATCACTTTGATTATCTTCGGTGTGTATCAGATCTCTGAAGGCCTACTCAGCATGGGGGGGTTAATTGCAGTGGTGATGCTGAGTGGGCGAGCAGCGAGTTCAGTGAATCAGCTTTCTCTTCTATTACTGAGGTTTCAACAAACCCGTTCGGCAGTCGAAGGCTTGAACCAGATAATGGAACTGCCTCAGGAAGAGTCGAAACATCAGGTGATAGACAAGGGGGATTTTGACGGTGGGGTAAGGCTTGATGAAGTGACGTTCACTTACCCAGAAACTCAAAGCCCTGCATTGAAGGATATCTCACTGGAGATAAAGCCGGGTGAACGAGTTGGCCTTGTTGGTGCAGCAGGCGCGGGCAAAACAACCCTACTATCGATTGTTGCTCGCCAGTATATGCCAACAACAGGACAAGCTTTCTATCAAGAGATTGATGGGCAATTATGGCCAACCAGTGTTCTGCGTAGTGGCATGGGCTGGGTGGGGCAAACCACCAATCTTATTTTTGGCAGTGTTTACGACAACGTTACGCTTGGTGCGACCAATGTTGATGAAGTAAAACTAAGACAAGCGCTTCAACAGTCGGGTTTGAACGGCTATATGGGGCGTTTGAGCAATGGTCTTGAGACACCAGTTGGCGAAGGTGGCCGATTACTTTCAGGAGGCCAACTCCAAGCTGTCGCCATTGCAAGAGCACTATACCGTTGTCCAAAGTTATTGATCATGGATGAACCAACCAGCGCGTTAGATAACCAAGCTGAGATACAGTTCTTCAATGCACTGCAAAGTATGCCGAGAGAAACTTCTATGCTGATCAGTTCGCACAAATCTTCATTCTTAATGATGTGTGACCGCGTGATCGTTTTAGATAAAGGTCAAATCGTGGCGGAAGGTGCGCCTAAAGATATTCTCTCTCTACAGAAGAAAAGTGTACCCAAAGGAGCAAGCCGCTTTAAGACGGTTTCAGTGGTGAAGGGAGGTCGTCATGAGTAATGATATTCAATGGACCAACAACCACTTGGCATTTCGTTCTCGCAAGCTGATTTGGCTAAGTGCACTGTTGATTGTGTCGATCATTGGCTGGGCGACGTGGGCAACTCTCGAAGAAGTGGTGATTGGTGAGGGCAAGGTGGTGCCTAGCCTTTCAGTACAGACGATTCAGAGCTTAGAAGGGGGCTTGGTTCAAGAGATTATAGTGCGACAAGGCCAATCTGTTGTGAAAGGGCAACCTCTCGCTAAGTTAGAAGACACGCGTTTTAAGGCGGCATTTTTAGAGTCGGCTCAACAAGCGGATACTTTGCTGGCTCAACAATTAAGGCTAAGAGCCGAACTCTCGACCGTGGTGTTAAACAACGATGCTAAAGAGTGGTATGAGCGAGTGGTATTGGTGCCACAAGACATTGTTGTCGATGTATCAAGCCACCCTGCATTAATGAACGCCAAAGCGAACTATCTTGAGCGTTTGGGGCAATTAAAGTCGGAACTGGAAGAGGCGGCACTACGTATCGAGCAACAAGCTCAGGCTCGTGTTGATACCCTGAATAATATTCAGACTCTTGAGAGCAGCTTAGATATCGTGATTCGAGAGCGCAACATGCTAAAAGATGTGGTGGCCAGCGGTGCGGTTGCAGAAGTTGAGTTATTAAAACTGAACCGTGATGTGGTCAAACTCAAAGGTGATATTGCTAGCTCAAAAGTAGCAGCGCAGAAGCAGATAGCCGCCTACTCAGAGTCGATAGCGGATCGTCGAAGCATTGCCTTAGATTTTCGTACCAAAGTACAAGGTCAGTTGAATGAAGTGGCGAGCAAGATAGCACAGCTGAACGAAAGCCAGCAGGCAATTGCCGACCAACTCAAGCGTACCGAAATTGTTGCGCCTGTTGATGGCACAGTCAAAGAGATCTTTGTGCGTACCATTGGTGGTGTTGTTCGTCCCGGCGAGCCGATCATTGAGATTATCCCGTCAAACAGTGACCTGATTGTTGAAGCGAGAATCTCTCCACAAGATATCGCGTTTGTTCATAAGGGGCTGGGCGCGACAGTGAAATTTACGGCCTATGATTTCGTCATTTATGGCGGACTTAAAGGCGAGGTGATTTACGTGAGTGCCGACGCCTTACAAACGGAAGACGGCAACGCCTATTATCGCGCCCATATTCAGTTAAACGAAGACCAGCAACAAAACTCTGCCTTTAGCATTATCCCAGGGATGCAAGTCGCGGTTGATATATTGACCGGAGAGAAAACAGTATTGAGTTATTGGTTAAAACCTATTTTACGAGCTAAGGAAAACTCACTTCGCGAACGATGAAGTGCGTTAAGCATAAATATAAAAGGAAGTGTAATGCATTCAAAATTCTTACTCTCTTCTTGCTTACTAATGAGTGGGCTGTCTCAAGCAGCTTCATTAGAAGAGTCCGTGGCCTTTGCCATCGACTATAGTCCTGAGATATTGGCGCAATACTCCCGATATCAATCGGTGATAAGAGACGGTGACGCGGCGAGTGGTTTGTATATGCCGCAAGTTAATTTGTACGCAGCAGCAGGTTATGAAGAGACGCGCTACAACAGTGGTAGCAAACTCGACACTGATGATCGAGGCCTAACGCGAACGGAAATTGGCGTTAAAGTTTCTCAGTTACTATTCGATGGTTTTAAAACGACGTCGAATGTCGATCGACTGACGTTCGAAGCTGAAGCTGAACGATTGACCCTGATTTCTCGCGCTGAAAACGTATCGTTAGATGTAGTGAGAAATTATCTTGATATCCTTAAAGCAGAGACGCTGCTTGAGTTGTCTAAGCGCAACGTAAAAGAGCACCAAGAAATCTATCAAGATATCCAAGATAAAAAGAGCAAAGGCTTGAGTAGTAACTCGGATTTGGCTCAGATCTCCGCCCGTGTTGCCACAGCACAGTCCTCACTTATTGCCGCTCAGAACAACCTTTTTGATTTGCAAACACAGTACCTACGCTTGGTTGGTAAACCTGCGGTGAACTTGGTTTATCCTCGTTTTGATTACGCTTTATTGCCAAGCTCAGCACAAGTCGCACTTGAACAGGCTGTCGAGAATCACCCAGAAATCAAGGCATCTTTGCTTGATATCGACGCGGCTCGTAAAGAGATGCGCCGTGAGAAGGGAGATTACTACCCAGAGCTTAAACTTGAGCTTCATGCTAACAAGAATGACAACGTATCTAACCCTCCAGGTGGTGTCGATGAAGATGCTCGACTGATGTTGACGATGGATTATGACCTGTTTAATGGCTTCTCTACCGATTCCAGAGTTGAATCATCGGCTTGGCGAGTTGAAGAAGCAAGAGCGATACGACTACGAACGGAGCGTGAGGTTAGAGAAGGTACACAACTGGCTTGGAACGCATACAAAATGCTAGAACAGCAAAAATCCCTACTTCAACAGAACGTTGATGCAGCGAAAATTGCAGAGCTCGGCTATATCCAACAATTTAATGTTGGTAGACGAAGCCTACTCGATGTACTTGATGCGAAGGTCGAGGTGTTCTTGGCTCGAAGAAACTTCATTAGCACTGAATATGATCAAACGTTAGCGGCTTATCGAGTATTGAATGCGATGGGCATGTTGACGTATGCGTTAAGGATTGAACATCCAGAAGAGTGGCAAGGGGAGAACAAGTAATGAGACATTTTAAACTAGCGCTACTTAGCTCTATCTTGCTGATGGGATGTGCAGAAACGCCTGATACGACCATGACACGCCATCAAATTGATGACTTAGCGGATAATGACCGCGATGGTGTGATTAATCAGCGAGATCTTTGTGCCGATACGCCAGAAGGTGTAGCGGTAGACATTAAAGGGTGTGCCAATTGGAAAATTGTCGAAGACGTTGAAGTATTAAGCGTGGCATTTGATTTTGATAAGTATGACCTTAAACCTGATCATACGGCTGTATTAAATGAGTTGGTGCGTTTACTAGGAGAGCAACCTGACGCCTCAATTACCTTGGTAGGTGATACCAGTTCTGAAGGTACAAACGTTTATAACAAAGCACTGGCCAAGAAAAGAACTGGCGTGATTCGAGACGCATTGATTGACAGAGGCGTTGATGGTGAGCGTATTTTCGAACAAGAGTTTACTCAGATCACTAGCCTAACTCAGCATCTTCACAAACGTAAGCGTAGAACGATTGCGGTGATTAAAACAGAAAGCATGGAAGTGAATCCATCTTGGAACATCTTCACTTCAGAAATGCAGCTCGATAGTAATAGCGATGTTGAGTCTAAAACGTCGATTGATCCAGTAGGAGGCCAGTAATGAAACGTCTATCTAATAAATCGGGCTTGCTGCTTGCTGCTGTACCTGCGTTGCTATCTGCATCGACATTAGCTAATGATGTCAGTGACATTGGTTTGGTCGCGATTGAGCCTAATATGCAGGGACTTTTTGAAGACCTGCTTGAGAGCCAAGAGATCGACTTAGAAATCTTGTTGAGTGACAGCGTCCCAGAACAGATGATCATGCAGCGCTCGCGTGTTGGTATCACTTCCAAAAAATGGACTGACAAAGAGATGGCTAGGTTTGACATGCGCTACGGTTATAGACCTACAGAGCTGATGTTTACCGCTGATGTGATTGCGATTCTGGCCAATGAGGAAAACCCTGCTACATCGATCACTGTTGCTGAACTCATCGATGTGTTTGGGTGTTCTAACGATCCTAAACACCCGAAATGGTTGGCTAGTAGTGATGCTCGTAATGGTGAAAGCCTAGATACTCACATGTTGCCTTTCGCCATTGATCATAACCTGAAGGGGCACACCACCTTCTCAAGTTGGGTTGAGTGTGAAACGGACGGGGAATACGCTCATACTCAATTTTTAGCGGATTTACCGCATCTTATAAATAAGATTGAAGATGAAGAAGCTGCTATTGGTTACACCGTATACTCTGATAAAATTTCTGATGTGAAATGGTTGAGTGTTGTCGATAACTTAGGGGTTAATTACGACCTTAACAAAGAGACAATCCTCTCTGGGCGTTACCCATTAGCGACTGTGTACTACATGTACTTGAACATCCCTGCACACCGTAAAGGGTTTACTGAGCAAGAGAAGTTCTTTATTGGTCTAACGCTTTCTGAAGACCATCAAGAGGTACTAAATCAGTACGGTTTCATCAGCTTACCACCAGAAGCGATTCAACGTAACAAAGTGAGATTGTCGCTTGAAGAACCTGCAATTGAAGGTGGATATAAGTAATGGGTACGACGTGTTGTAATCTTGCTGGCGGAGTGATATCCTTACTTTCGTAATGGTTCTCAACGTGACGGATTACGTTATTCGGTGATGAATTTATCTGCGGGCATGTATGCCCGTTTTTTTTCGCCTAAAGTTTGCGACTCGAGCAGTTGTTTGTCGATTGGTCACGTATAATGGATACTTCATATAGCGCTAAATAAGCCCAGTCGATGAAAATCTTTCAAGTTCTAATCTTGCCTTTAATGCTGTCCCTTAATGCTTTTGCATTTTCCGCACAAGCAACCGAAAGCTGGTGGCTAAGAACAGTATTTAACAGCAGCCCAAGCCTGCCGAATTCTCAAAACTATATTAACGATATCGACTTGATGGATTGTGGTGAGACCGAAGGCACTTTGTTGTGTAGTGACTTAACCCAATATTACGATCTGGACGTTTATGTTGAACTGGAGTTGGGGGACTCAAGCGTTGAAACAGTGCACTTAAACCTGCCATATTCGAACCTAAGTTACACAAAGCTTCAGGCGTACCTTCGCCAAGATGGCTTTGCTCTCAGTTCAATTCGTATTGGCGAAGATGAATTCGATGTTACTGCTCAACTCGAACGAGCTCGAAATGAAGGTGTTGGTTTCGATAAGGTGGATAAACAGCTGGTCGAATTTATCAACGCGCCACACGGTTCATCAGAGCAAATGAGTGTATGGAATGTTCCTAACTTATCTTCTCCTGGATCTTCCTCTCCTTGGATTCAGTTACATAGTGATGGTGACAACTTAACGGTTGAACTTAATCGCTTTTAATTGCTCAAATTTATAGATAGTTTCGTTATTTATTAGGCTAAACAAGCCTTTCAGGAGAACGGCTCGCGGGCAGACGGCAAGTTATAATTCATTTAAGTGTTCGTTTTTCTGGGGCTCTCACATTTTTAGTAAGCGTTTGCCTTTGCCATTTGTTATACGTTGAGCCTTCGGTAAAACGAGCTTAGGATACGTTCAGTATTGATAAAGGAGACAACCCATGGTTGCAAAAGTAACGATAGCGCCACAAGGCCCAGAACTTTCTGAGTTGGTGCAAGGATACTGGCGTATAGCAGAATGGGGTATGACCCCGCAACAACGCCTGACTTTCCTGAAGCAACACATTGATCTTGGTATCACAACGGTTGATCACGCGGATATTTACGGTAACTACCAATGTGAAAAGTTATTCGGTGAGGCATTGGCGCTTGAACCAAGCCTTCGTGATGATATTCAAATCGTCACCAAGTGCGATATTAATCTATGTGGTGACCACACTCCTGATCGTAAGATCAATCACTATGACACCAGTGCGCAGCATATTTACCAATCAGTAAATAACTCACTAGAGCGCTTAGGTGTTAACGATATCGACGTATTGTTGATTCACCGCCCAGACGTATTGATGGATGCAGATGAAGTAGCAGAAGCGTTCGCAGAGCTGCATAAGGTCGGTAAAGTTAAGCACTTTGGTGTTTCTAACTTTTCACCGCGTCAGTTCGAACTGCTTCAATCTCGCCTTGGTAAGCCATTAGTAACTAACCAAGTTGAAATCAACCCATTGAACTTCGAAGTGGCTCATGATGGCACACTAGATCAACTGCAGATGAACCGCATTCGCCCGATGGCGTGGTCTTGTCTTGGTGGTGGTAGTATCTTCAGTGGTGACTCAGCACAAGCGATTCGTGTTCGTGATGAGCTAGAAGCAATTCGCCAAGAAGTGAGTGCAGACAGCATTGATCAAGTGATCTACGCATGGGTACGCCGTTTACCATCTAACCCAATTGCCATTATTGGCTCAGGTAAGATTGAACGTGTGAAGACGGCTGTTGATGCGCTGAAAATCGAACTGACTCGCGAGCAATGGTATCGCGTATGGGTTGCATCCAAAGGCCACGGTGTGCCTTAGAAAGCAATTCGTATAGAAGCAAAAGCCAGCTAAGAAAGCTGGCTTTTTTGTGCTCGCCTAACATGTTTCTTCAAAACTGTGATTAAGGTGGAATAATTTTCAAAAACACTCATAATGCACTCTGTTTTTCACCAGTTGGATATTTCCATTGAGCACTTCAAAATTCTCTTCAATCGCCCTTAAGCCAGAGCTTCTAAATACGTTGGATTCTCTTGGTTATACTGAAATGACGCCGATCCAAGCGTTAAGTCTTCCTACTATCCTAAATGGCAAGGACGTTATTGGTCAGGGTAAAACGGGTTCAGGTAAAACAGCTGCTTTCGGTTTAGGCGTGCTGCAGAACCTACGCGTTAAGCGTTTCCGTGTTCAGTCTTTAGTGTTATGTCCGACTCGTGAGCTTGCAGACCAAGTAGCAAAAGAGATTCGTACTCTTGCTCGCGGTATTCACAATATTAAAGTGCTGACACTTTGTGGCGGTATGCCAATGGGCCCACAGATTGGTTCACTAGAGCATGGCGCACACATTCTTGTGGGCACACCTGGTCGTATTCTTGATCACCTAGAGAAAGGTCGTATTGATCTGTCTGAGCTGAACACACTTGTGTTAGATGAAGCTGACCGCATGCTAGAAATGGGCTTCCAAGACGCTTTGGATGCAGTGATTGAAGCAGCTCCAAAAGAACGCCAAACTCTGCTATTCAGTGCTACTTTCCCTAAACAAATCAAGTCTGTTGCAGACCGCATCATGCGTAACCCAGAAATGGTGAAGGTTGAATCAACACACGATCACTCAAGCATCCAACAACACTTCTACAAGTTAGAAGGCTCTGAAGCTCGTGATGACGCTCTAGAGTTGTTGTTACTTCATCACCAACCGGAATCTGCGGTTGTGTTCTGTAACACTAAGAAAGAAGTGCAAAACGTAAACGATGAGCTAAGTCACCGCGGTTTCAGTGTAATTGAGCTTCATGGCGACATGGAACAGCGTGAACGTGACCAAGCTTTGGTTCAGTTCTCAAACAAAACCATCTCGATTCTAGTAGCGACAGACGTTGCGGCTCGTGGTCTTGATGTTGATAACCTAGACGCAGTATTCAACTTTGAATTGTCTCGCGACCCTGAAGTTCACGTACACCGCATTGGTCGTACTGGCCGTGCAGGAAGCAAAGGCGTCGCTATCAGCTTCTTTAGCGAGAAAGAGATGTACCGTGTTGCTCAAATTGATGAGTACATGGATATGCCGATTGAGCCATCTGAGCTTCCAGCAAAACCTATTGCTAAGCCGTACTATTCAAACATGGTAACCATTCAGATTGATGGCGGTAAGAAAGCTAAGCTTCGAGCTGGTGATATTCTTGGTGCATTGACTGGTCAAGGTGGTATTGATGGTAAATCAGTAGGTAAGATCAACTTGTTCGCAATGCGCGCCTATGTTGCTGTAGAACGCTCTGTTGCTAAGAAAGCACTGAACAAGATCGAATCAGGTAAAATGAAGGGTCGTCAATTCCGCGCCCGAATCCTGAAGTAATTCGAGACTGAACCCCTTTGCTGCGATATGTCTAATTAATGGCATTGCAGTAAAGGGTGTTCAACAAAATGTCACTCAAGCTTCTTCTCTTAGGTTTATTGACCTAGTCCTCTATACTAAAGCATTATTCATCGGGTCTTATCGAATAAAGATCGTTGATATGTTTTCCTTCGCTAACATACCAATTCATCGCTTCCTGTCGATTGTGAACGAATATCGTGATTGTGGTTATTGAACCATCGTCAAAATAACAAAGCTCATATTCTAAATCGCTTGGGTGCTCAGGAATAGCGGCCATAGCTTGCCTCCCAAATAATCAATCATTTGAAAATACGCTGACCCGATTCTTTTATAGGGTCCGCACTACGTCAAATGAGTAATAAAAATCAAGTTATATCACTGCCGTTAATTATTTTTAGTTTAATCATTTGCCTAAATAGACGGTTTAGCAAGGTGAAGTCTCAATTTATCTTAAAGTTTTTACGATCAGCTGCTTTTATAGCTAATGTTATAAGATCAAGAGTGAATCTGATAAGGCTGTTTACAGGTTCGCTGATCAGTAAAGGGTTGTGAGAGGGTGTAATGAGAAAATGCCGTTGGTTAGTGATATTGGTGTGCTTTCTATTTGCTGGGTGTGGGACAAAATTCGCCTATAACAATATCAGTTGGTTTGCGGTGAGTTATATCGAAGACTTTGTTTCGTTATCTAATAGTCAAGAGTCCGAGCTAGAAGCACGTCTAGACTCATTGCAAGTCTGGCATAAAGAAACTCAACTTCCTCTATATATTTCGCAATTAGAAGTGATTCAAAGTATTGCTCGTGCCGATATGAATTCTGCCTTTATCGTTGACCAGAGCGAACAAATTAAAAATCATATTCGCGCTATCGTTAATAAGTTTGCCCCCGATGTTTACGCGTTAAGTATGCAACTGAGCCCTAAGCAAGATAGTGAGTTCTTACAAAACTTTAGAGAAAAGCAGCAAGACTATTACGAAGAAAGGTTGTCGTTGAATGACGAAGATTCCAGAGATCGATATCGAAATCGAATAGAAGAGAGGCTAGAACGATGGCTAGGATCGGTATCGAAAGAACAAAAACAGATTATTTTCACTTGGTCTCAAGAATGGGGAAATACCAACGATAGCTGGCGTCAATATCAAAATAATACCTACCAAGATCTCACAACACTGATGGGAAAGAAGAGTGATCTACATATCGCTCAGCCAATTATTATGAACTTGCTTCTGAATAATGAAGCTTATTATCCAGATGAATTGGAATCTAAGCTTAATAAAAATATGCAGACATCAGCCAAATTCTTGGTGGATATCGCCGCAATCAGTAGTGATAAGCAATGGTCTTATTTCATGAATGAATTAGAGAGTCTCAAATCTACACTGGTGACACTGCAGGAGTAGGGGACAAGTAAGTTTCGTTAATAACTAAAAAGGCTGATCGCGTTAAACTAATCAGCCTTTCAAACATTATCGTATGGTAAGGGTTTTAACCTCGATTACTCATCAACAGCTTTGCAATAGAGCCTTTAGCGGTCTTAGATATTTTCTGCATCAGTTGAAAGCTCGGTTGTTGAATACCGTGGTCGCTTTGTAGTTCATCAATCATCAATAACCACAGTCTAGCTGTCATTTCTGAATCGGCTAACGCTCTGTGGAAAGTACCGTCGTTGTCGATATTCTTGAAACGCACAAGGTCGCCTAACTTATGAGTCGGTGCGTCTTGAATTAGACGACGAGCAATCAGCATTGAGCATGCAAACTGTCCATTGTAATCGCGACCAATATTATCTAACTCTGCATCAAGAAAGCGCTTATCAAATGAGGCATTGTGAGCGACAAGTTGGCTGTCTTGAATGAAGTCTGCAAACTCATCCATCACTTCACTGCAACTGGCCGCTGTACTTAACATACGGTTACTGATTCCGGTATAACCTTCAATGAATCCACTAACACGAAACCCTGGGTTCATGAGTTGTTGGAAGGTGTCGACGACTTCGCCGTTAACGAGTTTCACCGCACCGATTTCAATCGCTCGGTCACCCATATTTGGTGATAAGCCTGTGGTTTCGAAATCGAGAACGATAACGGAGTCTGCGGAGTGTGTAGCCATCGTGTTTCCTAATTACTATTGGTTATATCGCTTTATATGAGGCGTTTGGTTCTGCTATCAGTGAAGCTATTGTGTGTTACTGCTGATAGTGAGCTCAGTGTAACCCGTCGTATCATCATGCTCTCTGCTGAAGGTCAAAGTATCGTAGTGGTGAACAATCAATTCAGCTGTGGTTGCGATGATCGTTCCCTCCAGCAAATGCCCGCCAATCACATCACCATTCTCATCAGCAACGGATATATGAACGTGCTGGTGGTTAGGCGTTAGCGTTGCCATTACAGATACGATTTCGAACGGAGCTTGAACTAGCTTGGTGTTGTTGGCATTAGCTAAGCGAATATTGAGTTGAGAAACACACCCGACACAAGATGCGATAGAGCCTGCAGAGATATTGTGCGCTGTCACTAGCCTCTGGATCTCAAGCTTTAGATCTTGTCCTCGGGTTAATCTCGTTGCGATAGGAGTAATCATCTCAATACCTCTGTTTTATCTTTATCTGTGTATCAAAGAACAAAACGAAGCCACATGGGGCTTCGTTTCATTTGTATTTTGGTTAACGCGACTCTCGCATTGTCTAAATTTGAAATTACTCAGGTTGCTGCAGGTCTCTTTTCTTTTTAGGCACGAAGTTCAATACAGAGATTGGCACTTCTTTACGTGGTTCGAAACCTTCAACTACACGTCGTTCAATCAAGTGACCAAGACGTTTTTCAATAATACATAGGTTCTTGAAGTTGTCTTTCGATAGGAAAGAGATCGCTTCACCAGACGCGTCCGCACGGCCTGTACGACCAATACGGTGAACATAGTCGTCCGCAGGGAATGGGATGTCGTAGTTAACTACGCGGCTTAGGTTATCGATATCGATACCACGAGCAGCAACCCCTGTTGCAACTAGATATTTTAGACGACCTTTTTTGAAATCAGCCAGAATCTTTTCACGAATCGCTTGGCTACGTCCACTGTGGAAAGCTTCCGCTTCGATACCACGCTTTTCAAGTTGAGCAACCAACTTAGCCGCGCCGTGCTTAGTCTCGATAAAGATAAGCGCTTGGTCCCACTCACCGTCAGTGATCATGTGGCTTAATAGCGCAGACTTACGGTCTTTATCTACAGTAACAAGCCATTGTTCGATGTTTGCTTTAGAAGCGTCAGTTTTGGCAATTGAAATCTCTTCCGCTTCACTGATTGCGCTTTTCGCTAGCGCACGAACTGGCGTTGATAGCGTTGCTGAGAACAACAGGTTTTGAATGTTTTGTGGCAAACGTGCGATGATCTTGTTGATGTCTTCGATGAAACCCATGTCTAGCATGCGGTCAGCTTCATCAAGAACCAGTACTTCGACTTCATCAAAGTGAACGGCACGTTGTCCGTACATATCGATCAAACGACCTGGTGTTGCCACAAGAATATCGACGCCTTCAATAAGACGATCTTTCTGGTGTTGGTAAGAGACGCCACCGTACATCGCTAATGATGTTAGGTTTAGGAACTTCGCGTACTTAGTAATGTTCTGCTCAACCTGAATCGCAAGTTCACGAGTTGGTGTCAGAATAACAGCACGAATACGTTTTTTACGTTGTGTTTCACCTTTACTTAGCATTTCTAAGGTAGGGAGAACAAAGCTCGCAGTTTTACCTGTACCTGTTTGTGCAGCAGCAATAAGGTTCTTACCAGAAAGCACAATCGGAATTGCTTTTTCTTGAATAGAGGTTGGCTTTTCATAGCCTTGTTTTGCAACGGCTTTAACAATAGGTGAGCTTAATCCAAGCTTGGAAAATGGCATAAGTTTCTCGGTATGATTTGGCTAAATAGCGATGGAAAGGTTCAACAATCTTATACAAGGATAAGATTAATGGCGGCATTCTACCATGTTGCTTGTGTACTACTAGGGCATGTTGATCTTTCGAGCTGATTTTTGCAGCGAGTTGCTGGGTATTTATACAAGGCAGAGGCTTTGATGTGTAGCTAGCCTACATGAGAAGCCGATAACGCAGTAGAAATGACCAGTAAACGCTGCCCGAAGGGTTCGGCTAAAAGCGTTTTACTCTTTGTTGGGGGAGATTTGCTTAGAATGACTAGGCTACTTCCCCCTCGCCGCGATTAAAACGCTTTTATCTCGAACAAAATTTAACCACGAAAGGTCAACACGCCCTAGAAACATAGACACTTTAGTTGGATAATACTGACTCAATAAGACGACGATAAGACAGGGAAGTATGGAAATTACGCCGAATGAACGCGAAGCAGTATATAAAACGATTTTTTCTCGCCGAGATGTTCGTGGACAGTTTCTCCCTGATGAGATCCCAGAAGACGTTCTGATGCGTGTGTTAACCGCCGCGCACCATGCGCCTAGTGTCGGTTTTATGCAGCCTTGGGACTTTGTCATTGTTCGTGATATCGAAACTAAGCAACAAATTAAAGCGGGCTTCAATCAAGCGCATGCTGAATCGGCAGAAATGTTTACCGATGAAAAACAGGCGATGTATAAACGCTTAAAGTTGGAAGGTATCGTTGAATCACCTATCGGTATCTGTGTAACTTGCGACCGTAATCGAACCGGAAAGGTTGTGCTAGGTAGAACCATCAAACAAGAGATGGACTTATACAGCACAGTCTGTGCGGTTCAAAACTTGTGGCTGGCGGCAAGGGCAGAAAATCTAGGGTTAGGCTGGGTGAGTATTCTCCACGATTCAGTACTGCGAGACGCACTCGATATCCCGGAAAACATCGATATTGTGGCCTACCTGTGTATTGGCTACGTTGATCATTTCAAAGATAAACCAGAACTTGAAACCATGGGGTGGCTACCAAGAAGAGACGTCAACTCAGCGATTCATGAAGGCAAGTGGAATGCAGAGCAAATAACGAATTCAGTGGAGGATTAATCTCCCATTTATTTTTATCACTGAATATGAACCATCATTGATTATTTTGTTTGCTAAAAGAGGTGTTTATAAATTAAGTTGGATCTTGATATTATTTATATCAACAGTTTCATAAAGCATATTTCAACTTGAACGAGTAAATAGACCTCCCATTTGGGTTACAGCTATTTTCGTTCCTCTAGACGCTTAATTCGGATATCCATTGAACGACGCTAACTTACGTAGACTTCAGCAGCTTATTGCAAAGTATGAATTAGGTGAAGAGTATCACCTAACGATCGATGCTCTAGAACACTCGCTATCGACTTCTCGTAGAAACACTTCGATCATTCTTAAATGCTTATCGAAATATCGCTGGATTTGTTGGATTCCTTCTAAAGGAAGAGGGAAACTTAGCCAATTTAGAATTTTGGTCAGCTTCCCCGAAGCGTTAGAACAAGTGTTAGCGCTTCAGTTAGAACAGGGGTGCTTTAACGTTATTCCCCGTCTTCTAGAAAGCTATGGTGATGCGGCAATAAAGGCACTGACGCTAGCGACTGAAAAACATAGTCTGTTCAATCAACAACATGATCATTTGCTGATCACTCAATATCCGTGGGTCGATAACCTTGAGCCAGCAAAAACATACCGAACTGCCGAACATCACATCTTAAGGAGTCTCTACAATACGTTACTCGTCCAAGATCATGAAGGAAATCCCCAAGCGAGCCTCGCGCACCATTGGGAGATGGAAGGGCGCTTTCTGCATTTTTGGTTGAGACCGAATGTGTTATTCCATGACGGTGAAAATTTAACGGCCAAAGATGTTGCTCAATGTTTGTTGCAGCTAAAAAATATCGAAGGGCCAGTACAGTCTTTATTTGATCAGGTCAGTGATGTTCAAGTTGTGGGTGATAAACAACTGATTATTGAGCTGACACACGCAAACCCGATGTTTATCTATGCGCTGTGTAGTGCACACGCGTCTATTTACCGTCGCAAGCGTAGCTATTTTGCTAGTGGACGCAGTGCCTATATCGGAACCGGCCCTTTCTCATTAGATGATTGGAGCGAAGAGCGCTTGGTTCTTAAACGTCACCGAGGTTACTTTGCTCAAAATGCCTTGTTAGAACAGATAACGCTCACCGACATCGAAGGCTTAAATGATCATACCCTGAGTTTCAATAAACCGGACATTGCGGAAGAAACTATGATTAATGCACTTTCGTATCTTGCAGTTAATCGTAGAGAAAACTCAGGCATTACCCCCGAAGACTTAGACAGCTTGGTATCATTTATCAAATCCAGTAGTAAGGAGTTTGATGCCGATATGGTGACGGATGACTTATCTTTCTCGCTTAGTGAACTAACCTGCAGTAATCCCATTCCTGTTTTGATGGGGAGGGTTGTTTTAACTCGACCTAAAATGACGATTCCTTTGCTTCAAGATATGGCAGACTGGCTTGAGCAAACTATCGCGAAGACAGGCGTGACTATTGAAGTCATTGAACTTAATAATATTAGTGATCCTAGCTTAATGAGTGAGCCGGCAGACTTGTTGTTTATCGAAGAGATTATTGAACAGCCAAAAGAGTACGGTCTTTATGATTGGTTGCTTGCCTCGTCTGGACTCAGATTTATTTTTAACAGTGCTCAGATGAAGGCGCATTGTGAGAGAGTTCGCTCTGCTGTAAGTAGTGATAGTCCAATTGACGAGTTGAGACAAATTGAACAGTCGCTCTATCAACAGAAGTTACTTTGCCCGTTATTTCACGGTAAAGAGAAGGTATCTAACAGTGTTGAAGTTCATGGTGTAGAGATAAATCAAACTGGCTATAGTGATTTTTATAAGCTTTGGATATCTTCAAGCGAGGGGTAATTAATCCACCTTTGAGTTTATGTCTTTCCCCCCTAATTTCTCGCTCATAATGAAAACATGCATGAATTGCCTATCACCCTTTCATGTTTCTTTTGAACACCAATCGTTACTATGACTCAGCATGACTATCAAAGTCATTCTCGGTCATCCCCCAATGACACCCCTACTCATAAATCTATTTCATTAGGATCTAATCGAATGAAACTTAAGCTTATTTCTATCGCACTTATCGCTGGTGGCCTCACGGCTTGTGGCGGAGGTGGCGGTGGTAGCAGCAGTAACAATACGCCAGCACCTCAAACGAAAACCTTACAAGGTGTGGCTATCGATGGTTATATCTCAGGGGCGACTGCGTTTTTAGACATCAACTATAACGGTGTGTTAGATGAAGGTGAGCCTAGTAGTATCACGGACGATGAAGGGAGCTATGAACTATCTTTAACGGGCTCTAATTCAGACTGTATGGATTATGCCCCAATCGTAGTAAATGTGCCTGTCGGCGCCATTGATGCGGATAACCCCAACACGCCGATTACTGAACCTTATCAGCTAGTATTTCCGCCTGTCATGACGGTAAGTTCCGATCAAGAAATTAAGTCTACAACACCACTGACAACCGTTCTATGGAATGAAATTCAAGCCGACTTGTATAAAGGTGGCTTAAACAGTTGCTCTGCCTTAAAGCAAGCCGTGAACACCCAAAATAGCGTTATCCAAAATGTGAAAGAGCATGACTTCCGAATTGCGAACCGATACAACATCGCAGTGGAAGATTTGTATGGTGATTTCGTTAAGAATCAAAATACCGAGCTCTATGAGTTAGCGCAGAAAATGATGCCAGCTATTAAAAAGTCGTATCAAGAGACGAAAGATATTCAAAAAGAGAACCCAAAAGCTCAGCAAGCTTATGTTGATTATTACTGGGAGCATTGGGATTACACTAAGAAGAACGAAATTAATAAGTGGTATAAAGTTAAAACAGTGATGACTGCTGACAAGCTGATTGTTATTGAACATGAAGTGTCCGCTGATTTGCAGACCGAACTGGCGTTAAATAAGCATATTGAGCGTAATAGCCAAAAGAAAAATGGTTTGGAATATGACAAAGAAGCTTGGTTCTCATTGGATAGTGATGGAACGGAATATTCATGTTCGGTGCAAGAGACGATCAAGCAACAGGTTTTGCCTAACTCACTCGCGACCTTTGGTGTGTTGAACCGTGGTTGGTCTAAACAACCTGATTGGGACAGTTGTTCACGTCAAAATGTCGGTGCTGGATTCATGCAAACCTTGTCGGCAGATCTTGTCGGTGACTACAAAGATCAGTTTACCCAAGTACAAGCGAAATTTAATTTTGAGAATAACGCACCACATCCAGAGTGGGTTAATCTAGGCGATTCATTGGATAGTGTGTCGCGCAGCGACTTTGATACGCTCAACTACCTATCGGTAGATTTTAATGACAACAGTTCCTATGGTTCTGACAGCTGGAACAGACATAAGTATGCGTACATTGAAAATACGCCGTTTGATTATACTCAAACGATAACGTCTAGATATTCTCAAGGTAACTGGACTAAAGGTTATTACTACCAGAATGGGACAAGTCGATTTGAGTGTTCAGATGATGGTGTGAATTGGTCAAAAGAGACTTGTAAGTAACGCTGACGAAATCGTTACTTAATAACTCTAGATACCTTAATGCAATAAAAAATCCAGTGTCTACAAGACACTGGATTTTTAGTTTTGCTGACCGTTATATGGCTTCGTTTTATTGAAAGCGCTTAAGCTATCTCTATTTTCTCAGCTTGGTTCTGCTCTACCATTGATAGCGCTAGCGCTTCTGCAGCCTTAATACCATCGATACCAGCAGACAGGATACCGCCTGCGTAGCCTGCACCTTCACCTGCAGGGAAGAAGCCCTTAAGGTTGATGCTTTGGAAGTCTTTGCCACGTTTGATACATACAGGAGAAGACGTGCGAGTTTCAACACCGGTTAGTAGGCCGTCTGGCGTAGAGAAACCTTTGATCTTCTTCTCGAACGCAGGGATTGCTTCACGAATCGCTTCGATAGCAAAATCAGGCAGCGCTTTTGAAATATCAGTCAGGTGGATACCCGGTGTGAACGACGGTTGTACTTCACCGATTGCACTTGGATCGCGACCTTTCAAGAAGTCACCGATTTTCTGAGCAGGGGCATCGTAGTTTTCGCCACCAAGAACGTAAGCTCCGCTTTCTAGTTCACGTTGTAAACGGATACCAGCCAAAGCATCACCTGGGTAATCGCGTTCTGGGTCGATACCAACAACGATTGCGCTGTTTGCGTTACGTTCTGCACGAGAGTATTGGCTCATGCCGTTAGTTACTACGCGGCCTTCTTCAGACGTTGCAGCTACTACAGTACCACCTGGGCACATACAGAAGCTGTATACAGTGCGGCCATTCTTACAGTGGTGAACCAGTTTGTAGTCTGCGGCACCTAGAATTGGGTTGCCTGCGTTCTTACCGAAACGAGCTTCATCGATCATCGATTGCTTGTGTTCGATGCGGAAACCAACAGAGAAAGGCTTCGCTTCCATGTAAACGCCACGATCGTACAGCATTTCAAACGTATCTCGGGCACTGTGACCAACAGCCAGTACAACGTGGCGAGATTTGATCTCTTCACCGTTAGAAAGCGTTAAGCCAGTGATTTGCCCATCTTCCATATGAAGGTCATCTACGCGAGTGCTGAAGCGAATTTCGCCACCTAACTCGATAATAGATGCACGCATTTTCTCGATCATGGTAACCAGTTTGAAGGTGCCGATGTGCGGCTTACTTACGTATAGGATCTCTTCTGGTGCACCAGCTGCAACGAACTCTTCGATTACTTTACGGCCGTAGTGTTTTGGATCTTTCACTTGGCTGTAAAGCTTACCGTCAGAGAAGGTACCTGCGCCGCCTTCACCAAACTGAACGTTTGATTCTGTGTTCAGTGTGCGCTTACGCCAGAAACCAAAGGTATCTTTAGTACGTTCACGAACTTCTTTACCACGCTCAACGATGATTGGGTTGAAGCCCATTTGAGCAAGCACTAGGCCAGCGAACAAACCACAAGGGCCAAAGCCGATAACCACAGGGCGTTCAGTTTGGTTTTCAACGGCTTTAGCAACAAACTTGTACTCCATATCAGGAGTTACTTTTACGTGCGGGTCGCTGATGAATTGTTCCAACAACTCAACTTCGTTTTCAACGAGAACGTCAAGCGTGTAGATAAGTAAGATCTTTGATTTCTTACGAGCATCGTAGCCACGTTTAAAGATATTAAAAGAGAGTACCTGATCAGAGTTAATACCAAGTTTCGCTTCAATAGCGTCTTGAATAGCAGACTCTTCATGGTCTAGTGGGAGTTTAATTTCGGTTAAACGTATCATTTCGATGTCTCGTTTTTATAGGTGTCTTAGCTAGTTCGTTTCTTTATACAGAGTTTGATGAAAACGCTGATGTTGAAAGAAGCGATAAGCTCACAATGGCGCGCATTTTACGAGAAATTGATTTATCTGTCATACTAATTTGGAAACATGGAGCAAATAGACACGATATTAGAGCCGTATGATGTTGAATTTTGCTTTGGGATGAGTATTATCCCCATTCTTCAATTTTGACTAACTTATAGAGCAGAGCATCATGGCATTTGTCGTAGGCGATAATTGTATTCAATGTAAATACACAGACTGTGTGGCAGTGTGCCCCGCAGATGCGTTCCATGAAGGCCCAAATTTCATGGTAATCAACCCAATCGAATGTATTGATTGTGGTTTATGTGTACCTGAATGTGATGCTCAAGCTATCTTCCAAGAAGATGAGCTACCAGAAGATCAAAAAATCTTTATCGAAGTGAACGCAGAGCTTGCCGAAATCTGGCCGGTACAAACGGAAGTAAAAGCACCAATGGATGACGCTGAGAAGTGGAATGGTGTCGCTGATAAGTTGGCAATGCTAGAAAAGTAATTGTTGAAAAGAACTTAAATAAAAAGGCGTACTGATTTAATCAATACGCCTTTTTTAATATTTGAACATTGTCGACTGGATCGTTAGCTTATGAGACCTAGCTGTGCTGACGACGCATGTTGTCGAGAATGATGCCAGTCGCCATTGCAACGTTCAAAGACTCTGCGCCACCGAATGCTGGAATCGTAATCTTATCTGTCACGTATTTAGCGGCGTGTTCACGAATACCGTGAGACTCGCTGCCCATCAGCAAAATGCCATTTGCAGTGAAGTCAGTCTTATGAACACTTTCGCCTTCCAAAAATGCACCGTAAACCGGTAGATTCGCTTGCTCTAAGTAAGCTGGTAAGTCAGTTTGACTTACGTGTACTCGGCCAAAGCTGCCCATAGTCGCGCTGATAGTTTTAGGGTTGTATGGGTCTGCGCAATCACTGCTCGCAACGATATGCTTGATGCCATACCAGTCTGCTACGCGAATAATCGTACCTAGGTTGCCAGGGTCTGAAACGCCATCAAGTGCAATCATCAGTCCTGTCGCTTCTGGTAGTTCAAACGTTGGGATCTCAACAACCGCAATCGCTGCATTGTTACTTACCAAAGTGCTCGCCTTGGTTAGGTCATCCAGTGAGGCTTCAACACAATCAAACTCAATCAGTGATGCGTGATTTTCAGATAAGAAATCAGCGGTAGCAAAGACGTTCTTCACGACTAAGTCACTATTGAACAGCTCAAGAACGTTCTTTTCACCTTGAACTAGAAATAGGCCGTGGGCTTTACGTTGTTTCTTTTGGCCCAAAGCACGAAGGAGTTTTAATTGGTTTTTTGAAATCATGTTTTTATCCTAGATATAAGCTCGCGCATTATAGAGCAAAGGTTGGGTAACCAAAAGCGTGATGACTCAATGCGATCCACATAAAAAGCAAAAGCAACTCACTTAAAAAAGAAAAACGCACTAAATAGCGCGCTCTTATGGGGATTTACTTACCTAAGTCTCGCTGAACTGACAGCTTAATACGGAGCAGGATAGCGCTTAAAGATGGTATTGATATCGGTAAGGATCTCTTTTGATAACGGTTTACTGAAAGCGGCAACGTTCTCTTTTAGCTGCTCCATAGTGGTTGCACCAATGATGGTGGACGTCACCCCATCAACTTGATTACACCAAGCCAATGCCAGTTGGCTCGGAGTAAATCCATGAGCATTCGCCACTTCAACATAGCCTTTCACCGCTTCATTGGCAGACTCGGTGTCGCGGAAAATGCCTTTACGTTGCATGTAAGTCCAACGGCTGCCTTCCGGTCTTGCGCCATCGATGTACTTTCCACTCAACATGCCTGCAGCCAAAGGCGACCATGGTAGGTAAGCGACATCTTCATGCACACAATTTTCAATCAGATATGGCCAGTCTTTTGCGTGCAGCAAGCTAAATTCATTCTGAATCGAAACCATACGTGGCAAATCGTGTTTTTCGCTCAGCTTGAGGTAAGTGTTAATGCCCCAAGTGGAATCATCTGAAAGCCCAACATGGCGGATTTTACCCGCCTTAATGCAGCTTGCCAGTGCTTGTAGAATTTCCAACATCTCAGCTTCATGCTGTTTTCGGTCAATATCACTGAATCGAATGTGATTTGGGAAATGTTTACCAAAGTGTGGCGTTGTGCGATTTGGCCAGTGAAGTTGGTAAAGGTCGATATAGTCTGTTTGTAGGCGTTTTAATGATGCATCAACTGCTGCGATCACCGCTTCACCAGTTATAGGGCCTCCATCTCGAACCCAAGGTAGCCCTGGTCCCGCAATTTTGCTCGCAATGAGCAACTCTTGGCGACGCTGTGGATTACGTGATAACCAGTTACCAATGATCGCTTCTGTTTTGCCGTAGGTATCTGGAGAAGGTGGAACCGCGTACATTTCTGCTGTATCGATAAAGTTAATACCTTGGCTTAATGCGTATTCGATCTGTTGGTCGGCTTGCTGTTGCGTATTTTGCAGCCCCCAAGTCATGCTACCAAGACAGATACGGGAAACGGGAATTTGACTACTTCCTAGTTTTGAATATTCCATTGAATTCGGGATTCCTGTGGTTAGGTTCTCTGGTACTCGCATTATAGTTTTGAAAAGAGGGCGAGTGAGGAATGAAAACGAATATGAATTATTAGCACAAAATGACACGACAAGGTATGGCATCGGGGAGTTTAGTGAGTCGTTTCTCGGCGTCGTAAGCTAACGTGTCCAATGTGTGAAAATACATTCGGGAGAAATTATGAGCCGAACGGTGAGCGAGAAGTGAAGAACAAGAAGCAATGAGCGAAGGATTAATCGTCAACTTTTTTGGGGCTGGGGGATGAAAATATATCAAGAATAAAAAAGCTCTACAGGATAGAGCGTAGAGCTTTTTTATAGGGGTCTTAATAGTGCTAGGTATTCATTGAGTTACGAGGTCGCGTTGGTATCGAACCCACCCTGGGTCTGCGCCTGTCTTAGAGCTTCCTGCCTTTGAACTTCTTTCTCAGTTAATACTGGTTGAAGTGTTTCCTCAGAGGCTTGAGGAGAGAAAATGAAATATTTATTAATCGTCATAACAGTGTCTCCGTGTAACGTATGACAGATTTTGCATCAAAGATAAACTGTGATCATCATCCACTTTGTACTTTTTTTGGGCTGAGAGCGAAGGGCGTAGAATGCGTACAAAGCGATCACTTATCATCCGTATGCAATATTGGAACTGACGAAACCCTCTGTTTTTAAGTATAGGAAGCTACTCTAATTTCGCACAATAATGATTTAGAGCAATTACATAGATGGTCAGGGGCGTAAGATGAAAAACCTCGCTACTGACTCTGCGTACGTATTTATTTAACAATACATCGTCTATCTACATAATAATTAGGTCAGTAAATCAATTACTTAATCCATGGTGAGATGAATTATGGAAAAGCTAGTAGAACGTTTTCTGAATTACGTTACTTTTGATACCAAATCCAATCCTTCTAATCAGCAGTGCCCAAGTTCACCGGGTCAAATTACCTTTGCTGAAGCCTTAAAGTCAGAATTGATCGCATTAGAGTTAGTGGATGTGTCTCTAGATGAAAATGGATATTTGATGGCAAAACTTCCGTCGAACGTCGATTATCCTGTGCCGGCTATTGGTTTTGTGGCGCACATGGATACCGCTCCTGATGCATCAGGTGCCAACGTGAAACCACAAGTGATTAAAGATTACCGAGGTGGAACGATTGAATTAGGTGAAAGTGGCGAGAGTTTGAACCCAAGCCAATACCCAGACCTGGATAGTTTGCATGGTCATGATCTTATCACTACTGATGGCACGACTCTGCTTGGTGCCGACAACAAAGCGGGCATCGCTGAAATCATCAGCGCGATTGCTTACCTGAAAGCGAATCCTGACATCAAACACGGCGATATTTGTATTGGTTTTACGCCAGATGAAGAGATTGGGCGTGGTGCGAACCTGTTTGATGTTGAGAAGTTTGGTGCTGAATGGGCGTATACCATTGATGGCGGCCCAGTCGGTGAGTTGGAGTTTGAGAACTTTAATGCCACAAGTGCTGATGTTATCTGCCACGGCGTAAACGTTCACCCAGGTACCGCAAAAGGTAAAATGGTGAACTCGATGAACATTGCGGCGCAATTCCAACTGATGATGCCTGCGCAAGAAACACCAGAGTGCACAGAAGGTTATGAAGGTTTCTACCACCTGAAGTCGGCTGAAATGGGCGTGGCTCGATCTGAGTTAGGTTACATCATTCGTGATTTTGAACGTGAGGGTGTAGAAGCGCGTAAGGCATTCATGCAACAGAAAGTGGATGAACTGAATGAGCGCCTTGAGAAAGGCCATGTTGAGTTGATGCTTACCGATAGCTACTTCAATATGAAAGAGATGGTTGAACCTCATCAGCATATTATTGAGTTGGCTAAGCAAGCGATGATTGAGTGCGACGTTGAGCCTATGATCAAACCTATCCGCGGTGGTACTGACGGCGCTCGCTTATCTTTCATGGGACTACCGTGTCCGAATATCTTTACTGGTGGCTACAACTTCCACGGTATTCATGAGTTCATCACCATTCAAGGCATGGAGCAAGCGGTAAAAGTAATTGTCGAATTGTCTCAACGTACGGCAACTCATTACCAAAAATAGAACATTAGAGCGTTATATCTCTTTGTATTTTTGAGAGTATTCAATAATACTCTCTTTAAGTATAAGGGAGTACGCGATGAAAAAGTTAGTTTTACTTTGCACCCACTTAGCCGTGGGTGCTGTTGGTTTTGGGCTTGGTGTTTATGCGCTACCTATTTTGATTGAGCCTGATTCTCCTTCCTCAAGTTCTGTCGAAGCGATCAGTCAGCAGGCTATCTACACAGGTGAGTTTACCAAAGACCGAGAAGACAGTGATTTCTTGCATTGGGGAGAAGGCATCGTCTCTGTATCTGAAAGTGCGATTGCTTTTGAGGGCGAACTGGCGCCGGGACCAGACTACAAGGTCTACCTCTCGCCTAAGTTTATTGAAACCGAACAAGCTTTTAATGACAGTAAGAACGAGTTACTCAGAGTTGGAGATGTGAAAACATTCGACCGTTTTATGGTTGAGCTTCCTGAAGGTATTGATCTTAATCGATTTAATACCGTTGTGATTTGGTGTGAAACTTTTGGCCAATTTATTACTTCTGCCCAGATAAAATGATAGCCTTAGCTAGGCTAGTACCAGAATGAACACGAGCGCTCCGGAGTTGAGCGCTTTTTCATAGCTCTGATATTAGCGGCTTTCTTGTAAAGCTAATCGTTGTAAAGCTAACTGTTGTAATGCTAAGGATTAAGTAATGGAAAAAGTGTGGCAAGTAATAGATTTCCTACTCGCTCATAAGTTTATTTTTAGTGCGTTGATTATCACTATTATTTTGATCATTCGCCGAATCACCTTGTCTCAAATAAGAGGTGATGTTGCTTTCCTTAGCGAAGACCAACGTAACTGGATGTCACGAACCAAAAACGGCACATTCGCGATTATTGTTGTGACGTTATTTGTGTTGTGGAAATCCGAAATCAGTGAGTTTGCACTGTCAGTTACGGCCATAGCGGTTGCTATAGTCGTCGCATCTAAAGAGATCATATTGTGCTTCACAGGTTCTATTCAGCGTGCGAGTTCTCGTTCATTTAGAATTGGTGATTGGATTGAGGTGGGTAAAATCAGCGGTGAGGTGATTGAGCACAATTTGATGGCGACTGTGATTCAAGAAATAGATTTGTATCATGGGCAATATCACTTCACTGGCAAGACTGCCACGCTACCCAATAGCATGTTCTTCACTTATCCGGTAAAGAACCTCAACTTCATGAAGCGCTATGTTTACCATAACTTTGTTGTGACGGTGAAAGACTTTGTAAACCTATACCCTATGGTGCCGGGTCTTATTGTGAAAATTGAAGAGCATTGCGAAGAGTTTATCGATGTTGCCCGCCGTTATAACGGAGTGATCGAAAAGCACGCTGGTGTTGACCTTCCTGGTTCTGAGCCTCACATCCATATCACGAGCAGTTCGACGGGTGAGCAAGAAGTACATTTTATGATCTTCTGCCCGACCGAAAAAGCGATTCATTTAGAGCAAGACATTCGCAAGGACTTTATGGAAGCGTACGCGGAGGAGTTTCCAACGAGCTCTTAATTTGCTCATCGGTCTATTGCGACTAAGCTACAGCGTCCAAACTATAAGTCCAAAAAAGAAAGCCGAGAGCGATAATATCGACTCTCGGCTTTTTTGTTCTTGCTATCTAATAGCTTAATCTAGGTCAGCGAGTGGCAGCCAATCGACTTGCACGCCAGCTTGCTCAAACATATCTTGGCTAACTTTGATTTTATCACCCCAGCGAGAAAGGAAATCTTCACTTTGCTCTGGGCAATGTACTGCTGAAATTCCTGTTTGAATGATTTTTGCTGCACAGTTCGGACAAGGGAAGTGGGTTACCCATATTTCACAACTGTCCAAATCACGCTTAGCGAATAGAATCGCATTTTCTTCAGCGTGAAGTGTCTTTAGGTACTTCATCTCTCTGTCATCAGTATCCGCACTATCAGACACGCCATGTGGGTAGCCATTAAAGCCAACGGAAACAATACGGTTGTGCTTAGTGATTACGGCGCCGACTTGAGTTGAAGGATCTTTACTCCAAGAACCGACCAATTCCGCCATTTGATAGAAACGTTTAGCCCATTTTGAAATCATGAGAATTCCTTAACAATTAAATGTGAATGCTTATCTGTCTGACAATACATTATGTTAGACAATATCCATAGAGAACAAAAGCTGAGAGGTTGATTTACTTAGGAATTGTAGCGTGTTTGTAATCACTTTATAAGCACTTGGTTTCAATTAACATATTGATACACTTTGACTAGTTATAATTGATATTCCTCGGACAATGGTAACGAGTGTGTTACGTAAATTTTATGCTGTTCAAATACTAATAAGTGACGGTATAACCATGCGTAAAAAGTTGATCCTTACGGCTCTTGCAAGCTCTCTTATTCTTGCTGGATGTGGGCAAGATGCTCAAAATGCTAAGCAAGCGCCTTTACCTCTCGTAGCTGTACAGGATGTTAGCGTTGTTTCTCACCAGCAAAGTAAGTCGTACATCGGTCGTATTGAAGCCGTTGAAGACACGGCTATCACAGCGCAAGTTTCGGGCTATCTACAAAGCCGTCATTTCAATGAAGGTCAAATGGTCGAAAAGGGCCAGCTGCTATATTCCATTGAGCCATCTTCGTTTGAAGCTGAAGTTGCAAGCGCAAAAGCGTCTGTTGCTCAAGCAAACGCGAACCTTAAGAAAGCCGAGCTTGATTTTAACCGTGGTAAAAACCTACTTCCGAAAGGCAGTATTTCTCAATCAGAATTCGATGCATTAACGGCAAACTTATTAGGCTCTCAAGCACAGCTTGAAGCCAGCCAAGCTCAGTTAAACGCCGCGAATGTCCAACTTTCTCATACCAAAATTATCGCGCCTTTCTCTGGAAGAATCAGTGACACTAAAGTAAGTAAAGGTGATCTGGTTTCACCGTCTTCAGGTGTATTGACGACTTTGGTTAGCCTAGATCCAATTCATGCATCGTTCAGCATTAGTGAGCGTGAGCGTATTGAGCTGGGTATGGACCGTATTGAAGGTGACGGCAGCAGCGACTCTGCAGGTGTTGAAGTTCAGATTATGCTTGAGAATGGTGAAGCGTTTGAACACCTAGGTCAGCTCGATTTTTTGGGTAACCGTATCAATCTCAATACCGGTACGATCGCGATGCGCGCAATCGCTGATAATCCGAATCAACGATTACTTCCTGGTCAACACGTTCGTGTGGATCTACGTGAAAAGCAATCTATTGATGTTGTGACTATCCCACGCCGAGCAGTACAAACCGACCTAGAAGGCGACTTTGTGATGGTACTGGTTGAAGGTGAAGCGGCACCAGTTGCTGAGCGCAGAAACATCGAGATGGGTCGTCAGGTTGAAGGTGGTGTAATTGTTCATTCTGGATTAGAGAAGAACGACTCAGTCATCACTCAAGGCTTACAGCGTGTCCGTAATGGTATGTCCGTTCGCATTCAACCTTCTGCTGAACAAGCTGAGTAAGGGGGCTATTTATGTTGAGTCGTTTCTTTATTCAAAGGCCTAAGTTTGCCCTTGTTATATCCATCATATTAACGCTGGCGGGTGCGATTTCTCTCGCTATCTTGCCGGTGGCTGAATATCCAAAAATTAGCCCACCGTCGGTCAGTGTGTCTGCATTCTATACCGGCGCAAGTGCTGAAGTGGTGGAGCAGGCGATAGCCGACCCCATAGAAACGTCGGTTAACGGCGTAGAAGATATGATCTACATGTCCTCTAAAAGTGCTAACGATGGTTCATACAACCTTAACGTGACCTTTGATGTCGGTACTGATGCTGATATGGCTCAGGTCAACGTGCAGAACCGTGTTGCTCAGATCGAATCGAAACTTCCACAAGAAGTAAGAATGGTGGGTGTAACGGTCAAGAAGCGTTCTCCTGACTTGCTGATGGTATTGAACTTCTACTCGCCGAACGGAGAGTATGACGATCAATTCTTGATCAACTACGTGAACTTGAACATTAAAGACCAATTGGCCCGTGTAAAGGGTATCAGTGAAGTTAACGTATTGGGTGGTGGCGAATACGCGATGCGTGTTTGGTTAGACCCTGAGAAAATGGCTAACCTCAATATAACCACCTCTGATGTGAATCGCGCCTTGGCTGAACAGAACGTTCAGGTAGCGGCTGGTCGTATTGGTGCTGCACCTTACAACAACGCACAAGAAGTGCAGTTCAACTTGGTAACCAAAGGCCGACTAGAAACGGCTGATGAGTTTGAAAATGTTGTACTTCGTGCAAACCAAGATGGTTCAACGGTTTATTTAAAAGACGTTTCACGCGTTGAGCTTGGTAAAAAGTTCTACGATGGCAATGGTAAATACCGTGGTCAAGACGCTTCAATCGTAACGTTGTCACTTCAATCAGACGCTAACGCGCTGGAAAGTGGTAAAGCGGTGATGGCGATGCTGGATAATTTAGGCAAAAATTTCCCTGAAGGCGTTGCTTATGAGGCGAGTTATGACACGACACTCTTCGTTGCAGAGTCGATCAAAGGCGTAGTAAAAACGCTAATTGAAGCGATCTTACTGGTTATCGCGGTAACGTATCTGTTCTTAGGTAGTGCGCGTGCGACTTTGATTCCGGTGGTTGCGATTCCTGTATCTTTGATTGGTACTTTTGCGGTCATGCAGATGACAGGCTTTACCATCAACACGGTGACTCTATTTGGTTTGATATTGGCGATTGGTATCGTAGTAGATGATGCGATCTTGGTTATTGAAAACGTTGATACCACGATGGCCAAAGACCCAACGATCTCACCGCGTAAAGCAACGCTTATCGCAATGAAGGAAGTAACGGGTCCGATTGTTACTTCGACGTTGGTACTGTTAGCGGTATTCATTCCAGTAGCTATGCTGCCAGGTATTACCGGTATCATGTATCGTCAGTTTGCTCTAACTATCTGTATCGCTGTTGTTATCTCTTCTATTAATGCTCTAACACTGTCACCTGCATTGTGTTCATTAGTTCTTAAGCAGGGCGGTGGTAATACGGCTCGTTGGTACCAAGCGTTTAACCGTGGTCTTGAATCAGTAACCAACAAATACGGTCAAATTGCAGGCTTCCTTGTGAAAAAGGGTGTTCTGCTGTTTACCTTCTTCGTTGTGGCGCTAGCAGCGGTAACTTACTTCGCGAAAACCACGTCTACGGCGTTCGTACCTCAAGAAGATAAGGGTATTTTACTGGTTAACGTTCAACTTCCGGATGCGGCTTCACTGTCTCGTACCGAGGATGTGACGAAGCAGTTGCTAGAGATGGTTGAACAAGAGCCTGGCGTTGACGGTGTAACACTGGTTAACGGCTATGCATTCATGACGGGCGCTTCTGCTTCGAATGGTGCGTCGATGTTCATCAAGCTCCACGATTGGGAGATGCGTAACGCACTGGATGGTCAACATTCTGCGCAAGCAATTTCGCAACGTATTAATGGCCGAGCAGCCACTGAGCTACCTCAAGCTATCGTGTTTGCAATGGGACCTCCAGCAGTACCAGGTATGGGTGCAGCGTCTGGATTTGAGTTTGTTCTAGAAGATACATTAGGTCGTAGCCGTACTGATCTAGCGATGGTTATGAATGACGTGATTGCTGAGGCCACTAAACAGCCTGAGATATCACATACCTTCAGTACCTTCCGTGCCAATGTACCTCACTACTATGTCGACATTGACCGTGAGAAAGCGCAGCAACTTGGTATTCCGTTGTCGGAAATCTTCCAAACATTACAAGGTAACCTAGGTTCTCTGTATGTGAATGATTTCACCATGTTTGGTAAGAACTTCCGTGTCACCATGCAAGCTGACAGTGAACACCGTAGCAGCATGGATGACCTACAACGATTCCACGTGCGTTCGTCTAATGGCGAGATGATCCCGTTAAGCACATTGGTGACTTACGACCAGATCTTCGAACCTGATGTAGCATGGCGTTACAACATGTACCGCAGTGCAGTGATCCAAGGCCAACCAGCGCCGGGTTACTCAAGTGGTGATGCGATTGCGGCGATGGAACGTGTAGCTGCAGAAGTTCTGCCACAAGGTTACCAGTACGAATGGACAGGTATGGCTTACCAAGAAGTACTCGCAGGCAACCAAGCGATCTTTGCGTTCGCATTAGCGCTGATCTTCATCTACTTGTTCATGGTGGCTCAATACGAGAGTTGGACTATACCGATTGCGATTATCCTAGTGGTACCTGTCGCAACATTAGGCTCCTTCTTGGCGTTGAACCTGACAGGCACACCACTGAATCTCTATGCGCAAATTGGTTTGGTCCTCTTGATAGCCTTGGCCGCGAAGAATGCAATCTTGATTGTGGAATTTGCTAAGGTGGAACGTGAAGAGAAAGACGCACCAATCGAAGATGCAGCAGTGAAGGGCGGTACGCTGCGTTTCCGTGCTGTGAACATGACGTCTTGGTCATTCATATTGGGTATCTTCCCACTTATCTTCGCTGCGGGCGCAGGTCACGTGAGCCAGAACTCTCTGGGTATTTCTCTGATTGGTGGTCTGCTATGTGTGTTGTTAGCGGGTACGTTCCTAATCCCTGGCTTCTATGCATTCGTACAGCGTAAGCGTGAGAAGGCACACGGTGGCAATACCAAGTTGATTCCACTGGATGACGAATAGGGAACTGAATGTCTTGCATGATTAGTCCCTTACAAGAGTAACCCTTGGAAAATTAATTCCTTATAAAAACTGAGGCTTAGCGTTGCGCTAAGCCTTTCTTTATTCCACTAATGAATAAAATCGCTATTTATATAATCAAATGTTTATTATGCGATAGAGTTAACACTCTAATTTTGGTTTTGTAATAAAATGATGTTTTATTATTAAGTCTTTGTTTAATATGGAATTAACAAGGTTCAGCTAACGAGTGTATGCTCGAAAACATTTGCACAATAGTGTGAAGTGTTTCAAAATTACCTAGTTATATTGAAATTTTTTGTGCATTGAGGTTCTTATGAAAGTCATTGATTTATTTAAACACCGAGGCGATAGCATGTCTTCGCAACACTCAGAGTTTATGCAATGGATGTCTCCAGCTCTTAGAGATTACTGGGGTGACTTTCTAAATCGCACGCAAAATAGCCATTTCTTTGCGTGGGTTCGTGATCATCACAAACCTGCTGTAAATGAAGATGCACCAGAAATGCCAGTAGAACAACCTATCGTGTTAAAGCCAGAAGCACAGCTTGTGTTTGATGAGCTTAATCAGCAGATCGGTGAAATTATCCATACTGGTGACTGGATCAATGTCAGCCAAGACCGTATCAACCAGTTTGGTCTTGTTACTGAAGATATGCAGTGGATTCACACCGAGCCTGAAAAAGCAGAAACAGACTCTCCGTTCAAAACAACCATCGCACATGGTTTTTTAACTTTATCTCTGCTTCCTAGATTGACTGACAGTGTCGACCCTGACAAGTCTCAATTCCCAACGGCGAAGATGGTCGTAAACATTGGCCTTAACCAAGTGCGTTTCCCATATCCTGTTAAATCGGGCAGTAATGTTCGAGCTAAAAGCACGCTAACAAAAGTAACGCCAATTAAGAAAGGGCTAGAGATTGAACGCGAAATTCGCGTAGAAATCGAAGGTATTCGTCGTCCTGGCGCTGTGATCGTTTCGGTGATTCAACTTCACTTTTAAACGAACCATATAGATTCCAAAAAAGAGAGAGCTTAATGCTCTCTCTTTTTGTTTTCATAAGATAAAACTATCTCACTTATTTAATGCGAGTGTAACCGTACTCTTCGATAAGATCTTGTCCTTGCTTCGACTTCACGAACTTGATGAAGTCTTTGCTCTCGTCAGAAACAGAGTCTGTCTTATGCAGCAACAAGAATGGGCGAGCCAGTTCATAGCTGTGGTTTGCAATGTTCTTAGATGTCGGCTCTACGCCTTCAAATGTGATTGCCTTGATCGAACGATCGATAGAACCAACCGAGATAAAACCAATAGCATGCGGGTTATGGTTAACAATCGTCTTTACCATGCTGTTGCTGTTTACAACCAAGTTATTTGGGTTGATGTCCGACACTAGACGGTCGTTAATGATTTGGGTTAAACCAAGCAAGCTCTCAAAGCTGTAACGTGAACCAGAAGAAGCTTCACGAGTCACCACTGCAATAGGTTGATCCGCACCGCCTACTGCTTTCCAGTTTGTGATTTTGCCTTTGTAGATATCGAACAACTGTTCACGTGTAACGTTGCTTACACTGTTTGAACGATTGGTTACGACTGCTAGGCCGTCAAAGGCAATTGGGAATACCTTCAATTTCTCATCCTGCTCGCGGTCGGTTAAATAACGCGAGCTCATACCGATGTCAGCCACACCTTTATTAACCATGGTAATACCCGCTGTAGAACCAATGCCTTGAACCGCAATATAGTTATCAGGGTGAGTCTTGTTGTACTCCTCAGCTAATACATCCATCACACGTGATACAGAAGTGGAGCCCGAAATATTGGTTTCTTGTGCAAAAGCAGTGTGAGAAGACAGGGCTAAGGATAAAAGAGAGGCAAGCGCGACTCGTAACATAAACAACTCCTAGTTAATAACATTTGCCGGCTATGATAGGTCGGTTATATGACATTTTTGTGAAATTCTATATGCTCGATATGTCGTTGTTAGCTTGATGGGTGAAAGCTAGTGGGGTTTACGAAAGCAAGATTCGTTTCTGGGAGCAATGCGGGTATTTTGTTTACGCTTGTTCGCTAAAATATTGGTTGAGTCCTAAGCTAAGTAGAGGAATTCACTACTTAGAAGTTTCTATGAAGTTACAAGGGGTGTTATGTCCGTCATTCATATCGAACTGAATCGTCTTTTAATTGGGGCTGAGAGGCTCTGTACATCTCGGAATAGCAGTTTACCTGTCGAGTTAGGCAAATCCCTATATGAAGAGTGTGAGGGGGAGTGCTGTTTTCTCAGGCGCATTATCTACTCGACTCATCTCACAGTGATTATACAAACGAGATTGCCTGCGTTACCTTTGATGAATCGTTATCTTGTTGGTTGGTGATGGTGCCGCTTGAAGGCGATGCTGAAACTGATTCCGTGAATTGGGGACCTTATCCCTACCTTCCTAAATCGAAGGATCTTGATGCAATTCTGGCTGAGATAGAAAAAGATCCTAAATCATACTTCTGGTCATAACCAATGGGTTCCGACAATTGCGGGTGGCGTAACCCCAGAGTTAACTTGTTTACACCACCTTCCACTCAATACTTTCTTCAATATGTTTAAATTTGAGTCTTTAAGCCTTGTGTTTGAGCTTGTGCGACTAACGAACGGAAGTCTTTGGGTGCCTTGCCGTGATACGTCTTAAAAGCAGTGCTGAAGTGAGCCGCGCTTTTAAAGCCAGATTCATAAGCAATTTGAGTGATAGATTTATTCGATGTTCTGAGCTGAGTGGCCGCGTGGGCGATTCGCTTGATCTTTAATAGATTTGAAAAGGAAAGATCTTCGGCCGATAAACGGCGTTTAAGTGTGGCGGGTGACATCCCCATATAGCTGGCTAGAGTATCGAGTGAGATATTATTTTCTATGTTCTGTTCAATGTAATGGATAACTTTTTGTGTCACGGTCAACCTTGAAGCTCGGGCAATGATAACCAATAGAGCAGGGTGCTGTTCCACCATCAGAGAAAGCAAGCCTAAGCCTAATTGAGTGAGTGCGTAGTCATTCTTAGTTGATGAATTTGCAAGCGATATGATGAGTCCTTTTAGTTGACAGATTTTGGTGTCAGTTTGATTGAACTTAATGTACTTGTCTGGGATTCGAGTGGATTCTAAATCGCTGAAATTATTGATGAATTTCTGGAAGATGGTCAGATCGAAATCTACACAGGTTGCGCTAAATTCACCATTTTCGGTGTTAACCGTGATGTCTTTAATCTGTCCTGAATTGTAGAGCGTAAAATCCCCCGCTTGTAACGAGGCTTCAGTGCCATTGGGTAACACGAAAGAAATGCTGCCCTTTGATACTATGAAAATACCGTTTTTAGAGGCGGGGTAACGTTCTCGCTTCCTAGGTATGAAGTTTCTAAATTGGGTAACAGTGATTGATGACATAGTTCGCTTCTTTGACGTTGTAAATTGATTGCTTATTTTTTTAAGTATTGTTTAAGCATGAGACATTTACAAAAAAGGCGCTAATTAATAGCGCCTTTAGAAGTGAACCTTTGAAGCTTTTAGCCTTGTAAGGTCTAAGCTTCGGTTTCGTTTGTTGTTTCAGGCTCGCTAGGCAAGTCCGCAAATACTTGAGTAGGTTTAGCTACTAAGTTACGGTTTTCCTGATTAACTTCGGAGAGAACTACTTCTAAAACGTCTCCTAGTTTGTATACCATTTCTTTATCGATAGATACAGTACCCATATCACCGTTGCACTCTATTCTTTCTTTATTATCAAGAATGAGAGATCCAGGGATAAATGCAGCAGCTCCATTTTCAAGTAGACGCACACGCATACCTGCACGGTTAATATCGAAAATTTCTGCTTGGAAGCGAGTTTCTTCTGCTGGAGCATTTGCTAGAGTGCGAGCATACAACCAATCGCCAACATTACGCTCAGCCATGCCGTGGTGGCGACGGTGAAGGGCAAGTTCATCACCAATGGTTTCATCTGGTGTTTGAATTGGTGCTTTACCTAAGATATGCGCTTTCAGCATACGGTGGTTAATCATGTCGCCGTATTTACGAATTGGAGAAGTCCACGTTGCGTAAATATCTAAACCCATCGCGTAGTGTGGCGCAGGCTCATTGCTGATTTCGCTGTACGCTTGGAACTTACGAATACGGTTGTCGTAGTAGCTGTTGTCTAAAGAACCTAACCAACGACGTAGAGTAGCAAAACCTTCTAGAGAAACGATCTGCTCTTCAGTGAACGGTGTTTCTGCTTGCGGGTTTACCAGTTCAAGAACGTCAGAGACTTTCTCAGCCTTGAAACCAGAGTGGCAGTTAAACACACCTTGGTTGAAGTTTTCTTTTAGTACTCGGCCCGCACAGATGTTCGCGCTGATCATAGACTCTTCTACTAGCTTGTTTGCGCTACGACGCATATCTGCGTGAATAGCAACAACATCGTTATCTTCGCTAAGTTCAAAGCGGTAGTCAGGGCGATCTGGGAACACAACAGCGTTTGCTGAGCGCCATGCTGAACGTGCTTGAGCGAATTGGTGAAGATCAGAAACAATTGCAGCAATCTCTTCAGATGGTTGCCACTTCTCTGATGCACCAGTTTCTAACCAGTCTGATACGTTGTCGTAAGCAAGACGAGCATGAGATTTGATGTTTGCAGCGAAGAAGTTGATGTCGTCGCCGATAACGCCATCTTTAGATACCGTTACTGTGCAGCAAAGAGCAGGGCGAACTTCATTTTCGATCAGTGAACATAGGTTGTCAGCAAGATCACGAGGTAACATTGGGATGTTACGGCCAGGAAGGTAGATTGTGAAACCGCGCTCACGAGCCACTTTATCCATCGCGTCATCTGGAGAGATGTAAGCTGTTGGATCAGCAATTGCGATTGTCAGTTCAAAATCACCGTTCTCTTTCTTCTTCGCGTAAAGCGCATCATCCATATCTTTTGTGCTTTCGCCATCGATAGTCACAAACGGGATGTGTGTCATGTCTACACGTTCAAGATCGGCGTCGTCGTTGATTAGCCAGTTGTCGATGCCTTCAGGTTCGCTGTTTGGTAGGTCGTTTTGTGCCAGCGTTACCCACCAAGGTGCAATCTTGTCGTCAGCGTCTGTGATTTTCTCAGAGATCTGAGCCAAGAAGCCATTGTCACCTTTTAATGGGTGTTGAACGATATGAGCAACAACCCAATCACCTTCTTTAAGCGTTTCAGGGTTTAGACCCTTCTTTGCTTTCGCTTTAAGTTGCAGTTTTTTTAGCTGCGGGTGATCAGGAACAACGTTCAAGCGGCCTTTGAAAAGCTTAACTCGCGCAATAAAGCGAGTAAGGCCTTGTTCAATCAATTCCTCAGGTTCTGCTACTTCGCGCTCTTTCTCTGTGCGAATGATGGCAATCACCTTGTCACCGTGCACACATTTCTTCATGTACGGAGGCGGGATAAAGAAGCTTGTTTTGCTATCAACTTCGAGAAAACCAAAACCTTTTTCAGTGGCTTTGATAGTGCCTTCCTTTTTAGGGAGGGTTTCTTGGATTTGCTGCTTGAGTTGAGCGAGTAGAGGATTATCTTGAAACATTTGACTTTTATCTAACGAGAACAATTGAGCACACTATAATCATTGCGAGGCACGATTACTACTTAAAGCCGAAGTGAGCGTAAATTAATTACCCTCTTATTTAACTCTATCAATTTGGTCGAACTCTATCGCCCTGACGAGATATTCATCAAGTTTTGACGATATGATAGCCAGTATTGATGGAAAACCGAAAAATATGTGATGTATTTCAATTTTTTCTGGCTTTTTTTATGCATTTAGGGAATAATCCGCCTCCCTTAGACGTCCCTAATGGCTTGAAGTGTTTTATTACTGCTTCGTAACTCTGAATGGAATCAGTATCTGATTGGATCAGTATTGGAATTGATAGAGCTCCCGGGACCTTTTGTTTACTTATATATAGTGGGATCCCAATGTCCGAATCTGTAATTCAATTTAATGAATTAGCCCTAAACGATAACATTCTTTCAGCTCTTGATAGCATGGGTTTCGTTTCTCCAACTCCAATCCAAGCAGCAGCTATTCCTCTTCTTCTTGAAGGCCGTGACGCACTAGGTAAAGCACAGACTGGTACTGGTAAAACAGCAGCATTCTCTCTGCCTTTACTTAACAAAATCAACCTAAACCAACACAAACCACAAGCAATCATCATGGCTCCTACTCGTGAGCTAGCGATTCAAGTTGCTGCGGAAATCAAAAACCTTGGCCGTGACATCAAAGGTCTTAAAGTTATTGAAATCTACGGTGGTGCTTCAATTGTTGACCAAATGCGTGCTCTAAGCCGTGGTGCTCACATTGTTGTTGGTACTCCAGGTCGTGTTAAAGACTTACTAACTCGTGACCGTCTACACCTAGATGAAGCACACACATTTGTTCTTGATGAAGCAGATGAAATGCTAAAAATGGGCTTCGTAGATGACGTTACTTGGATCCTAGAGCAAGCTCCAGAATCTGCACAACGTGTACTTTTCTCTGCAACTATGCCTCCAATGGTTAAGACTATTGTTGACCGTTACCTACGTAACCCGGCTAGAGTTGACGTTGCTGGTACTAATCACACAGTTGATAAAGTAGCGCAGAATTTCTGGGTTGTTAAAGGCGTAGAAAAAGACGAAGCAATGTCTCGTCTTCTAGAAACTGAAGAAACTGACGCGTCAATCGTATTCGTACGTACTCGTCAAGACACTGAGCGTCTAGCTGATTGGCTATCTGCACGTGGCTTCAAAGCTGCTGCACTGCACGGTGATATTCCTCAGTCTCTACGTGAGCGCACTGTTGATCACATCAAACAAGGTGTTATCGACATCCTAGTTGCAACTGACGTTGTAGCTCGTGGTCTTGATGTTCCACGTATCACTCACGTATTCAACTACGACATCCCATTCGATGTTGAATCTTACATCCACCGTATTGGCCGTACTGGTCGTGCTGGACGTAAAGGTAAAGCGATCCTACTAGTTCGCACTAACCAAATTCGTATGCTTCGTACAATCGAGCGCGTAACTAAGTCATCTATGGAAGAAATCCAACTTCCTCTACGTGACCAAGTTGCTGCTGCACGTGTTGCTAAGCTTGGCGCTGAACTTGAAACAGAGAAAGAAAGCAAAGCTCTAGAAAACTTTGCAGGTCTTATCTCTACGCTTCAAGAGTCTCTAGACGTTGATGCTGCTACTCTAGCTGCAATGCTTCTTAAGCGTCAGCAAGGTAAGAGCCCACTATTCTACGTTGGCGAAGACCCAATGATCGCTGCTATTGAGCGTGATAAAAACCGTCGTAAAGAGCGTCGTGAAGATCGTGATAACGGCCGTGACGGTGGTGGTCGCAACTTCAATACTCAAGATTGGGATACTTACCAACTACAAGTTGGCCGTGAGCAAGGCGTTCAGGTTAAAGACATCGTTGGCGCACTAGCAAACGAACTTGGCCTAACTAAAGGTTCTATCGGTGCTATCAAGCTAGACCAAGGTTCTACTTACGTTCAACTGCCAAAAGCAATGAACTCTGAAACTGCTGGTAAGCTAAGCAAACTTCGCATTCGTCAAAAAGAAGCTGGCGCTGTAGTTGTTGATTTCAACGACTTCCGTGAGCCTCGTCGTGGTGGCGGCGGTCGTGATGGTAACCGTGGCGGCGGTCGTGGCGGTCGTGATGGTGGCGGCTACCGTGGTAACCGTGATGGTAACCGCGAAGGTGGTAACCGTGAAGGCGGTCGTGGTGGATACCGTGGCAACCGTGATGGTGCTCGCGATGGTAACTCTGCTGGCGGACGTGATGGCGAACGTCGTTTCGACCGTAACCGTGGTGGCGATCACCGTGGTAACTTCCGTGGCGAACGTGGTCATGGTAACGGCAATGGCGGTGGTAACCGTGGTCGTCGTCCAGAGCGCAACGAAGGTTAATCAACCTGTCGCTTAGACTCTTTAGTCTAGACACTGAATTTCAAAGCCGAGCGTAATGCTCGGCTTTTTTGTGCCTGCTATTTGAACTTAAGCCTTTGTTGGCTCGATATACGTAGTCAGCTTACTTCAACTAAGCTTTACGCCTATAACTTATCTGAGTGCCAATAAATTAGCTGTATCGCGTTCTAAGCCTTTACCAAAAGAATGTGCTACAAGATGCCGAAACAAAGAGTGAAGGCTATCTAAGCGACGTTACATGCGCATATTCGAACCGTTGTGCTCGAAGGCAATCAAAAGAAGATCGGCTCTGTCGTTCATTATTCTCAACACACCTGTGATCTTTTTGATGTAAACACTGAGAAATTGAGATTTCGAGTAAGAAGTTGTCGGTAATGCTAAGAAGGCGAAAGGGAAGGGGTGGTTGTTTTCTAGGCGTATTACCTACATTTATTCGAGTCGCTCTAATTAACTCAATCAAGTTAAAAATAACGTGAGCACTCGTTTGCGTTACTTGTTCGCTAACTTTCTTATTCAACTATTTTTTAATTTCGCTCTCGAAATAAATGGTTTGATGACTAAGATCAACTTAATTGTGTTCATTTAGTGATTTTTCCAAAACAAAAGTTGAAAGATTCAAAAATTATTGAATAATGGACTTAACTAAAATTGAAGTAAATACTTCATCCAATTCGTACTGAAACAGGATCCATATCCAATGTCTAATTCGTTTGTTCTGGTTATTAACTCGGGTAGTTCATCCTAAAATTTGCTGTCATTGATTCTGTTTCTGGTGAAGCAGTATTGAGTGGCCTAGGGGAGTGTTTTGGTCTTGAAGATGCTCGCATGAGCTGGAAATATCAAGGCGAGAAAACTGAAATTGCCATTCAAGGTGAGGATAACCACCACAAAATTGCCATTGGCAAACTAGTTGGTCTGATGGAAGATCTAGGCTTCACTGCTGATATCGTTGCTATCGGTCACCGTATCGTTCACGGCGGTGAGAAGTTCACTCAAACCGTTCGTATTACTGAAGAAGTAACGAACGAAATTGAAAGCCTATCTGACCTAGCTCCACTTCATAACCCTGCCGGTGCTATTGGCATCCGTGCTGCGATTGAAGCTTTCCCTTCTCTACCTCAATTTGCTGTATTTGATACGGCTTTCCACCAAACGATGCCACAACGTGCATTCACTGGTGCAATCGCAAAAGAGCTATATACAGACTTCGGCGTACGTCGCTACGGTTTCCACGGTACGAGCCACTACTTCGTTAGCCGTGAAGCTGCGAAGATGGTAAACAAGCCAGTCGAAGAGGCGAGCTTCATCTCTGTTCACCTAGGTAACGGCGCGTCTGTATGTGCAATCAAAGACGGTAACAGTGTTGATACTTCTATGGGTTTCACTCCACTTTCTGGCCTTATGATGGGCACACGTTGTGGTGACTTGGATCCAGGCATCATCGAGTATCTACTTAAGAAAGGTTGGTCACAAGAGCAAGTCTTCAACTCTCTAAACAAGGAGTCTGGTTTCCTTGGCGTGTCTGGCCTTACGAGCGATGCTCGTGGCATTTTAGAGGCAATGGAAGAGGGCCATGAAGGCGCTAAGCTTGCATTTGAGGTGTTTACTTACCGCGTATCAAAGTACATTGCTTCTTACCTTGCAACGTTAGATTCTTTAGACGGCATCATCTTCACTGGTGGTATCGGTGAGAACTCTCTACCAATTCGTCGTGAGATCCTAAGCAACCTTAAGATTCTTGGTTTCGTTGAAGATGTAGCGGGTAACGAATCGGCTCGCTTTGGTGCAGAAGGCATCATCGGTAAGTCTGAAATGTTAGACGCAGTAGCAATGGTTATCCCAACCAATGAAGAATTCGTTATCGCGCAGCAGTCAGTAGAACTTCTGTAATAGAGTCTAAGAAAATCAGATGATGAAAAGCGAGCCCAAGTGGCTCGCTTTTTTGTTTTATATGTTGGTTAAATCATCTCGAACGATACTTTCTTCGTCTAGTAGATCTTCGAGTCAACGAGGCTAGAGTTAACTCATTTATGCCCCGTTATCTTTTAGTTAAATCTATCAACAGAAAAACCAAGCCACGTGATGACCTAGTTTTTCTAATCTGAATTATGTCAACAACCATCATCCAATATTTGAATCGTTTCACTTAGAATTCAAAATCTTCCCACAATTTTCGAACCGAGCTATTAGGGTCATTGATCTGTTTCGATTTAACATCAAATTGCATTGTTGGTCGTTCCGATAAGTTGTATGGAGACCAATCAGCTTTGCTTGTCTTGATGAATCTTAGCCATTGCTTGTGCATGGTATTAATAAGTTCAACTGGAGGTTGTGAGCCGACAAGTCTTTTTGCTTGTTCATTGTCAGTGGTATTAAACACAAACGGCACGTCAACAAAGTGTGCGGCTCCTAATTGATCATCAAACGCAGGTGACATCCAAGAAAAATTATAATGCCAAACATTGTTGTCGTTTTTAGTTAACTGTTGAGCAATGTGCAGTGCTGGCATTCTAAAGGTAAAATCAGATTTGATATCGGCAAAAGTGTCTCCAATGGATTTTCCATTGTCTTCTGTTGAATACACATCCGCAGGCCAACCTTCCAATGACAAGTCAGATAATAATAGTGACTTCGTTTTTTCGGTCGTATTGTTAACGGCACCACTTGGCACCATGTACAGTCGTGACTCTTGATCTGTACTACCAACGATGACTGGAATAGAAGGTGAAGCTTTGGTGAGATCTTTCATTGGAGACTCGATAATGATATCCCCATCAACAACGGGCAAAAATGCGGTGCCTCCCCACGATAGCATTCCCCATTTACCACGATCTTGTATGGTATAACCCATATCAATAACGTTCTTAACTAATTCAGGAAATGGAACCGTCGATAAGCCTTCAACGGTGGCTGGAATATTCAGTTTTTTGGTATAGCTTTGTGTGATTTTCTGAGCTTCTTTCTGAGTTAAAAATGCCATTGGAGGACTTTGCATAATGGCTTTCTGGAATAGGCCTTCTGCTTTTTCGGTACCCAATAAAATGGCAACACTTTCTGCCCCAGCAGACTGACCTGCAACAGTAACTTGGCTAGGGTCTCCACCAAAATCTTCGATGTTCTTTTGTACCCACTCAAGAGCCATGATCTGATCAAGAATGCCGCGATTATCAGGTGCGCCCTCTAGGTGCATAAAACCATCAACGCCTACACGATAATTGATCGTTACAACAATCACGTCATTCTGAGCAAAGCTTGTTCCGTCGTAGGCTAACTCTGCTGCATCTTCTCGGATGAATGCGCCTCCAGGGATCCATACAATGACTGGCAGTTTTTTATTTGATGCCTTGTTGTTGGTAGCAACGGCACTCATAGGTGTCCATATGTTCAGAGTTAGATCATCGGGAGCCCCCACCAAGGTGGTGTTTTTATCTCGGCTAGGCTGTGGGACAGGTTGACCTGCTTTTGTTGCATCTAATAATCCGTTCCAAGTTTCGTATGCTTGCGGTGCTTGAAATCGGCGATCTGCCGTAAAAGGGTTTTGCGCATATGGGACGTCATAAAATGTGGCCACGCCATCATGGTTGCTTCCCATAAGTTTACCTGACTCAATGATTACCAAAGTTGAGCTTTCAGGATTTTGAATCTGGGCAAATAGTGTATTACTTTGAATTAAACCTGTACTAAGGCATGCGACTAGCATCATTGTTTTTTTCATTTTATTCGGCTCGGTATTGGAATATAAGGTCAGTATAAATCCTAGTTTGAAGTTGATATATATGCTATACGTCAATAGATTGTTGCATAAATCGAACTATTGAGGGTGTATGGATAGAATCATATCGATGGAAGTATTTGTTTCTATTGTGGAATTAGGTAGCCTAACTGCGGCCTCTGAAGAGCTAGGAATATCACGCTCCATGGCGACTCGCCACATCGCTGCGTTAGAAAAATCGCTAGGTGTCCGTTTATTATATCGTTCAACAAGAAGCCTAGGAATTACAAATGTAGGTCGAGAGTTATTACCTTTTTGCCAAAATATTTTGAAGCAAAATGACCGGTTATATAGCCTTGCTCAAGAGCAACAATCTCAGCCCAAAGGTCGAATATCCCTGGTAACGAGCATTTCATTTGGTCAGCTTTATCTTGCTCAAGCTATTGAGAGATTCATGCTTAAGTACCCAGAAATTGTAGTCGATCTCACGTTGTCGAATCATTCACTGGATTTGATTAAACATGGAATTGATATGGCAATTGAATTAAGTAACGACCTACCCGAATCTTTAATTGGAAAGAAATTGGCTGATTGCCCATCGGTGGTTTGCGCTTCTCCTCAATATCTAGCAGAACATGGCGCTCCTTTATCTCCCGAAGATTTACTCGATCACAATTGCTTGATCCACAAACGAATAGGCCATGATTGGCTGTTTGTTCCTAAAGCCGGTTCTAAATCTGCTCAGCCTATTAATGTGACGGTCACAAGTAACTACTCTGTAAATGATAGTTCCATACTTCTTAATGCAGCGATTAATGGCAAAGGTATAGCGTGTTTACCTCTGCCTTTTATTGACAATGAAGCACAAGCTGGAGCTCTCACTATTCTGCTAACAGACTATCATGTGAACTCTGTTGGCATATGGGCGCTGTATCCCTCAAGACAATATCAGCCTAAGTTACATCGATACTTGTTGGATTTTTTGCAAGAAGATTTATCGATTAAGCATGATCAAATGCGTAATATTGATCCATGAAGCTATGTGGGTAATGAAGCTAAGCAACAATGTTGCCCTACCTAATCGGTTAGTTACTTCTATACTTTTAAAGGTTTCGTAATATCAACATGTAATGAATGAGTTAATTTAGACTGCTGCATAATTGCGATACTAGAAGTTATGTGAAAGTTCAGCTTGTCCGCTCGTTCGTAACTCACAATTGTCCATTTAAGTGTTTGAGCAATACACCACCGATAGACTTCATCACTAGTTTTGTTTCAAGTTTATTATTTCAGGCTACCCTGGTGGTGAACGGAAACTCCCAGAAGCTATCATATGTGGCATTTGCAAAAAATACTTAAGATGCATAATCATCTGGTTGAAAGAAGTTCGCGCCGCAATTTCATTTGCGTCACGAACATTATGAGTGGGGCTTTATACACTATCTGTTAACGCAAGGTCGCGTTTAGTTAAATTTCTAATAATGTCTTCCATTGCTCTGTTCGGCCATAAAACTCGGTATGAGGCAACCTCTTAAATTCCCCATTGTCTTCAATCATAAGTGTTGGGTAACCCTGAACGCCCAATCGGGTCATCATTTGATGGCTAATATCGATTTCGGCGTCTTCTAAGGGTTCCCCTGTTTGCATTTTCTCTCGCCATAACTGTTGGTCGAGCCCTAATTGAACAGCCAACTCTTCCAAACTGCTAAGAGTATTGACAGCTTTCCCTTCAATGTAATGTGCTTTTTGTATTGCTTTTAACATGTCAAATGGATCAAGCCCTAAAGATTCTCCAACAAGAATTGCCCGAGTAGGAAGATAAGAGTCCAGAACAAGTTGCTCATTATCTGCTACACGTTCGATATAATCCTGTCCGAACTGAGCATTGGTCTGTTCACTAATTCGTAGGTCACTATTTAAAATATGCTGACGAAACGATGGTGCTATCAATTTTGCTGGAAGCATCCCTCCGGAGTGCATTACTAACTGATACTTACTGCTGCTTGCAATTAATTCTACCAATGGAGTCGAGCCATAGCACCACCCACACATAGGATCATAGAAGTAGTGAATAGTTACCATGTCATCTCTCCCATATGAACTTTCGCACCAATGCTTAAAGCAATAGGTAACTTCGAGCCTTTGTATTTCTCAGACATTTTTTCAATGAGTTGTTCGCTATTTTTACTGTTCTTTTTTGACTCACTGAAATCTTCAAGATACTGCAAAGAGTAGTTAATGGATTCAACGTTTAACGCAGTTCCCGATTTCATATGTCCCGGAATAACCGTTTCCGGTTGTAAAGCTTGCATCTCCTTAAGTTGCTCACTCCATGCATTTTGACTCTGCTCGGTTTGCGTATCTGCAGTCCAAAGATGCAAATTTCCAAATATTGCTATGTTACCTAATATTGTTTTACTTGAAGGAATCCATAAGTATGGGCGGTGCGGTAAAATGCCATCCGTACCTTTTATCTCAATCTTGTGTCCTTCCAAAATAAGACTTGTCGCCTCTATTGCTTTAGGAATATAAGGCGTAACAGGTGCATTGCTGCCCATTCTAGGACTCCACACCTTGAGTTTGGAAGGCAGTTTCTTTTCTATGACTTCCTTTACCGCAGGCGTTGTCACAATATCTGCATCGGGAAACAAGGTGTGTAATACTTCAGCGCCAAAATAGAAGTCAGGGTCGGCCTGACTAATGAAAATAGTTTTTAATTCTTTGCCCGTATCCTGTATTTTGGCTGCAATTCGCAGAGCATCTGCTTTAGTAAAGCCAGTATCTATCAGCATTACTTCACTCTCTCCAACAATCAATGTTGAGTTGGCGTGGAAGCTGTTTTCGTCTGCGTTATAAACATCAAAAGTCAGTGTCGTTTGCTCTGTGGCAAAGGCGCTACCTGCGACTAAGATGGATGCGGCTAATAGGCTGATTCTTTTCATGACTTGCTCCGTAAATTATATGGCTTGTTTTGATGTGATAAATCATAAATGATTGACATGATCTGAAAAACATACAAAATCAAACATCATTATTTCTTAATTCGAGCAAATAAATGGATAAATTAACCGCTGCAAAAGTATTTGTTGATATTGCTCAATCAGGCAGTTTTACCGCTACGGCTGACAGACTTGAGATGTCTCGCCCTATGGTGACACGTTATGTTGAAGCTATGGAGAAGTGGTTAAACGCCCGTTTACTACACCGAACAACCCGAAAGGTAACGCTCACAACGACCGGAGAGCGGTGTTTAAAGGAAGTTGAGGTTTGGCTTGAGCAAGCAAACGGGTTAGTCGCTTTAAGTGATAATAGTGAAGAGCTAACTGGGATAGTACGAGTTGCGACAAGTATGTCATTCGGGTTTTCGCAGCTTGTCCCTGCGCTTTTGAATTTCATGGCTATGCATCCCAAAGTCCATGTCGATATCGACCTACAGGATTCAGTCGCTGACCTAACAGAAAAGCAAATTGATCTTGCGCTTAGAATTGCTTCTAATCCGGAACCATCTTTGATTGGTAAACCGATAGCCATTTGCGAATCGGTACTAGTTGCTTCACCTGCATATTTAGCAAGTAGGAAAGACCTCTCGGAGCCAGAGCAACTGAGTATGCATAACTGTCTGGGGTATAAAAACTTTCAGCGACACGTATGGCACCTCACGAATGGTACTCAACAAAAATCAATAGATGTTGAATGTAAACTAACCGCTAACGAGGCTACGACATTACTCCATGCAGCACTTATTGGTGGAGGTGTCGCCATTCAACCAACCTACTTAGCTAATCAATACATCGAGAGCGGCACATTACAGCCAGTCCTATCAGAGTGGAAACCCGCCGATCTGACAATATATGCGCTCTATTCTTCAAGAAAACATCAATCTCCAACCGTAAGAGCATTAATTGATTATTTGCATGAGTATTTCAAAGACAATCCTTGGTAGAACTTGGGGGTTAGAGAGTGGTGGAACAAGAGATTTCTGTCCGCATTCGAAACTTACAATAGCCTATAGGTGGTTTGTGCCTCCCCTCAATATCTAGCAGAACATGTCGCTCCTTTGTCCCCGAAGACTTACTCGATCACAATTGCTTAATCCACAAACGAATAGGCAATGATTGGCTGTTTGTTCCTAAGGTCGGCTCTAAATACGCTCAGCCCGTTAATGTGTGACGGTCACAAGTAACTACTCTGTAAATGATAATTCCATACTTCTCAATGCCGTGATTAATGGCAAAAGTATATCATGTTTAACATTGCCCTTTATTGTCAACGAAATACAAACTGGGACTTTGACTGTCTTATTGGAAGACTTTAAAATCAAACAATTGGCATATGGGCTCTGTACCCCTCAAGGCAATATCGCCCCAAACTACCTCGACACTTTTTGGACTTCTGCATAATTGCTGCCCGTAGAGTTACGATACTAGAAGTTATGTGAAAGTTCAGCGTGTCTGATGGTTCGTAACTCAGAATTGTCCCAAAACGTCACAATCTGAATTCTAATACGTGGCATTTTCTACCTCGAAAATGCCCCAAAGTCCTTCAGAGTAAATCCTCATTTATACCTTGTTAATATGAACTTACCCGACTAAAAGTTATCCGAATTCCCCCTTGAATAACGCACTTATAGAGGCAGAGTCATGCTAGGGTAAAACCGACTGTTGGGCGTCTAATTAGTGATATACAAATGCAGTAAGCAAATGTAACTTAAGAGGTTAGTCTGTTCGCGAACTTGAAGCCTATATTACATCACCAAAAATTCGCTACCGTTTACCATGCTTCATGGCGATTTAGATAAACCAGTATCACTAGAGCAAAGCGAGTTACTCAAACAATTATTAGACAAGTACGGTGTAGAAAATCAACTTTTTGTTGAACAAGGTGTTGGTCACAGTGCACCGGTCTTTGATACTGAAAAGTATGTGTCAGAAGTTTTTTATTTTGTCCGAGCGCACCTCCCTCCTCAAACCTTCGAAAAGCTTTCAATGTGCGCGATACACTATTTTTCGCACATTAATCAATTTCACTTGTGACAAAGTTATCAGAATTTTGCATTTTCGGTAACGTTCCCTAAATTATCGATCTATCATCCACCCAGATACAAAAGTGAAGTAATCAACACGACTGATTTCTATTTCTTCTTCGATATAGAGCTTGTACATCAAAAGTATAAGCCGAAATGCGCTTACGAATTATTTTGGGAACGTTTGCAAACAATCCAAAACAATTAACGTGAGAACATAAGAATGAAACTACACACTTTAGCGGTTGCTGTAACAATGGGGCTAATGACTACATCGGTATTAGCAAGTGAAGACGTTGCAGCATTAGAGCAACGTATTAATGAATTAGAACAAAGAGTTGCACAAACGGAGCAGGTTTCTACCGAAGCCAATGAAAAGGCTTCTTCGTTTGAGTTTCACGGCTATGCACGCTCTGGGTTATTGATCAACGATGACCTAAACGGCGCGACAGGTACTGGCCCTTACATGACAGCGGCGGGTGCGATTGGTGCGCCAGTTGGGCGTTTAGGGGTTGAAGATGATAATTACGTTGATGCTAATTTTACGTATAAGCGCTTCAATGATGACGGTTCTCGCGCATTATTTAGCCTCATGATGTCAGATGGCACTGAAACAAATAACGACTGGACAGCGAGTGAAAGCCAACTAAATGTGCGACAAATCTATTCGGAATTAAGTGGGTTAACTATGTTCGCTGAGTCAGAAACGTTTTCTCAAGCCGCGTTCTGGGCGGGTAAACGATTCGATCGCGACAACTTTGATATTCACTTTTTCGACTCAGACATCGTTTTCTTAGGTGGTACAGGTGCGGGTGTATACGATGTCCAGATGAGCGATAGTTGGAAAGCTAATTTTTCGATTTATGGTCGAGACTTTGGCGAGATCGATAGCCCATCGACGGATATTGAAAACTACATTGCAACCATGAATAACCGTATTGGCCAATGGCAAGTGATGTTGAGTGGCATGACCTCAGCAGACAACGATAGCCGCTTAAATGGTGCAGCTGAAAGCGGTGTACACGCAATGTTTGCGTACCATGGAGACAACTTCTTTGGCCTGAGTGAAGGTTTCTCTAAAACGGGTATGTTAGTGGGTAGCGGCCTAGGTGCAGAGCTAAAAGGCATCGGTTCAAATGGTGATCTACTGGATGACGCAAAAGCCGTTCGCCTGTTTAGCTACGGTGTCACTCGCATTGGCGACAACTGGCGCTTAGCGCCTGCATTAATGGCAGAGCATAGCCAAGACCGTTTGAAGAAGAATGACGAGTTCACATGGGCTTCTTTAAACGTTCGATTAGCTCAAGAGTTCACAGAGAACTTTGAGATGGTTTACGAAGGTTCATTGCAATACATGGATTTAGACAACTCGACAGAGCAAGCGAGCGGCGGTTTCTACAAAGCGACAGTGGCACCAACACTGAAGCTTTCAACCAGCACTGGTTTCTTTGACCGACCAGAACTGCGTTTCGCTGTGAGCTATGTGGATTGGAGTGAAGATCTGAATGGTTACTCGATCAGCACTGAGGCAGATGCTGCAACGATGGGAGAGGGCGGCGAGGTTCTGTTTGCACTGCAGATGGAAACTTGGTTCTAATTACCTGATATATCGTTTAGATAGAGAGTGTTAATCATGATGTGATAGTCGCATCATCAAATGCCAACCTTATCGTTTCAACTCGAAGGTTGGCATTTTTTTATCTTGGGATAACCTGATCTCTGAAATAAATTGCTAGCAAGACTCTCGGTCAATAGTGGTGAAGGTCAACACCATCTTACTCATTTCCAAGCCTTTTTTCTCAATACGGTCGAGCAGCAGCTTAGCTCCATTTTCTCCCGCTTTATCAAACGCATAGTTAAACGTAGACAGCGTTGGTGTGCATACTGAAGCAAGTTCATCGTCACCCACGCCGAGTACCAAGACATCCTTTCCTGGAATGAGTCCAGCTTCCTGAATTGCTCTGATCGCACCGATTGCGATACGGTCAGTTGCGCAGAACAGGCCATCGAGCTTGGTGTGCTCTTTTAGAGACTGTTTAGCCAGTTGGTAACCTGACTCTATGGTGAAGTCGCCACGGGCGTGAAATTGCAGTGTGAGGTCGTTAAATTGAAGCGATTGAGCGAAGCCTTCCGATCTCATTTTATCAACCGCAATATCATCACCTTGCACACCGATGAATCCCATATGCTTACAACCTTTCGCTATGAGGCGATTACCCGCTTCAAACCCTACACGTGCATCATCGTGCACAATGCTTGGGATGTTAAACATTGCTCCGTCTTGACCAACCAATACTACCGGCACAGCAGAGCTTTGAATCGCTTTGACTAATTTGTTGTCGAGGTGGGTCGCGTACAGGATGATACCTTCAACGCGTTTTTGGTTAAATATCTGAATATATTCAAGTTCTTTATGGTGTTTTTGGTGTGTGCTTGCCAAAAGAACATGTTTCCCCGCTTGTTCTAATACTGCGGTTAAACCGTCGACACCTTGAGAGGTGGCGTGGGAAGAAACCCTAGGAACAATCACCCCAACGAGGTTGGTTGTCTGAGACTTTAAGTCTTTAGCGACTTGGTTTGGGAGATAGCCACACTCTTCGACTGCTTTCCGCACCTTCACTTTGGTCGCGTCTTTTACACCATATTCATCGTTGATTACTCTAGAAACCGTCGACTTGGAAACTCCAGCGAGACGAGCGACATCATGAAGACTAGCCATTATTCATTATCCATTTGTATTTTTAGTTTTGGGATTGTTTGCAAACAGAGCATCGAATTTACCTGTTATTAGGAGATTTTAACCCTGTCTTCTTATCCTAGGGAGATAATTTGAAGATCATTCTCACAGTATTGAGCAGTTATCTTTGAACATTTGTTATTTCTAGGCAAAAATTTGTTTTGCAAACGTTCCCGAAAATTCAAAGGCTCAAATGATAATCCAATGGGGTATGTAATGAATTATCCAAAAATAGCAAAAGAGCTGCTTTCTCTATTAGGTGGTAAAAGTAATATCACCGCACTTGCACACTGTGCGACTCGTCTGCGTCTTGCGGTTGCAGACCAAGACAAAATTGATGAACAGACGATTGATAACCTTGAAGGGGTTAAGGGCCAGTTTAAAGTAGCAGGTCAATATCAGATCATCTTTGGCTCTGGCATAGTAAACCAAGTTTATGCTGAGTTGGCCAAGTTGACTGAAATGACGGAAATGTCGACTAACGATGTGGCGTCTGCAGGTGCTGACAACCAAAATATCCTGCAACGCGCGGTGAAAGGTCTGTCTGATATTTTTGTACCAATCATTCCGGCAATCGTTGCTGGTGGTCTGTTAATGGGGATCTACAACCTATTGACGGCTCAAGGTTTGTTCATTGATGGCAAATCTTTAATCGACGCTAATCCGGGTTTGACCGACTTAGCAAGCATGATCAATACATTTGCTAATGCTCCTTTTGTGTACTTACCTATTTTATTAGCATTTTCAGCGAGTAAGAAGTTTGGTGGTAACCCATACCTTGGCGCAGCTTTAGGTATGTTGATGGTTCACCCAGACCTACTTAACGGTTGGGGCTTCGGTGGCGCATCGGTGGCAGGCAATATTCCGGTCTGGAATATTCTAGGCTTCGAAATCGAGAAAGTGGGCTATCAAGGTTCAGTACTGCCCGTTCTTGTTTCTGCGTTTATTCTAGCGAAAGTTGAGCTTGGCCTACGTAAAGTTATTCCTTCGGTTCTGGATAACTTGCTAACACCGTTACTGGCTATTTTCGTGACTGGCTTACTGACATTCACGGTTGTGGGTCCATTTACACGTGATATCGGCTTCCTACTAGGTGACGGCCTTAACTGGTTGTACAACAGTGCTGGCTTTGTCGGTGGTGCGGCGCTTGGTTTGATTTATGCACCTTTTGTTATCACAGGTATGCACCATAGCTTTATCGCTATCGAAACTCAGTTGCTTGCAGATATCGCAACGACTGGCGGTACGTTCATCTTCCCTATCGCGGCGATGTCTAACGTGTCACAAGGTGCGGCGGCACTGGCGGTTGGTTTCATGACTCGTGATAAAAAAATGAAGAGTATTGCGATTCCTTCTGGTGTAACAGGTCTGCTTGGTATTACTGAACCTGCAATGTTCGGTGTGAACTTGAAGCTTCGTTACCCATTTATTGCTGCGGTTTGTGGCGCAGCGGTTTCAAGTGCGTTTATCACTATGTTTAATGTGAAAGCACAAGCGCTTGGTGCGGCGGGTATTCCAGGTGTTATTTCAATATCTCCGGAAAAAATTGGTTATTACGTGGTGGGGATGATCATCGCGTTCGTAACTGCCTTTGCACTGACTGTTGTTTTAGGTTTGCGTGAACGCAGCAAGCAAAACATTAAAGCAACAGCTTAACGTTTCTCCCTAGAAGTGAAGCCCCCTTTTCACTTCATTTCCTAAGCTTTGGGGTGCTAGCTAGGTGATTTGGCTTAGCTAGCCTTTTTATATTTTTACATGACAGCGTGAAGTGTCACTTTGCTTTTGGTTGCTACTGCTTTCGATTGCCATCGCTTTCGGTTGTCATGATTTTCAGTTTTAAGGTAAGAAAGATGAATCAAGTTTGGGTAACTGGAGACGCCGTCGTCGACCTCATTCCGGAGACTGACGCGACATTATTGAAATGTCCGGGCGGTGCGCCTGCCAATGTCGCGGTAGCGATTTCTCGCCTGTTAGGCAAAAGCGCATTTTTTGGCCGAGTGGGTAACGATCCATTTGGCACTTTTATGGAAGTGACTCTGCAAAAGGAAGGTGTGAATACCGAGCGTTTGGTGAAGGACCCTGAACAACGCACATCAACCGTGGTGGTTGATCTTGATGACCAAGGCGAGCGCAGTTTTACGTTTATGGTTAAGCCAAGTGCCGACCAGTTTATGTCTGTTGAAGACATTCCCGAATTTAAGCAAAACGAGTGGCTACACGTCTGCTCAATCTCTTTGGCTAATGAACCAAGCCGAAGCAGCACCTTTGAAGCGATCCGACGCATGAAAGCCGCGGGCGGTTACATCAGCTTCGATCCAAACCTTCGTGATGAAGTGTGGCAAAACCCATCTGAAATTAAGTCTGTGGTCATGAAGGCGGTCGAGCTGGCTGATGTGGTTAAATTCTCAGAAGAAGAACTGGATTTCTTAACCGATTCAACGTCGATGGAACAAGGTTTGGCTAACATTGCAGATCTTAACAACACGCTTGTTCTGGTTACACAGGGCGCGAAAGGCGTTTGGCGAGTATTTGAAAACCAAGGTGTATTGATTTCAGGTCGCTCAGTGACGCCAGTGGATACTACAGGCGCTGGCGATGCTTTTGTTGGCGGTTTACTTGCAAAGCTTTCTCAACATGAAGAGTGGAATAATCAACAAGTCGTTGATTCTGCAATCCTGTGGGCGAATGGTTGCGGTGCACTGGCAATCACGCAAAAAGGTGCGATGACGGCACTTCCAACGCAAAACGCTCTTGCTCAGTTTATTACTCCTGATCAAATTGTCATCTCGGCTCAGTCTAATAAACAAGGCATCTCAAGTGCGACAAACACTGAGGAGAATGTATGAGTTTGAATTCGAACTGGACAGTAGAGCAAAGGTACTGTCGCGTAGAGCAGATTTCTCAAGACAGTATGGATGCGATGGTAAAACAGCGTAAGCAAGATTCTGGATACCCTAGTTACCATATTGCTCCCAAATTTGGCTTGCTGAATGACCCGAATGGTTTGTGTTTTTTCAACGGCGAGCATCATATTTTTTACCAATGGACGCCGGTCGGCCCTGTTCATGGCATGAAGTATTGGTATCACTTGTCGACAAAAGATTTTGTTCACTTCGTAGACCATGGCATTGGACTGCATCCAGACCAAGACTACGATTCTCATGGGGTTTATTCTGGTGGAGCTCTCGTAGAAAATGACGAAGCTATTTTATTCTTCACGGGAAATCATCGTGATGAAAACTGGGAAAGGTCCTCAACTCAGTGTTTTGCCAAGATGTCTGTCAAAGGGCAAATAGAAAAGCATGGTGTGGTTATCGAAAATGAACACTACACAGAACATTTCCGTGACCCAAAAGTGTGGAAGGACGGTGATGATTACTTGATGGTTGTTGGGGCTCAGACCCAAAAAAAACGTGGTTCAATGGCGCTGTACAGAAGTCGTGATCTCATGAACTGGCAGCATAAAGGTTCTATTCAAACTCGTTACAACAATCTTGGCTATATGTGGGAATGCCCTGACTTTTTCGAGATAGATACCCAGTCAGTGATGTTGTTTTCTCCACAAGGTGTCTCTAGCGATAATCCGTACGATTTTAAAAACATTTACTCAGTGGCTTACATTGTTGGCGATTGTTTGAATTTAGATTCGATGGAATTTGAAAACCATAAAGATATCGCGCAACCTGATTACGGATTTGATTTTTACGCTCCTCAGACTTACTTAGACGATTCAGGTCGCCGGATCTTGATTGCTTGGGTAGGCCTTCCTGATATCGACGCTCCATCTGTAGTGCACCAATGGGCGGGTATGCTGTCATTACCTCGTGAGTTGAAAATCCAAGATGGTTATCTTGTTCAATCTGTTTTACCTGAATTGAAAGCGCTGCAGGGTGAGGCCGTGGTGGTTGAGAACACTCTTGAACTGAATACAACCAGCTTCATGATTGAGCTCGAAACAGGTGCGGACGAGTTTGAGGTTACGCTTGCCAACGCCGCGGGCGAGAATATCGTGTTCAGTGCTACAGAAACGGAGTTCATGCTTGATCGCAGTAAGATGTCTCAACTTTATGCGGAAGAGTTTGGCTGTGTGAGAAAAGCGCCGAGGTTGAGCACTAAGCAAACCATTGAGGTTTATGTCGATAAGTCGGTGATCGAAATCTTTATCAATGGCGGTAAGCATACAATGACCAGCCGTTTCTTCATTGATGATTTGAACGCGCTGTCCATTACTGATGGTGTGAAAACTGTTTATCACGCAATGAGCACAATTATAGGACTAGATGACTAAGTTGTTACAATTATACAAACCACTTTACGAGTGGTTTGTATTGCCTTGAAGCATTTTTGTAGTGGCCAAGTGAATTGGGCCACTACATTAGAGGCTTTGCTATACCTCAAGTTATCCGATAAATGCTAATTTAGCATTTCATATAACACGAAATTGTCCAAACCCGTGTTAGTAGGTGCGGTGCTAATAGCTTGCCAACCAACGAAGAACTCGTGATCGCTCAACAGTTGGTAGAACTATCTGTAATAGATTCTAAGAAAACCAGATAACGAAAAGCGAGCCCAAGTGGCTCGCTTTTTTGTTCAATAAAGATGCGTCTGGACGTCTTAACAGGGGGGATAGCCTACAAGGCTATCGTCAAACAGTTTTAGAACAGAGTTTCAATTACGACCCATCGGCTGCTCTGGAAGAACTAAGGTTATTTAGTCTCTGAGCGGTAGTTTGGATCTGTCCAGCATCGAGGTAACTCTTCACCTGACATAAACATCAGTTCGGACTTTTTAAACATCTCGGGGTCTTGCTGTTCTTCACCAGCTTGAAACCGACCTTCGATACTGTCTTGAAATAAGTTGGTTAATTTGGTCATTTCAGTAACATCTACGAGGTCACCGCTTTTTTTCTCTTTTAGAAACATCTTATTTACCCTCAATCTAATCGGTCACCCCTTATTATAATTGTTATTTTGAAAATGAGAGTCTTTTCGATTTCGGCACTCCTTGACTAAGCCGGTCTCAGAGCTACGCTTATGATCATCGACAAATCAATCGATGAACAAATTCATGCTCAATAAATAAATGGAGTCCCGATGTCATCTGCCCGCGTTGCAAACAATCTCAGTGAACTGATTGGTGATACTGATCTTGTTAGAATCAACAGTCTTTCAGAGATCTCAGGTTGTGAGATCTTTCTTAAGTGCGAACATCAGAACCCAGGTGGTTCGATTAAAGATAGAGCGGCACTTCAGCTTGTTATGGATGCAGTCGAAGCTGGCAAGCTTAAGCCAGGGATGACAATCGTTGAAGGTACCGCAGGAAATACGGGGATCGGCCTTGCTCTAGTAGCTAAATCCCTCGGTTACAAAATGTTGGTGGTGATGCCAAAAGGGCAGGCACAAGAGAAAGAGCGTATGATCTCGCTTTATAACGCTGAACTGTTATTGGTCGACCCTTGTCCTTTTGCAAATCCTGAACACTTTTACCACACAGCCAAGCGGATCGGTGTCGAAAATGAAAATTATTGGTGGGCAGATCAGTTCGAAAATCTTAGTAATTATCGAGCGCACTATATAAATACTGGACCGGAGATCTGGCAGCAAACACAAGGTAATATTGATGCTCTAGTTTCAGTGGTTGGGACTGGTGGAACCATTGCCGGAAACTCACACTACTTATCTGAGCAGCAACCCAATCTCGAAACTTGGTTAGTTGACCCAAATGGGTCCGGCATTTATTCATTTCTACGCGATGGACACTATCAATCAACGGGAAGCTCGTTCACGGAAGGCATAGGGATCATGCGAACGGTTGAAAACTTCAGGCAGGCAAAAATCAATCGTGCAATCACGCTGCCCGATCAGGATTTAGTTACAATATCTCGCCTTGTTGCGGAGCATGACGGTATTCTTCTAGGAAGCAGTTCGTCGTTGAACGTAGCAGGTGCGCTATACGCTGCGGCTAGAATGGGGAAAGGGAAAACCATCGTTACATTTAGCTGTGACCTTGCTGAGCGCTCGTATTCGAAGCTGCACAACGAAGCGTTTCTGAAAGAAAAAGATATACAGCTTAATAAAGAAAACCTTTCTCAACTATGGGCACGTTACCAAGCAGAAGATGGCAGCATGGTCGTCAACGTATAGTCGTTCTCAGTGAATACTAGCCAGTGGGATGCCTGCTCTTTCGTTAGCGATGGACATCCGTTAGCGCTAAACATCCGGTTATAGCCGTTATCACCAAATCCGGCACTATTGCTTGTTATTAGGGTAGTGAATCACATTATGAAATACGGCATTTCCTTCACCGATATTTTTGTAGCCATGGTTCTGGTTAGCATTAAAGCGAACTGCTTGCCCTGCTCGTAACTTATGCCATTCACCATCAAAAAGCACGGCCATCTCTCCTGAAATACATAAGATGTGCTCAGTGACGCCTGCGTTATGTGGGGCGGATTTATGGTGGTAATCGGGTGCTAGGGTGAGTTCGAATATTTCAAACCCTAGTGCTTCCTCAAAAGGAAACAACAAACTGACGAAAAAACCAATGTTGTATTCCTCATGCCTTAGTTCGTTTGCATCTCTGAATAAACTCGTCAGTTCACTGTTTGGGCTAGCCGCTATAAAGCTCGAAAGTGACACCTCGAACCCAGAAGCTATCTGCCAGAGCTTAGCGATTGTTGGGCTTGATTCTCCACGTTCAATTTGTCCTAACATTGCTTTACTCACGCCTGTTGCTTTCGCTGTTTTGTCTAAGCTCCAGCCTTTTTCTTGGCGAAGGCGTTTCAAGTTAACGCCGACTTTAATTTCTGTTTGCATATTTTCTCTACAAGTTTTTCAAAAATTAGTTGTGCGTTATAGCGCACGAGTGCTAAGTTCAGTCTATGGACGTTATAACGCACGAAGGAATAAATTAACATGACTAAGCTAAAATTTTCTCACGTCAGTACCGGCTTTATCGCTGTTTTCATTGGTTATGCGAGCGCTGCGGCGATCATTTTCCAAGCGGCAACGAGTGCTGGAGCAACCGAAGAACAAGTGGCGTCATGGTTTTGGGCGTTGGGAATTGGCATGGGCGTAACCACGATACTGCTCTCGTTTCACTACAAGAAGCCGGTGGTTACAGCGTGGTCGACGCCTGGAGCAGCGTTGTTAATCACGTCTCTTGAAGGGCTAACAATGAATCAGGCAGTGGCCGTGTTTTTGTTCAGTTCGATGTTGATTACGTTAGTTGGTTTGGCGGGAATATTTGAGAAAGTCCTAAAACAGATCCCTACATCGATTGCCTCTGCGATGCTCGCGGGGATTCTATTACAATTCGGCTTGGGTTTATTTACGTCGTTAATGGAAGAGGCACAAGTCGTAGCAGTCATGCTCGCCGTATTTATTTTGGCGAAAGCGCGGTTAGGAAATTTACTAATCCCAAGCATTTTCATCATAGCACTGGTCATGTGTGTGGGGTTTGGCAAACTCGATGTTAGTCAGGTGACTATGGGATTAACGACCCCAGTGTTCATCACGCCCGATTTTGAGTTCTTTTCGTTGTTCAGCGTGGGAATTCCATTATTTATAGTGACGATGGCTTCACAGAACTTACCGGGATTTGCGGTTCTAAAAGCGAACGGATACCAAGTTGATTCATCGAAGATCATTACCACCACCGGGGTGACAGGTTTGATTTTTGCACCATTTGGTGGCTTTGCGTATAACCTTGCAGCGATTACGGGAGCTATTTGCATGGGCCCGAATGCGGATAGTAATCCAAATACACGTTATATGGCGGGGATCTCGATGGGCGTATTTTATCTGTTAGCTGGAGTGATGGGGATGTCATTTGTATCGCTGTTTAGCGCAGTGCCTTCCGAGATTGTCATTGCGGTTGCTGGCTTAGCGGTGATGCCCACCTTGATGAATTGTCTTGCGGTATCAATGGCAGACAGTCACTACCGAGAACCCGCACTGCTTACTTTCTTATTCACTGCTTCTGGTACCAATTTACTGGGAATCGGCAGTGCATTTTGGGGGCTGTGCATCGGGTTGTTTTGTTGCTGGTTACACAATTACAAAGCTAAGTCGTGTGGAGCAAGCGAGGCTTCGCAAACTTCGCCGTAATGAGATGATCCCTCAAATGAGCGAAGCCTTAAATTTATCAGTCGTCATCATGGTGTTCTGTACTTGGTACAAATATTCAGATCGAACCAACCTTAGGTTGTGATTGAGATAGTAATTTGCTACAAAACGCGCATAATCTCGCTATACAACACTTAAAGAAGAAATTACCTATGACTGCCTTTCAATACTACTTTCACCAACTGCCTTGCTTCGATTGTAAAAAAACGACGGTAAGTACAGATCTTGGTTGGTTAACGCCTGCGATGAAAGATGATGCAATCGCACAAGTGACGGCGACACTCGCACAAGGTGAGGTTACTCCAGATCTTTCAGCAAACGTGGTTTGTACTAAAGATGAAGCTCGCGAGTACTTACTGCTTAACTTTTTTGGTTATTCAGAAGAAGAGTTAGCAAGCGGCATCGAAGCGGATGATGAAAAAGAAGTCGCTGATGAAATCGCAGAACTACTAGAAGAAGGTAAAGACACAATCACCTTCGAACATGAAATTGCGCTTCAGTGCTATGCTGACTGCGATGTTGAAGACGAGTCAAACTAAGCACTCGTATTAGACGATATACCCATCAATATGGTGTGATGTTCAAATGATTAAAGGCGTTAGTGGCTTAAAAGTTCACTAGCGCCTTTTTTGTATCTCTATTTCTTATCTCTAAGCTGCATTAGGCTTTATGATGCTTTGTTTTCTATAATGCCTTGCTCATTGAGTTGTGAAAGGACCTCTGAGGTTTTCTCTCTGAATAAATCTCTTAATAGACGCACCGTCGGGGTAATGGATTGGCGACTTGGACACACTAACCACAACTCGGTAGGTGTCGGCTTAAATTCAGGCATAATTTTAATAACTTCACCTGAAAGCAGATGAGGTGACATGTCTAGACAAGATTTTATTGCCACTCCTTTTCCTGCGATACACCAACGTCTTACAAGGTCTGCGTCGTTCGAAGCGCGATTTCCTTTTAGTTTCACTTTATGATCTTGGGTACCATCGTTAAACACCCACTCGTCTTGCAACATGTCATGGAGTTGGTAAAGCAAACCATTGTACTGAGCTAAGTCTCTCGGGTGTTTTGGTGTTCCCATTTCAGCCAAGTATTCAGGAGCCGCACACAATACCCTCGGCACGTCGCATATCTTAAAACCATACATGTTGGCATCGGTCGGGGATCCGTAGCGCAGCGCCATATCGACGGAATCTCGGTAGAAATCGATATTGCTATCGCTGATGCTAGTACGAAGCGTCGCCTTTGGATATTCAAGTAAGAACTCATCAAGCCAAGGTGTAACTAGGTTGCGCCCTAGATCCGATGAAAGCGCTATACGAATTTCACCGTCAACAATACCGAGTTCCTCGCGCATGTTGAGCTTCGCTTGCTCTAACAATTTCAAGGCTTGTTCGCATTCAGGCAAATAACGCTCACCTGCTGAAGAGAGCCTTAAATGGCGAGTGGTTCTTACAAACAGCTCAGCGCCCAGTGCGGCTTCAACACGTTTGACGGCAGCGCTCGCGGTGGCAGTACGCATATCAAGGTTGGTGGCTGCAGCGGTGATACTGCGAAACTCCGCTACCTTTAAAATCACTTGTAGGTCTTCAAGAAGCATTTCGTTTCCCTGTTCTGAACCTTGAATCGGTTGTTTTGTTACCGATAAATTAGGCATTTTCTAATTACTAATCTTAGTATTTTGCCTGCGCATATACATCTTATTATCAAAAGTTATTTGATAATAATTCAAATATTAGGCTGTTTATCTAAAGAGAAAAGTCTCTAAGCTTCAATTATCGAATTTAAGGAGAAGTATCATGTCATTACCATTAACAATGAAAGCAATCGGATTTACTCAGTCACTAGCGATTACAGAACAAGAAAGCCTATTTGAATTTGAAACGAGCCTACCGGAAATAAAAGAGAATGACTTGTTGGTAAAAGTGAGTGCGACTTCTATCAACCCTGCTGACGCAAAAATTCGTATTCGTAATGCCAAAGGCAAAACACTCGAACAACCAAAAGTGCTGGGCTATGACGCAGTCGGCGAAGTTGTTGGTAAAGGTGCTGACGTTGAAGGCTTCGAAGTCGGTGACCGTGTGTACTATGCGGGTGACGTAACACGTATGGGTGCTAACGCAGAATACCAAGCTGTGGACTACCGTATTGCCGCTAAAGCGCCTAAGAGCCTTTCAGATGAAGCTGCAGCAGTGATGCCACTAGCAACACTGACTGCATGGGAAGCATTGTTTGACCGCCTACGTGTTCGTCCAGAAGATAAAAAGTCTATTCTGATCATTGGTGGAGCGGGCGGTGTAGGTTCGATCACTATTCAACTGGCTAAGCAGCTGACCAACCTAAAAGTTATCGCAACAGCTTCAAGACCTGAAACGGAACAGTGGGTAAGGGATATGGGAGCGGATTATGCGGTGAACCACCGTAACCTTGTCGAGTCAGTGCGAGAGCAGGGCATTGAAGATGTCGACTACATCTTCAATGTTGCTGATACAAAAGGGCACTGGGATGCGATGGTTGAGTTGATCGCACCACAAGGCATGATTAGTTCGATTGTTGAATTTGACGGTGGCATTGACTTATCAGCGCTGCAAGGCAAATCAGCGGGCTTTATTTGGGAGCTGATGTTCACGCGTTCACTGTTTAACACCGACGATATCCAGAAGCAGCAAGACATCTTATTCCAAGCTGCGAATCTGATTGATGCTGGTCGAATTAAATCGATGCTAACCACGACCCTAGATGGCTTTAGTGTGGATACAATTAAAGATGCACACCAACGTATTGAAAGCAGTGCCTCGATTGGTAAAACAGCCATCAAATACTAGTCTTTGATGTTTGAGTCTGTAGTTGTTTGGTAAAAGGGCTACGATAAACATAAGAAAGGCGTTAGTAGACCTGAGTTTACTAATGCCTTTTTAATTTGGTGTCTTTTTATTTAGTGCCTTTTCTATTTTGTGTTTTTAGCTAGCCCCATGGAATTTCAACTCAACCCGTCAGTTAGAAACCATAGAGCACGGCGGAGTGCTTAGAAATAATGAAACACCGGAGGTTCATGCATTAAGAAGTTTTGATGCGAAATGTTCCAAGCATAAGCGCCTGCTAAGGTGAACACTACATAATCGCCGATGTCGATGTGATCGATATTTTGATTCCGTGCAAGGACATCTTTTGGTGTGCATAACTGCCCAACCAGCGTGGCTTTAGTCTGGTCTATCGGGTTTGAAATAGTAGGGGACTGCTTATTTTTCATGATTGCGAAAGGATGGTCATGTCCCTGTGCTGCAGGTGTCCTGAAGTGATGCGTACCTCCGCGAGCAATCACAAAGTTTTCACCGAGGTTTTGTTTAATGTCCAACACTTCCATCACGTAGTAGCCGCAAGGTGCTGAGATGTAGCGCCCGCATTCAAAACGCAGTGTCCAATCTTGTAGTTGTTCTTTGGCGATCAAGAATTCTAACTTGTCACAAAACTCTACCCATGGAAAATGTTGTTCCTGATTTTGGTAATTTATTCCCATACCTCCACCTAAGTTGATCGTAAGATCTTCAAGTGAGTATTTCTCTTTCCACTCCTTCACTACTTGGAAATAACGCTCCATCAAAGCTAAGTGTCGACCGACTTCAAGTTGGTGTGACATCAAATGGAAGTGAAAGCCTTTCAGTTTAATTAATGGGAAATCACGCAAATACATCAGTGCGTTGTTTAATTCACTTTCATCTAAACCAAATGGGGTAGGCTTTCCGCCCATAGCCAATTTACTAAGTGTGATGTCTCCAATGTCGATGTTCATGCGCAAGAAGATCGAAGCAGGCTTATTCAATTCTTTCGTTAATGCCCCAATGCGCTGTAACTCAGTGATGCTTTCAACATGAATCGCATTAACATCGAGTTGAACGGCTTGCTCTAACTCACTCGGCATTTTACCGGGGCCACCAAAGATCAATGGTTTGTTAAGTTGTTGCTGGTGAAGGTGATTAAGTTCTCCACCCGAAGCCGCTTCAAAACCATCAATATAAGGCGCTAAAGTACGCAGTATAGGTGATGAAGGATTCGCTTTTGCGGCATAAAACAGTTCAACGTTGTTAGGCAATACATGACGCATCTGCTTTATGTGCTGCTCCAGAGCCTTAAGATCATAAAGATAAGCACACAATGGTTGATCTTGTTGTTGGGCGAGGTGTTTTACTTCTTGCTCTATATGCAAAGGAAGCTGAGATGAATTAAGCATGAGTAGCTCCTTTGATTTGGTTTGCCCAAGGCGTTGCAACTTGGGTGTAGCTTGATTCCTTATCGGCACTCTGCATTAAACGAGTTGTGAAATTGTTTTTGCTCGGGAAATGTCCGCCATTGAGCAGATTAACCAACTCAGGCTGTTTGCCATTGATTGACTGCCAGCGAGAGATAGCATCTTGTAATACGGCCCACAATGCCTCTTCAAGTACTGAGTTCCCTTCAGCGATGAAGAACACAGCCTCGCTGATGTTGTTAATGAAGGTACAGTAGCCGATACGATTCCAACCTTGTTCACGACTGTAGTAAACCGATTGACGAGCTCGTTCTGATAATTGATGTAACGTGTCTGGAGACCAAAATTCAGGCAGTAACTTTGTACCTTCTAAGTCTCGAATCCATACACAGCATGGCATGTCTTTTTCAAATCCAATCAACGTATTTTGTAAATGAGGTTCAAATGCAACTCCATGCTTGAAGTAGTAGTTAAAAACGCCTGGAATCAAACAATGCAGATAGCGCTCAAACCACAGTGTGGCGACATTTTCATATTGGCTTTGTGTTGTTTGCGCTTTGTGTTTGAGTTGAGTGGCGATGCAACTGTTCCCGTCTGTGTCGTAAGCAAAGAGCGCACCCGCTAACGTTGGCTGCAAAATATCGGTTTCGCTTAAAGTGAAATTCTCTCTATATAAAATACCAAATGACTCTCGAGCCTTAATAACATCAGCATGTTCTTGTTCAGCCACAGATTCTAGATTCAATGTGGTTGCGTAAGGCTCTGTCATTACCTTGAAGACAGGGTTACGTAACTGCTCATCCTCTTTGATTGGGTGCAGAATCGAGGTTAATTGAACGGCACTATCGAGCTCATACCATGCGTTCTTACGTACACAGTTGGTTAAACGTACATTGATAGAGAACTTAGCAAACCAATCCATGTCTGGGTGATACAGAGTGCGCACGGATGAGGTGGGTAAGAGTTTCTGACCACCTAATCCAAGCGGGATGATTTTGCCTTGTTCAATGGCCGTTTTGACCACTGGGTTTTGCAAAAGTGTGTAACTTTCCCAAGGGTGGCAAGGGTAAAGAATAGTACCTGCTGAATTGTTTTCATCAAGTGCAAGTTGTTCAAGCATGGTCGTTGGTGAGGTTCGGTTATCTGAACTCAAGACGTCGAGCAACGCGGTGTTGACTTTAAACCAATACAGGGGAACCTTAGCGCCAACCTCAGGGGAACACGCTAGCAGATCATCGATACTGACACCTGAACGACTCTTTGGCGTTGGATGAAAAGTATGTCCCCAAAGTAACGATTGCTCTGATGCGATAAACGCATTGTGATGCTGAGGTGAGCTGTCTGAGTTTAGGAACTGCTCGGTAATCAACAAGCTGTTTTCCATTTGCTCGACCAACTCGTGATTGAATGGAATCGTCAGCATTTCTTTTAGGTAACTGAGTAGAAGCGTCAGGGTTTGAGTTGAGTCCACTTTGCACCAAGCTGCACCGGGCATTTTAGCCCAAGGTGTATCACTGAGCTTCACTTTCCCCAGTTTACTGGTGTACTCAACGGGTAAAACCATCAGACCATTTTTCTGAGGTTGATCTTGGTGAGGTAGGTGAATGGCCACGCGTTGGTGAGCGTTGTAGTTTCTTTTCAAAGTTTGAGGCAGAGAGGCAGAACTGTAGCACCAATCAACCTGTTCATTGGGTATTGCGTATTCACGTAAGTAACAGTTCACTACACCCATGATGGTATTGAGTTGGGCTTTTTCTTGGTTTAGCAGTACTTTTTTACGATTTTGAAGAACTTGGTCTTCAGCGGAATATTCACTTGGAGATAATTGAGTCTGTAACATGTTGATGTCCAAATTTTGAATGGATGATCAGCGCGATAGCTGTAATGCCACTGACCAACATAGAAAGTATGAAAGGAACCTCAAGCCAGCCCTGGCTTGATATGAAAGACGCGCTCAACCCAGCCGCAACGCCACCCCATTTAGACATAGCGTCAAAGCGCGAAAATACTCTGCCGCTTTGTCGTCGATCAATTTGGTTTGCTAACGCTTGATGCAAGCCGTGATAACAGCAAACCATGCCAAGTCCGAAAACAATACGAGCAATAATCAACACTTCTTGATAAGGAGTGAGATGCATTGCGGCACTGAGTGAAAGCAAACTAAAGCCCAGCCATAAAGTACGCTGCGCTTGATTGCGTTCAAGCTGGTGGCGATCAATCCGTTCTGAGAACAGATGAACTTTCCCTGCAAAGAGGAGATAAACACCATGTGGGAGGGCATACAAAAATCCAATCCACGCTTGGCTTGTCACGCCATATTGCTGCACATAAGGCGAGAAATAGGGGAACGTGACGACCATGGCGAAAGCAAAACTGAACTGCGCGCCAAACACCCAATAAAGCGTATTTAACGAATTGACTTGGCTGCATTGAGCTTTATCCGATGCCTGATCTTTTACAATCCCCTTAGATTTCGCTAAGTCATCAATGGGTAATGTTAAGGTGATCACTAGCGCGAATAGCGGCAAAGCGGACAGCCACAGATACGCGTTCAGCGGGTTTGTTTCCGATAAACTCCAGCCAAGCCCAATCGGAGCAATAATTAGCGCCAGACGGGCAGAAAGCTGAGTTTTATTGAGTGACTTACCGAGTGCTTTCGCATCGTTGATTTGACTGGATAAGTAGCTGTTTGAGGCGGCCATGGTGCCACCAAAGGTTCCTTGAACGATAAGACCAAACACAAACATTGCGAGGTTATCGGCTAAGCCACACAGCGCGAAGCCTGCTGCAAGCCCGAGTTGAGCACGCAATAGAGATCGACGTCTGCCATATTTATCAGCAAACTGACCCCAAAAGCGCGCCGCAACGGCAGTGCAAAAGGTCGGCAAAATAAACAGTACCCCCGCCCAATCCGAAGTAATGTTTGCATCCAGTGTTGGCAATACCATCGGCAAAAACAGCGGCATTCCTAAGGCTGCAAACGCGGCGATAAAGTGGCTTAAAAGCACGCAATAGATGAGTTTGGTCATGATGGGTTAACTCACGCTCTGCTTGATGTTTTCAAGGTAAGCGTGTTGTGCTTCTTCGCTGGTTAGCCATAAAAAGTTCGGTGCTGACAAGCCATAAAATTTATTGATATCGCTTGCGCCAGATGCCTCTTTAGACAACAAGCTCCCCGAGCTCAATAGATATTTAGCGTATAGGTTGGGTGATTCAAACAACATCTCGTTTGCGAGCTTGGTGTTGTGTCCTTGTTTGTCCAACTGGCTAAGCTGTTGTGAGAGGCTATTGGCGACCATCTCATACAGATAAGCTGACGTGGCGATTCCTTTCGTCGCCATTGCTTCCACAATCGCGGCAATGTCTAACTGCAAAGTAATGGTGGTAAACATCTGACCAAGAGCAAGCTCGCTGTCTACTGTGATGCGTTGATCTAAAAGATGATCGCATTTTACGGGCGATTGTTGCTCAAACGTTTGGAAACGCTCTGGCCAAATACGCGCTGCATCGTTGTCTTTCATGGCTAAGGTCATCTTACCTTGCTCATCGAATGCGATGATGGCGTTCTGTTGGTTAGACTCCAAAGCGATACCGTAACGAATCCACAATGTAAGGTGCACTTTGCATAGCAGATCAACGTAATCTTTAAACCAAGTCAGCGTATCTTGCTGATAATACTGCTCGGCGAGATGTTCCAAGAACAAACGTCCATCAGGCATTGGACTAGCAAGGGCAGCCACAGGCACCAGTGCTTTGTCTTGGAAGTAGCTCCGCGGGTATTCACGCACAATATAAGCAAAGGTCTTATCGTCTCCAACATGGCCGCCATGTTTCTCATTACAATGGAAAAGCGAGCCGTGTAAGTCTTGATCTGTTTGTTCTAAGTGCGTCAATAAACGTTCAAACCAATGCCCATCATAAAGTGTGGATGGTTTAATTAGGCGAATGTTTTTAGTACCTAAAGACCGCATGATCAGCGGCACCTTGATGTGGATCTGTGGTGCTTGATTCACGACCACAGTACGTACTGATAAAGTTGGAGTCACCTCTAGATATGCAACCGGAGCTTTGATAACACCGTCAGGAAGTCCATCAAGACTCCTTAGTGTCAATGGATGTGCGGGGAATAACTCATGGCTAAGAGCAAAGTCGGCGGGCAGACCCACTTGCTCCATCGTTGGCCAACATTCAGGTGGTGGACTGGTCAATGTAACCAGTGACTTTTCGATTGCGAGCCAACGAAGTTCAAAGCTTTGTGCAAATTCTGGCGCAAATTGTTCTAGATCGTGATCGCTTAAACCGAACTTAGCACGTGCTGTCGGGTAGTAAGGGTGGTCAAGATAGGATGCGATTTGATCGGCACGCAATAGCTTTTGCTCCCAACGCTCTAGTTGAGAAATCGGCAGCATGAGTGATTCGGATTGCTGACTGAAGGCGCTATCACACAATTCCTTGTGTTTTTCTGCGCATTCGAGTTCTTGTAAATAACCATCTAATAACGAATGCGAGCTTTCGTGAGCACCTGCTTTCAATAATTCGATCCAATCTTGATAGTGCAGCTGTGCTTCAACGACACCATTTCTCTCGATGAGCCAACCATCACCTTTCGAACCATCTGTTTGGCCGTATACCCAACGCTGCATGTAATAGCTCGGAGTAACGGGCAAGTAGAGTGTAAAGTCTGAACCCGCAAAAATAGCCCAAATTTGATTACGAGGATAAGAAGATAACTTGAGTGAACTCGGGAGCTGAGATTTAAATTGGCTTTGAGAAACTAATCCGAACAAATCTTCACGTAAGCAAGTATCGACTAAGCGTTGAGTGAGGTATAACGCGTTTTCATTCATGCTGTTACCTCGTTTTTTGATGTTAGATTGAAGCGAGAGATTGTCTGTTGTAGTGCGGGTTCTAGAGTTTGACCAGAAGGGGAAACGACCGAAATTCTCGCTAAGTAATCCTTGTTGGAATAACTTTGTTGGAACGTCTCACCAACCTTTTTAAGCACTTGCTGCTGAATGACAATATCGCCCTCTTGGTGAATGAAAGAGGCTGATGAGCCTTCAATTAAACCGCTTTGTTTGGCCACTACATAGTGCACATGGGCACTGCCATCAATACGAAATGTAGGGTCAAGCTTGTGACCCAAGTGAAGATTTAAGATGGTATTGAACCAATTCCCGCCACTGAGGTTATCAAGCAAAAATTCCCGGCCATCACCAATACTTCGATAGTTGATCTCGACCAGTACCGGCCCCGAATCTGTGATGATGAACTCGCTATGACAGACACCAAACCCCACCCCGAACTCTTGAAGCTGACGTATACATTCATCACGGTAGTGCACGCTGTTAATACCATTCCAACTCGCCGCTGTTTCGATGAAGTAAGGTGGCGCAGAGAGTTCTACATCGAACCCACCAAGTGCGATCAAATTTTCCCCGTCGCCGATGGTTTCGACAGTGATAAGCGGACCTTGTAAAAACGCCTCAACTAAAATGGGAGTAGTAGGGTACTTTTGCCAAAACGCATCGCAATAGTTATCCAGCTCAGCCGCAGAATCGCAGCGCTGCACGTCTAAACTAGCCACGCCTTCCTTGGGCTTCGCAACGACAGGAAAATCAAAATCGAATATAGGAGCGCTCTCTCGACTTAACAAAACACTTCGAGTATTAGGTAACGATTTTTCGTTGAGAACCTGACGAGTTAAGTATTTGTTTTTCGCCTTAATCGTCACGTTCCAATCTTTAGCGGGTAAACCAAAGAACTGTGCACAGATTGCAGTGGAAGTTTGTAGGTGGTCGCTATTACTGAAAACAGCATTAGGCGCTAGATTTTTCTCGGTGATGATTTCGATGAGTTCAAGAGGGTTGAAGACATCGCATTCTAAAATTTCATCGGGATTAAAGCGCTCATCATCATTGCTCAATTTCAGGTGGTTGAGCTTGTGATCTGTGATCAAAACGACGTGAAGACCCATCGCCTTTGCGGTAGGTACGAAGCCGTGAGTGACTGCATCATTCACGACGTGACTTACGATAATAATCGTAGATTTCATGGGGCTTTCCTAATTTTAAAACGTTGTTGTCGCCTGCTCACAACTCGCTTTCAAGTGCTCTCTTTCGGGGTTAAAAGAAAGAGAATTTTTCTATCTTATTGTTTTTATTGATTCTTATGTCATTAGTGGTGTTGCATATTGCTAGGCAAATATAGATCAAAAAATATATATTGCAAATATAAATGATATTTGTTCTTATTCGCAATAATGTAATTTTATAAACTAAAACGGAATTAGAAAATGAACATGAGATTGAACTTGTCTCCTCTTGCTTTGGCAATTGGCGGAGCCTTAACGGCGGTGGCTGGTGTGTCAACTGCAGTGGCGGAAGAACAAGTCACTGTAGATGAAACAGTGCAAATTATTGGCCATCAATACGAAGGTTATGCAGAGCACATGCCTCAGTCAGGAACCAAAACGGATGTCGAGTGGTTAGATGTACCGCAAGCGGTATCTGTGGTTACAAAGACAGAAATGGAAGACCGTGGTGCGGTGCGTTTAGTGGATGCACTTGATGGTGTCGCAGGGGTGAACAATACTCTCGGTGAAGGTAGCCGAGACCAATTCGTGATTCGTGGTTTTGATTCGTTAAATGACATGTATCGTGATGGTATGCGTGATGATGGAACGTTGCAGTCGTATCGCAGTCTAGCCAATATTGAGCGTGTTGAAGTGGTAAAAGGCCCAGCCGGTGCACTTTATGGCCGAGGTTCTGCGGGCGGTATCATCAACTTGGTAACGAAACGCGCTAACGGTGACAATTTCACCAACGTAAATGGCAGTGTAGGCAGCAACAGTCAGTTTGTGGGTCAAGTTGACAGCTCTATGGCGTTTTCAGATAAGGTTAATGGCCGTATCAACGTGGAACATCGACAAGCGGACTCTTACGTCGATCATGTCGATTCCAATGATTTCTTTATTGCCCCAACCATTCGAGTGATGCCTTCTGATGGACACATTATCGATCTCGATGTTGAATATTCTCACCAAGAACTGGTGCCATATCGTGGTGTTCCATCTAAAAATGGCAAACCTGTTGATGTCTCAGAGAGTACTTTCTACGGTGGCACCAACGATTATCAAGAGTCAGACAGTATTCGTGTGGGCGTTGACTATGAGTGGCGTTTGAACAGCGAATGGGCATGGACAAACCGCGCAGCGTATAACCATATCGAGCTTGAACAAAAAGGCACGCGTCAAGGCACGGTAACAGGGGATCAAGTATCTCAAACCGTGAACAACTTCGGTTATGATCCTCGTACCACGACAACACTACAGTCTGAGTTGGTTTGGGAAACGGACTCTAACCAAATGATGATTGGTGCCGATTACAACCAGATTAATATCGATCTCACTCTCGCAAGCGACAAAACCTTACCTTCGAAAGATATCTATAATCCTGTTGCAGGTCCAACACCTGATCCGGGTTTCAAACCTTTCCGTGATAACACGACAACGACCACTGGCGTCTACATTCAAGACGTTTACACCTTTGGTGATCTTTCAGTGATCGGTAATGTGCGTTACGACTCGATGGAGCTTGAGCAGCAAAAAGCGGGCTCAGCAAAAGAGAACCTCGACGATAACAAAGTGAGCTACCGCGGTGGTTTGGTCTACCGAATCAACAACGATATGTCCGTGTACGCAAGCTTAGCTCGTTCATGGCAACTGCCTTACTCAGGTATCTACATCAACCCTAAATTAGCTGAATTCTTCCACACCGATCTAAAAGAAATTGGCGCAAAAGCTTACCTATTAGATAACGCTTTGATGCTGAATGCAGCGATCTTCCAAATCGATCAAGAGCAACCAGAAACCAATACAGACGGAGACGTGGTCAACAAGATTGAAGCGCGTCACCAAGGTATTGAATTGGAAGCTCGCGGTCAGATAACAGAGCAATGGGACATTTCGGTTGGGTATAGCTATCTCGATGCGGAAGACAAAGAGACAGGCAAAAAGCCAAATGATGTGTCTGACCACCTGTTCTCACTTTGGAGTACTTACCAGCTAGACGACAACTGGCGTTTAGGTGGTGGTGTGAAATATGTTGGCGACCGTTATGCGGGTAATGACGAAGCCGTTGCACTAGGCGATTACACCACAGTTGATCTGATGGCAGCGTACACCACGGGTCGTCACAAAGTCCAAGCGAACGCTTACAACGTGTTGAACGAGGAATACATTCTGGGCGCAACCAACGGCACGTCTGGTACAAACCAGATTGGTTACGGTGCCCCTGCTGAATTCATGCTCAGCTACGGCTATCAGTTTTAAAAGCTAAGTATGTTCTGAGAGCTAGTTCAGTTCTAGGAGTTAGCTCATTTCTAAGAGCTATTTTAACTCTAAAAACGATTGATTTGTTCGCTACGAATGAGTGAACAGTTGGCCTCATTTTGAGGCCGTTTAGCCCATAGGATCAAAGCGCCGATTCGTAAACACGGCCTTTGATCCTAACTTGCCTATTTAGGAGATTTTCATGCCTTACCAGAATTTGGATGGTAAACCCTGTACTCAATCACATCAAAAGTTGCGTCTAAGTGCCCTTGCAATGGCCATCGCTTCAGTGACTTCCATGGGCGCATTTGCCGCGTCAGATCCACAAACGACGACCATGGAAACGGTTGTCGTGACAGGTAGCTTGATCGGTAACTCAGAGCTAGAGGATGTGAAAGAGTATCCGGGAGCGCGTACCGTCCTAACTAACGAACAAATTAAAAAGACTGGCGCACTTTCGATTGATTCGGCCTTCCAAAGTGTACCGGGCATTAAGGTTCAAGACGAAACGGGTACGGGTGTATTGCCTAACATCTCGGTGCGTGGCTTGAAAGCGAGTCGCAGTGGTCATGCTCAATTTCTAATGGACGGTGTGCCACTGACTCTTGCGCCTTATGGTCATACCGGACAATCTATTTTCCCTGCGACTCTGTCGATGCTTGACCGCATTGATATCGTACGTGGCGGCGCTGCTGTGCAATACGGGCCAAACAACGTGGGTGGTGTAATCAACTTGGTGACTAAGCCTATTCCACACGAGTGGCAAACGGAAATCAGTAATCGTTTTACTGTCTTCGAGGATGGCGATACGCCACTGAATGATTTTTACCTGCGCACGGGTGGCTGGTTAACCGACACGCTTGCGCTTCAAGTCGAAGGTAATTTCCTAAAAGGTGAAAGTTTCCGTGAACATTCAGACACCGATGTCAAAAACTTCCAAGCGAAGTTGCAGTGGTTACTGAGTGATACTCAAGAGTTACAAGCTTTCGTGCAGCGTTATGATGCAGATACGCAAATGCCAGGTGCTTTATCGCCAGAAGATTACAAGAATGATCGTACCCAATCGAAGCGACCATATGATGAATACCAAGGTAAATCGACGCGTTGGAGCCTAAAGTATTTACATGATTTGAACATTGCCGATAGTGCAGAGCTAGAGATACTGACATTTGGTCACCGTTCTGAGCGCTTCTTCCAATGGGGCTTTAACAGCGCTGGCGGTCACTGGGCCGATCCGGCATTACCATCAACCGATATTCGCACTTCTCCACGTGAGTTTTCTGTTTATGGCGTTGAGCCTAAAATCGCGATGTATTTTGACGGTAATACCGTGACACAAAATGTCATTGTGGGTGCGCGCTACGTCAATGAAGATATCGATTACAAGCTCACTCAAACATCAATTTCTAGTGGAGTAACAACAACGCCGCGCGATTGGCATTTGGATACCGACGCTTTCGCAGGCTATATCAGCAATGAAATTGGCTTGTTTAATGATGTATTAAAGGTGACTCCTGGTATTCGTTACGAATCAATAGACATGGCATTTAATGATTTGGGCAAAGCGGAGAATACCGACAACAAAGTGACTGAGTGGTTGCCGGGCTTAACTGTGGCATACCATCTTACGGAGCAATGGGTTGGTTACACCAATGCGCAGAAATCTTTGCGTGCACCACAAATTGCTTACATTCGAGGCAAGGGTGAAGAGGGCAGTGAGCTCGCATGGAACTACGAGTTGGGCGCTCGCTACAACCAAGATTCAACTAGCTTTAACGTCGCATTCTACCGCATTGATTTTGAAGATCAGCTGCAATGGCAAAGTGCTACTCAAACTTTCGACAACATTGGTAAAACCCTTCATCAAGGTGTTGAACTCTCTGGTCGTTATATTCCTCAAGCGATGCAAGCTCTGAGTTTGGGCGCTGGCTATAACTACTTAGATGCAACTTTAGAGGAAGAGGGCGCAAATAAAGGTAACCAACTTCCATACACGTCTAAGCATCAATTTAGCTGGGATGCGACTTACGCGTTTAACAAGCTAGATACCACCTTGTCTGGTTACTACTTCAGTGAATCATATTCTGACAATGCCAACACCAGTGCTGAGGATGCAACGGGTGCGACAGGTAAAGTACCGGCCTACATGGTATGGAACTTCAACCTAGGTTCGGATTTGTACAAAGATGAAAGCAGTAAGCTGCGCATGAACTTTGCGGTCAATAACCTGTTTGATGAGGACTATTACTTCCGCGGTATTGATACCAGCCCGGTTGGTCGTTATCCAGCACCGGGACGTTCTTACACTTTGGATCTGAATTATCAGTTCTAATACGTAATTTATTGAAAGTAATAACGAATAAAAGTCGCCAATACTCTTGGCGGCTTTCACGGTTCTAGCGTTTAAGGAAAATAAATATGGAAAACAGCTCCCGACTCTTGTTTTCAAATCCACTGCTGCTGTCGAATGGACTGCTGTCATTCAATCGGCCTTTCTTATTCAGCAGGATAGCGATAACCTTAGCTTTGCTGATTTTAAGCTTGTTCTCATTCTCCAGTTCAGCACAAACAAGGGTCATACAAGACGAGCAGGGTCAGTTTGAGATAGCGACTACCCCGCAACGTATTGTGGTGTTGGAGTTTTCATTTGTAGATGCACTCGCTACGGTGGGTGTTTCTCCTGTTGGTGTTGCGGATGACAATGATGCTTCGCGAGTGATTCCGGCGGTACGAGAATTGGTTCAACCATGGGAATCGGTTGGCATGCGTTCTCAGCCAAGCCTAGAAGCCATTGCGGTATTAAAGCCTGACCTGATCATTGCAGATGCAGAGCGTCATCATACGGTCTACCAAGATCTACAACGCATCGCGCCAACTCTGCTCCTCAAAAGCCGTGGTGAGACTTATCAAGAAAATTTGGAGTCTGCGCTCAAGATTGGCATCGCTCTCGACAAGCAATCGTCAATGGAACAACGAATTCAACAACATCAACACGCCATGGCTGAATTTAAAAGTCATTTCTCGCTCAAACAAACTGTCCAATTCGCTGTCGTGTCGGATAAAGGTATGTGGTTACATAGCCCTGCATCTTACGCAGGGGGCGTGCTGACCACATTAGGCATTGCGAGCCCTATTGTGAAACCAACAGAGAAGGCATATTTACCAACCAGCTTTGAGTTGTTGTTGAAAACCAATCCGGATTGGTTGCTCCTTGGCGCTTATTCTCATCCTAATATTGTTGATGATTGGCAGAAAAATCCGTTATTCAATGTACTAACCTCTGCAAAAAGTCAGCAAGTTGTAGAAGTGTCACCAGCACTTTGGTCACTGAATCGAGGCATGTTAGCGGCAGAACAAATGGCGAAAAATCTTGAGCAGATATTGGATCCATCATGAGTACGATGTTGTTCTCTAAAAGTAAGCGATCTTGGCCAATACTGTCGTGGAGAGTCACGTTATTTACAGCATTAGTGTCGTGTTTGGCACTCTCTGGTTACGCGGCCTCTATGACCGGGTGGTCTAATTTCTCTCTAACATTGAGTGACTTAATTCATTACTGGTTTGCGTTTGATGAAAGCAACATGACTCATCAAATATTGGCGACGCTAAGAGCACCAAGAGCCTACGCAGGGTTGTTTATTGGTGCGAGTTTGTCTGTCGCTGGGTTATTGATGCAAGGTTTGACGCGTAATCCACTCGCGTCTCCGTCGATTCTTGGTATTAACGCAGGCGCAGCCTGTTTTATGGCGTTAGCTGCAATAGGCATACCTGTGGTTAGTGATTTAAACCCAATCCTTAATGCGGTTCTTGGCGCGTTGCTAAGCGGCGGTGCCGTAATGCTTCTTGGTGGCTTTTTTTCTGCTCGATCTCATCCATTGCGTTTGGTTTTGGCGGGTATTGCCATTACTGCGTTGTTGATTGGATTGACCCGCGCGGCGCTGATCCTCGCTGACGATATGGCTTATAGCGTATTGCATTGGCTTACTGGCTCCTTGTCTAGTGTGGATGACGGGCAATGGCAACAACTTTGGCCGCCTGTTGTGATAGGTTTAGTGTTGGCAATGAGCCTCGCTCGCAACCTCAATTTACTGGCACTTGGCGAAGAAGTTGCCGTGGGGTTGGGCAGTAACATCAGGCTTACTCGTCTGATTAGTGGGCTGACGATTGTGTTGCTTGCCGGATCAAGTGTCGCTATCGCAGGGCCAATTGGCTTTGTTGGTTTGTTAGTGCCTCATTTGGTTAGGCCTATGATAGGGCACAATTACCATCTACTCATTCCTATTTCCGCATTGGCTGGCGCAGCATTAGTCTCTTGGTCAGATGCATTATCACGATCGATTGCTTTTCCGACTGAAACGCCCGTCGGTGTTATTACGGCTTTGGTCGGGACGCCTTGTTTTATCTTGATTGCGACGAGGAGATCTTAATGCACCACCACACGAAGGTTTTTCTGTTATTTGGGCTGCTTGTTATTGTCGCATCCGCAGGTTTGTTTGTCGGCGCAGCTTCGCTTTCTGTTTCTCAAGTGATCGAACATTTGGTCGCGTTTTCCAGTGACGATTTTGTTATCCATCAATATCGGCTACCACGCATGTTACTCGCGATAAGTGTGGGAGCTGGATTAGGGCTTTCGGGCGTATTAGTACAAGGCGTGATACGTAATCCGTTAGCATCGCCTGATCTTATGGGTATTAGCGCTGGGGCAGGCCTTGCTGCGACAGCGAGTTTAGTTTGGTTCCCTAATGCGCCAGTCAGTGTGCTTCCGCTGGTGGCGATGTTCGGTGGAATTTTCGCTGCTGGATTGATTGCACTGTTGGCATGGTGGTCAAGACCAACACCCGCCAAATTGGCGTTGATTGGTATTGCGGTGAGCGCATTCCTTGCCAGTTGTATAGATTTCCTACTTGTGACCAATCCTATCGAGATCAATACGGCCATGGTATGGCTAACAGGCAGTCTCTGGGGCAGAAATTGGCAACAAGTTCCGTTTATTTGGAGTGCGTTACTCTTGTTATTGCCAATGGCATTATGGCTCGCTTGGCGATTAGATGTGATGGGACTTGGCGAGGAAAGTGCCACTACATTGGGTACTAAACCGAAACAGATTCAGGCTCTCGCACTGTTGGCTGCTGTTTTGCTTGCCAGTGTTAGTGTTTCTGTTGCTGGAACGATCAGTTTTGTGGGTTTATTGGCACCTCATTTAGCACGTTTGTTGTTTGGGCATAATCATAAGTTGTTAATCCCAGCCTCTGCACTGGTGGGGGCGATTCTGGTTACCAGCGCTGATGGGTTAGCCAGAGGTCTACAACCACCCATTGAATTGCCAGCAGGCGTTCTCACGTCTGTGATTGGCGCGCCTTATTTCATCTTTCTTCTCTATCGTTATCGAGGTTGGTAACCATGCTTAAAACGCAGAATCTTTCCGTCGCGTACGGCAAACAAACGATCATACCGAACCTTTCGGTTTCGATCCCTAAGGGTAAAATTACCGCCCTAATTGGACCCAACGGGTGTGGTAAATCCACCTTGTTAAAGACGTTAGTGAGAATCAACAAACCAGCGACAGGAGAGGTGTTGTTTGAAGACAAACCACTGTCGAGTTATGGCGATAAAGCGCTCGCTCGTTCGTTGTCACTTCTTCCGCAAATCTTGGTCAGTCCTGAGGGTATCACGGTAAGAAAATTGGTCGAATATGGCCGCTCGCCTTATGTCTCTCATTGGGGAAGGCTAGGACAGGACGATCAAAAGGTTGTCGAACAAGCTATGCGTGACACAGGTGTACTTGAGTTTGCTGATAAGCCGGTTGAGTCTTTGTCTGGTGGCCAGCGTCAAAGAGCATGGATTGCGATGGTGATAGCGCAAGACACAGATGTAGTGATGTTGGATGAACCGACCACATATCTTGACATGTCTCATCAGGTGGAATTAATGAACCTGATGCAACAGATGAATGCCAAAGGAAAAACGGTGGTTGTTGTGTTGCATGACCTGAACCAAGCCAGTCGTTACTGCGACCATTTAGTGGTTTTGGATAAGGGATGCGTAATAGCAGAAGGCTCGCCTGATGAGGTGATGACCGAAACGATGCTCAGTAACGTCTTTGATCTTAAAGCGAGCGTGTTTCGTGACCCTATTTCAAATACGCCAATGTGTGTAGCGATTTAGGAGGTTATCAAACCATTGGGAGTTGTAAGTCGGCAATTGGTATTTCGGTATTTTTCTGTGCATTAGGTATTATCTGGTTTTGTGTTCGTAAAAATAACCCTCACGAATCAGTCTCAGGTTGTGATTGAGATAGTATTTTGATACAAAACGCGCATAATCTCGCTATACCACATTTAAAGAAGAAATTACCTATGACTAGCTTTCAATACTACTTTCACCAACTGCCTTGCTTCGACTGTAAAAAAACGACGGTAAGTACTGATCTTGGTTGGTTAACGCCTGCGATGAAAGAGGATGCTATCGCTCAGTTGACAGCAACTCTTGCACAACGTGAGGTTACGCCAGACCTTTCTGCAAACGTGGTTTGTACTAAAGACGAAGCTCGTGAGTACTTATTGCTGAACTTCTTCGGCTATTCAGAAGAAGAGCTAGCAAGCGACATCGAAGCGGATGACGAAAAAGAAGTCGCGGATGAAATCGCAGAGCTACTGGAAGAAGGTAAAGACACAATCACCTTCGAACATGAAATTGCGCTTCAGTGCTGTGCTGACTGTGATGTTGAAGAAGAGTCAAACTAAGCATTTGTATTCGAGTGCTCGTATTGATGTAGATATATCCATTAATACAGTGTGATGTTTCAGATGATGAAAGGTGTTAGCGAATTGAAGTTCGCTAACGCCTTTTTTATATCTAGGTCGTTAAGACTTTTGAGTTTCTATAATCCCTTGCTCGCTCAATTGAGAGAGGATCTCTGCGGTTTTCTCTCGGAATAAATCTCTTAGCAAGCGAACAGTTGGCGTGATGGATTGACGACTTGGACACACTAACCACAGCTCGGTTGATGTTGGCTTGAACTCGGGCATAACTTTAACCACTTCGCCAGAAAGCAAATGACTCGACATATCTAAACAAGACTTTATCGCCACGCCTTTCCCTGCGACACACCAACGTCTAACAAGGTCAGCATCGTTCGATGCACGATTCCCTTTCAGCTTCACTTTATGATCCTGCTTGCCATTGTTAAACACCCACTCGTCTTGCAACATATCATGCAGTTGATAAAGCAATCCATTGTGTTCAGCTAAGTCGTTCGGCTGGTTTGGTGTTCCCATCTCGGCTAAATATTCAGGGGCAGCGCACAATATTCTCGGCACATCGCAGATCTTGAAGCCATACATGTTGGCGTCAGTCGGAGAGCCGTAACGCAGCGCCATATCAACAGAATCACGATAAAAATCAATATTGCTGTCGCTAATGCTAGTGCGAAGTGTCGCCTTGGGATATTCAAGCAGAAACTCATCAAGCCAAGGTGTAATGAGGTTTCTTCCTAGATCCGAAGAAAGCGCAATGCGGATTTCACCATCAAGAATACCAAGCTCTTCGCGCATGTTGAGCTTGGCTTGCTCCAATATTGTTAAGGCTTGTTCGCACTCAGGTAAATAACGTTCGCCTGCTGAAGAGAGCCGTAAATGGCGTGTTGTTCTTACAAACAGTTCAGCACCCAGTGCGGCTTCAACACGTTTGACGGCTGCACTTGCGGTGGCTGTGCGCATATCTAGGTTGGTAGCTGCAGCGGTGATGCTGCGAAACTCCGCTACCTTTAAAATGACCTGCAAGTCTTCAAGAAGCATATTATCTACCTGTGTTTGATAATGTTCTAAACATTGTATTGAAATCTTTTCTAATCACAAAGCGGGTTAATCCAACTTTGCTCCTTCTAAGCTAATCTCATACGCTCAATTACCAAAATATATTTGATAATTATTCAAATGTTAGGCTGTTTTTCGCTAGTTTTTGGCCATGTACTATCTCTATCAAGCTGAACAAAAGGGGAAAACAACATGACGAAGAAAATCACAATTGGCGTAACAGATTTGTCGTTTCACCGAACCACCGCCTCACTGGTTGCTAATGTATTAAAAGCAATGGGCTTCGAGGTAGAGCGTATCTTCTCACCTCATCAAGAAAACTTTGAAAAACTGAAAAATGGTGAAGTAGACATGCTCTCTTCGGCATGGTTGCCATCAAGCCACGGTATCTACAAAGCGGGCGTTGAGGAAGTTGAGCCGCTTATCGAACTTGGCCTTCATTATGAACCTTACGCGTTGTGGGGCGTGCCTGATTATGTCCCCGAAGAGGCCGTTTCTGAGGTCGCTGATCTAGTAAAGCAAAAAGTTGTCGAGAAAATGATCTCTACAATTCAGGGTATTAACCCCGGTGCTGGCATCACACGTTTCTCTATACAGATGATGAAAGAGTATGGTTTGAGCGATGCGGGTTATGAGTTTTTCCCGCGTAGCGAAGACGATTGTTTTGATGCCTTTGAAAGCGCCGTAGCGAACAAAGAGTGGGCTGTTGTACCGCTTTGGAAGCCTCAATTTTTGCATTATCGCTACGATATTCGAGAGCTTAAAGAACCAAAAGGTTTGCTAGGCATTGTAGATAGAGCGGTACTTCTTTTAAGAGATGACAGGAAGCACCTGTTCAGCGAACAACAGATTCAGAAGCTAGATTCACTGCGATTCTCGAACGATATTATCGCAGAGTTAGATTATAAAGTTTGCCGTGAAGGTAAGCCGCAAGATGAAGTCACGCGTGACTGGTTGATTGAGCAAGGCCTTATCTAACCGTTATGCCTCCATGCAGCGGCTAACAGTGTTACATGTTCGTGTTACCCAATCAGTGGTCACACGATTATCAAATAATATTTGAATATGATTCAAACATTAGGCGGTTTATCTAGAGTGGTAATTCTCTAAGATTAACTCATCTAATTTAAGGAGAAAGCACCATGTCACTACCATCAAAAATGAAAGCTATCGGATTTACTCAGTCACTTGCGATTGCAGAGCAAGACAGTCTAGTTGAGTTTGAAACAAACCTTCCAGAACTAAAAGAACATGATCTGCTTGTGAAAGTGAGCGCGACGTCTATCAATCCAGCAGACGCAAAGATTAGAATTCGCAGTGCTCAAGACAAAACACTTGAGCAACCAAAAGTACTTGGTTATGACGCGGTTGGTGAAGTTGTTGGTAAAGGTACAGACGTTGAAGGCTTTGAACTAGGCGACCGTGTTTACTATGCAGGTGACGTAACTCGCATGGGCGCTAATGCAGAATACCAAGCCGTCGATTATCGTATTACGGCTAAAGCACCAAAGAGCCTTTCTGATGAAGCGGCTGCTGTTATGCCGCTAGCAACACTTACCGCGTGGGAAGCCTTGTTTGATCGTCTGCGTGTTCGTCCAGAAGAGAAAAAATCTATTCTGATCATTGGTGGTGCTGGTGGCGTTGGTTCAATCACCATTCAATTGGCGAGCCAACTGACGAACCTGACGGTTATTGCGACGGCTTCAAGACCTGAAACTGAACAGTGGGTAAGGGATATGGGGGCAGACCATGTGGTGAATCACCGTAACTTGGTTGAGTCTGTGCGAGAGCAAGGCATCCAGCATGTCGATTACATCTTCAATGTCGCTGATACCAAAGGGCACTGGGAATCGATGGTCGAGCTTATTGCACCTCAAGGCATGATCAGCTCTATTGTTGAGTTCGATGGCGGAATAGATCTTTCTGCACTGCAAGGCAAGTCTGCAGGTTTTGTGTGGGAGCTGATGTTCACACGTTCACTGTTCAACACAGACGATATTCAGAAACAACAAGATATCCTGTTCCAAGCAGCGAACCTGATTGATGCTGGCCGTATTAAGTCGACACTTACCACCACATTGAATGGCTTTAGTGTTGAGACACTGAAAGATGCGCACCAACGTATTGAAAGCAGCGCGTCGATTGGTAAAACAGCTATTAAATACGGATTGTAGTTGGTTCAAATAGAAGTTACAGTTGAAGAGGTCGTCTAAACTTAAAGTTTGTATGTAGTCAAAGTAGAACAAATTAGGCTCTAAAAACGTTCTCGAAATAAATGCAAATTAATGCTTTACCTCAACTTAACTTGAGCTATTAGTATGTGTAACGTTGCTTACGAGAATACTTTAAGGAGAGAAGAATGATCCAACTTGAACATGTGAATTTAGTCGTTAAAGACATCCCTGAAATGCTGACTTTCTACAAAGCGGCGTTCCCTCATTGGTATGTCCGTGATGAAGGAAAAGGCGAATGGTCAGGCAAGCCACGTAATTGGCTGCATTTTGGTGACGAATACCAATACATCGCACTGAGCGATCACGGTGAGGGTGAAAATAGAGATTTGGCTGGGCACTCTGTCGGCCTCGCGCACTTCGCTTATGTGACCAATAATATCGAAAGCGTCACTCAACGTCTTATTGATGCGGGCTTCCCGATTGCTAAACCCGGCGCTGAAGAACCTTATCGAAAAAATGTCTACTTTGTAGATCCAGCAGGCTTTGAAATCGAGTTCGTTGAATACCAGAGCGATGATCCCAAACAGCGCAATGCGACAAGCTAGTTGTATAGGACTAGATAGCTATGTAATACCATGAGTTAGCTAGGCGAAAATAGGCTAGAGTAATTATAAAAAAGGGCATTGTGGAATATTCCGCAATGCCCTTTTTAGGTTCTATTTATTAGCTGATATTGAGTGGTTTACTTATTTAGCCTTGAACGGCACTAACAGTTGTTTACCAAACACGTTAATGAGTGCGCCAGTGACAATCAGGCCACCACCTAGATAAGTCCAAACCGATGGAATTTCATTAAAGATCCACACGCCTAACAGCGCTGAAAAGACAATCTGAACGTATGAGTACGCCGAAGCTTTACCCGCCGCTTGGGTCTGCATCGCTTTGGTCAAACCGTATTGGCCGATTTGAGTGAAGATCCCGACGAGTACCAGCATCACGGTTAGGAATAGGCTCGGCCACACAAAGTCCTTCCAGATAAGGGCAGTGGAGATCGGTAGGGCAACCAGTGGGAAGTAGAAGATGATGACAGAGCTGTCTTCCGTTTGGCTCAGCTTTCTCACGATTACATAAGCGATTGAGCTACCAAACGCGCCACATAACGCCACCATAATACTGAATAGTGGTAATTCGCTGCTCGCGCCACTGTTCATGCTTGGTTGTACCATTACCAGTAATCCCGCTAGGCAGAATGCAATGCAGATCATAGTCGATTTTTGGACGCGTTCTTTTAGGAACAACACACCGAGTAATGCGGTAAAGACAGGATGCACGTATTGTAGAATGGTCGCTTCGGCTAACGGTAGCGTGGTCACAGCGTAGTAAACACACATTAGCGCTGCGGTGCCGACTGCGCCTCGAACGAACAACAGAGGTTTGTTGTTACCCCAGATAGAAATGCCTTTTCGTTTTACGTCGATGTAACTGATGATCAAAGACACCAATGCCCTCGCTGCAACGATTTCAAATACAGGTATGCCGTAATTGCTTATGTATTTCACACAAGCTGACATCAGTGCGAATCCAAAAGCGGAGAGGATCATGAATCGAACCCCAACAGGGATCATTGAAAAAGAGAAAGAAGGCATAAAAATATCAATCGGTTGAGGGAGCAGGAATGATAGCTTAGTTTAGGAGAGGCGACCAAAGTCTTTGTCCTGTTCTCGTCAACTTGATTCAATTAATTCTCATTTCTCATTTCTCTTTTCTCTTTTGGCGCACAATAGATTAAAGCTTAATTTAGCACTCTGTTGTGAGTACATGGCATCTTGTTTGAGCATTTCATTCGTTGCAAATACCCTTAAACGAGCATCCTATTTTCCTCACATAAGATCGTCTACAGCTCAAATTTATAAAATCAATATCAACAGAAGGTGACGCTAATTCAACTCTGATTTATCCGTCGTTTTAATTGTCTTAATCACTCATATCATTCTTATGAATTTATAATGAGAGATATGTTCTATGAAACCAATAAATACCCTACTCATATCCACGCTCGCGCTTTGCTCTTTTAGTTCAGCGACTTATGCTGACACTATTCTGCATGCTTTCAACTGGAAGTATTCAGATGTCACAACCAACGCCAATAAAATTGCTCAAGCCGGTTATAAGAAAGTACTGGTTGCTCCGGCAATGAAATCCAGTGGCAGCCAATGGTGGGCGCGTTACCAACCTCAAGATTTGCGTACCATCGACTCTCCTTTGGGCAATAAACAAGATTTGGCCGCAATGATCGCCGCACTCAAAGCTGTGGGCGTTGATGTTTACGCTGATGTAGTGCTGAACCATATGGCGAATGAAAGTTGGAAGCGAAGTGACTTGGATTACCCTGGCACTGAAGTGCTAAACGACTATGATAGCCGTTCAAGCTACTATGCCAACCAGACTCTGTTTGGCAACCTAGCACAAGGCTTTGTCTCGGCTAATGACTTCCATGCCGCAGGCTGTATTTCGGATTGGAACGACCCTGGCCATGTTCAATACTGGCGTTTATGTGGCGCCGATGGTGATGTGGGTCTTCCGGATCTAGATCCAAATAACTGGGTGGTTTCACAACAGCGTTTATATCTGAAAGCGTTAAAGGACATGGGCATCAAAGGTTTCCGAATTGATGCGGTGAAACACATGAGCCAGTACCAAATCGACCAAGTGTTTACGTCTGAGATTACAGCGAACATGCACGTGTTTGGTGAGGTGATTACCAGTGGTGGAGCAGGGAACAGCGGCTATGAGTCATTCTTAGCGCCATACTTAAACAACACCAATCACTCTGCGTACGATTTCCCGTTGTTTGCATCGATTCGATCAGCGTTCTCAATGAGCGGCGGTATGAACCAGCTGTATGATCCACAAGCCTACGGACAAGCTTTGGATGATAACCGCTCAATTACTTTTGCGATCACACATGATATTCCAACCAATGACGGCTTCCGTTATCAGATCATGGATCCACAAGATGAGCAGCTCGCTTACGCTTATATCCTTGGTAAAGATGGTGGCACACCGTTGATCTACAGCGATGATCTTCCTGATTCTGAAGATAAGGATAACGGTCGTTGGGGCAATGTTTGGAACAGTTCGACAATGAAAAACATGTTGAGCTTCCACAATGCGATGCAAGGTAAAACAATGACGATGATCGCGAGCGACCAATGTACTTTGCTGTTCAAGCGAGGCAAAGAAGGTGTGGTTGGTATTAATAAGTGTGGCGAAACTCGTGGGGTGACGGTTGATACTTACCAGCATGAATTTAACTGGAATGTTCAATACAAAGACGTATTAAGCAGCGCGACAGAAACTGTGACTTCTCGTTATCACACCTTCAACTTACCACCACGCAGTGCGCGTATGTTTAAGTTGTAGTGTTTAGCACTCATAGCTACTAGCAGTCATTAGGTAACTGTGAGCAAAGCCAACAACCTAAAAAGCCGCAGCTAATACTGCGGCTTTTCTAGTAGAGAATACATTGCTAGCGCATTAAGCCGTTAAAAAGGCGAGCGGCTATTCGCGATGGCGAACTGTTGGTAAAGCTCTGCCACTTCAACTGGGTTGAACTCATCTTTGTAAGTCAGTTCACTGAGGCGGTGTGTAATGTTTTGCAGCTCGTGAGATCGTTGTTGAGCACGCTGTTGGTAACGTTTGAAAGCTTGCTCTGTGCCTTCAAAGTTAGAGGCAATACTTTGTGCTAGCACATAAGCGTTCTCAATACCTAAGCTAAAACCGATACCCATGGTTGGCAATACAGCGCAACATGAATCTCCGAGTAAAACCGCATTACCACGATACCAAGTATCGAATGGGGCAACGTCGGTAAGGGGAGAAGGTAAGATCTTTGATTCAGGCGTATCTCGAATCATATCCAGTAAATAACTCGGATAGTGAGCGAACTGCTCTAACACGGTTTGTTTAGACAGCGTTTCACCTTCTTTAACGGCACACGCAGCAAACCAATATTTACCTTGGGTTTCTCGGTCATAAGTGTAAGTGACGATACGAGACTTATCGCCTGCGAATACATAACATTCATCATCGCTGATCTCTGGTGCTTTGAAGTCAATCTCGCCGCGGCAGCAGTAGACGTTCGGTTGTCTTAGAGTCACATCCGGCGCGACAAACTTTCTTACTTGAGAGAACACACCGTCGGCACCGACAATGATGTCTGCATCAAGAGGTTCGCCATTGATGAGTATCTGCGGTTGCTTACTGTCTTGGTTTACTGTGCAGTGTTGGTTCGTTGCAATGCAGTCCTCGCCCAATTCATTTAATAACAGTTGGTATAAGCGGCTGCGATGAAATAAACCAATAGGCGCGTTAGCTTTGCTTGGAGAGTCACTCATATTGAGCGTGTTGATGGGAAACCCTGTCGCCGTTAATGTCGAGATGGTATCGACTTGGTTACACGCGGCTTTTACTTTATCGACACCCACCAATGCCGCAAGTACTTGCATGCCCTCTGGCCACATGATGATGCCAGTGCCGTCAGCGCGCGGTTGTTCGGCTTTCTCGTATATTCGAGCTTTAATACCAAATTTACGCAGTGATAACGCGAGTGCTAAACCATTAAGTCCCGCGCCTATAATCGCAACTTTTAGACGTTGTTGTTCCATGACTTTCTCCTAAGAATAAGATGCCAATATCTGTGTACTGGTTCATAGGGCGTAAGATAGGTCATTCGAATCAATAAATAAACGTTATGGATTATAAGGTTAATGCGATTTTGAAATCTTAGGCACAGATCCCTTAATGATCTTGGATGACACCAGACCAATGATTTTGATGGGATAGGGCTTTCAGCAATTCGATCTCTTTTGCAGTCTCTCCTTTAAGCCAATCAATGAGATCATTAATCACAGGCGAGTGAGTGCGCTGGTGGATGAAATAAGTCCACGCACTGTTCTGGATCTTTGCGTTTTTAGGGCAATACAAGAAGCCACGTTGTAGATCCTGTAAAACCAACAGCAAATCCGTCACCGTGACACCTTCACCGGACAAACAAGCACTGAGCGCCATATCCAAAGACAAGAAACTGGTATTTCTGACGGGTTTTTTCGGTGGGAACTCAACATCGGCCAACCATACTTTCCAGTCATGATGATCTAAGGTCGGGTGCAACCGTGGCATGGTTAAGATCGAATCGAGGTCGGTGTCTTTGGTGGTTAAGCTCTTAGAACAGACCGGAGCCATAAACTCTTCACGCAGGAAGGCGATATCAGGTGTGTTGTCGTATCGTTTTTTGAATCGAGTATGGAAGATCAACAAATCGTATTCGCTGCTGTTGATTGCTTCATCCTCTTCAATCACAGGAACGATAACGATCTCGTAATCAGAGTAACGCTCGTTTAATTCGCGAACCTTGGAGATCAGCACTCGTGTGGCAAAACTCAGGGTTGCTTTAATCACAATACGCTTCTGTTTTGGTTCACTCCAAGAGGCGATCACCGATTCGATATTGCCGTAGCTTTCACGCAAAGCCACATACAAATCATGACCTTGTACCGTTAATTCGATGGCTCGATGCTTACGAATGATCAGCGATGCGTTTAGATCATCTTCAAGCTGTTTGATCTGACGACTGATTGCACTCTGTGTCACGTTGAGCTCATCGGCAGCCAACGTAAAGCTCATCAGTCTTGCAGCCGCCTCGAAGGCTTTTAAGCCATTATGTGAGGATGGCAAGCTAGGATATGGTGTCATAATTCGTTCGCATAAGTTTATGGAATGTTAGAGTCGCAAATTTATCAATTGAACGCCAGCCCCATCGATCGTATTTTGGGCGAAATTAACTGAGGCGCTCATGAAAAAAATACTCACTCTTGCATTCCCTTTGATCATTTCACAGCTGATATCCATGGCTTTAGTCCTTACTGATGTTTGGATGATGTCGCGAATCAGCGTGTCAGCCCTAGCGGCTGGTGGCTTAGGTGCCTCTATCTACTTTTTCATCTTTATTATTGCGAGCAGCACGGTAGGCTGTGTCGCCAACCTGATCGCGATCGCTTATGGTCAGCGCGTCGCTCGCCCAGAGTTTGGTAATACACAAATCAGATTGGCGGTGAAAGGCGCAACCATGTTGGCATTCGTGCTCAGCGTGATTTTAATGGCCAGCTTCTGGTTTGCTCCGTTGGTATTAGAAGCAGCAAAACAGCCGCCAGAAGTGATCACCTTAGCTATGGAATATGTGCACGCCTTGAAATGGGTGATGTTGCCTTCGCTTATCTTGTTGGTGCTGCGTGGCTTAACCAGTGCGTTTGGCAATGTGCGCTCAATTCTCGTGATGTCTGTGATCACCGTAATTCTAAACGTGCCTGTGAGCTACTTCCTCACGTTCCAACTTGATATGGGCTTAACAGGCTTGGGTTTAGGTACGGCTATCGCGGCATTTATCGTGATGGTTGGATACACGGTTTGGGTGTTCAAGCGTGACGAGTTCAAGCAATTCGCCCCTTGGTTAAATACCGAAGAGTACTCTATTAAGCTGATGAGCCCTTTATTAATGATGGGTTTACCTATTGGGCTAGCGGCTTTACTTGAGCATGGCTTGATATACGGCGGTACATTAATGGCGGGTACGATCAGTATCGCTTCGTTAGCGCTGCACCAAATTCTGCTTCAATGTTTAAGCTTTACTTGGAACTTCAACTTTGGTTTCTCACAAGCTGCCGCGATTTTGGTTGGTCGCGATTTTGGCGCGGGTAACTACGAAGGAATCAAAAGAACCTCGATTCTAAGCTTTATTTTGGTGTCGGTATTGAGCGTAGCGCTGTCAGCCGTGTTCATCATATGGCCTGAAATGATCGCTTCTATCTTCAAGTTAGACGATGGCACTGGCGCGATGACTTCGCTGTTGGCTTCTGTTATTTGGGTCGTTGCTCTGTGCTTTATTGTTGATGCTTGGCAACTATTGGCGATTAACTTGCTAAGAGGGATGAAAATTGTCTCAATGCCAACCGTGATGACAGCCATTGGCTACTGGGCGTTTGGCCTACCTGCCGCTTGGTATCTGATGCCAAAATTCGAATTAGCAGGGATCTGGGGCGGGATCGGTGTTGGTTTAGGTGTCACAGGTATTCTGCTGCTTATCCAATTGATGCGTGTTATTCAAAAGAACAGCAAGTCTCCAGAGCTGTCTAATCATGCTTACACGTAAATAAGTTGAGAGGCAGATTTATTTTTAAGTACGCGTATTGATCTGGCATATAGGTCAATTGACAAAACTTCTCTGCTGTCGATGAAGAACCTTCGATAAAAAGCCGCAGTCATTAAGGTGACTGCGGCTTTTTGTTGTCTGTTTCGATCCCTTTTATTCGTGGGGAAAGGGAATCTATATCAGGGCAGAGCTGTCTATTGTTTTCCAACAGGCGGCTTTCCACCCGTCAGTGCTGATTTCATCATGGTTTTGAATTGCTCTTTTTGCGCTTCAGTTAACACGTTATAGATGTTGTTCTTAAGACGCATTTCTTGCATCACCATTGACTTCTCAGTGGCTTGAACTGTGTCGATGACTTTTTCCATCTCGGCTTCATCAAAATCAGGTTGAGTCACCAGGCTGACCTGTTTCTTCTTCAGTTCTATCGCGCTCTCCATATCAATTTCTGTTCTATCGGATTGATAATCTTCAACAAGAGAGAACACTTCCGCTTGTTGCTCTTCAGTTAGATTCAAAGAAGCAATAACCATTTGCAGTGGGCTAAGCGCTGGTTGCGGCGGTTGTTGTGGTGTTGAAGCACTCACAAACGGAGCGGTAACGAGTAAAGCTGAAGCAGTTAATACACAAAGCGACTTTTTCAGTGATTTCATTGAGTTTCTCCTGTTAGTGGAAACATGAGTATAGACGGCGGAGCTGAACTCGATATGAACACGCTGTTCAGTTAAGTGCGTCCAACTGATTACGTTCAGAAAGCTATGTTCAGAAAGTTACGTTCTCGTGGGCACAGGACGAGTTAGACCTTGGTCTTACAGAAACCGAGCGCAAAGGTGACTAGAATGATTTGAGTTGCTCACCGTTTTATCAAGGAATACACAAATGGAAGTTGGATTGTTCTGGGCTGAAAAAGGAATGCTAGTGCTTGGCGCACTGTTTGTTTTGACGAGCATGATGCAGTACGGAAGACGCAGTAGTGATTGGAAGGGCGTGATTACTATGTTTTACAAGCGTATCCCAATGAATATTGCGGAATACAAATGGTACCGTTTAGGCATCGCTTTATTGGTTTTTGCCGTGGTGATACGTTTCGCATTACTGATCCTATGGCCGTCGTACCAGTTCTAGCCTGTTTGTATTTGCTCTGATGTATAAGACATCTTGTATTCGCTCTCTTGTATTGGATATATAGAAGCGATAAATGCATGAGTAAATCAAGCCTTAATAAACCGACTTATTAGGGCTTTGATTTAATAAAATAGTGTTAATACTCCACAATATCGAGTTGTTATTATCTTTGTAGCATATTGTTTTTCATAAAGAATAATGCGAGATAATAGCTTACCTGCTTGTTTCATCATTCTTACTAATAATCTACATATAAATCCATTCACCCCGTACCTGATACCATAATGTTCTGTTACACTCGTCCGAATTAGCTTTAATTTGTCGGTGGTGCATTTATGTCGTTCCCAGTTCTTATATGTGATGATTCTGCGTTAGCAAGGAAGCAGATGGCGCGCTCACTGCCTGCTTCTCTTAACGCGGATATAACTTTTGCTGTCCATGGGCTAGATGCGCTTGAAAAGCTAGCACAACAGAAATTCCAATTGATGTTCCTCGACCTCACCATGCCTGAGTTAGATGGTTATGGCACTTTGGAAGAGATGAAGCGACTGGGCGACCCAACGCCTGTGGTTGTCGTTTCTGGTGATATCCAGCCAAAAGCACAACAGAAGGTGATGGATCTCGGCGCTAAAGCGTTTTTGCAAAAGCCGATCGATAAAGAAGCGTTAAAAGCGATTTTACGTGAGCACGTCGAGCCACCAAAACAACCTCAACTGTATACACCTACTGCTCTCGAACTTCCAATATTGCGCCGACGCGATATCTATATGGAAGTGGCGAACGTAGCGATAGGCCGTGCTGCTGATGCACTGGCTCGTCACTTTAATGTATTTGTCCACTTGCCACTGCCGAACGTCAACATCTTCGAAGTGAGCGAATTGCACATGGCGCTTCGTGACCTAGCAGACAACGACCAAGTGTCGGGTGTTTGCCAAGGCTTCAGCGGAGAAGGCATTGCAGGCGAAGCATTAGTCTTACTGAGTGACTCCAGCGTGAGCGACCTTAAGAAGCTCATGAAGGTGCCAACCGAAAGCGAACAGCTTGAAGAACTAGAACTGCTGATGGATGTATCGAATATCCTAGTTGGTTCTTTCCTTAACGGGCTAGGGGAGCAATCTGAGGTTCGTTTCTTCCAGAGTTCTCCGGTTTTGCTCGGGCAACACATCTCGATTGATTCCGTGATTGAGAATACCAGTGGCTCGTTTAAGAAGACCATGACCTTTGAAGTCAGCTATAACATTGATGGCACTTCAATCCGTTGTGACCTTCTGTTTATGTTCGTTGACGAATCTCTTCCTCTTCTAGACAACAAATTGGCCTACCTAATGGAGGAGTTTTAATATGCTGAATCTTCCTGCTGAATTTGAACAGTTCCACTGGATGGTGGATATGGTTCAAAACGTCGATATGGGGCTGGTGGTCATTAACCGTGACTTTCAGGTGCAAGTTTGGAATGGCTTTATGACACACCATAGCGGTAAGCAATCGCATGATGCTATCGGTAAGTCTATCTTTGAACTATTCCCTGAAATCCCTGAAGAGTGGTTTAGGCTCAAAACCAAGCCAGTCTACGATCTAGGCTGTCGCAGCTTTATTACATGGCAACAAAGGCCTTATCTGTTTAAGTGCCGCAATGTTCGCCCTGTAACTCAACAAGCTGATTTCATGTACCAGAACGTGACACTGAATCCGATGCGTTCGCCAACAGGCCAAGTGACTTCGTTGTTCTTGTCTATTCAAGATGCGACCGCAGAGGCGTTAATGTCGAATAAGGGCTAGAACCTGTCTAGTTCTATGACTCCATAGCAATAGCACTAGCTTAGAAACAACAATCCAAACATCAAATAAAAATGGCTAAGGTGAATCACCTTAGCCATTTTTTTGTTTTCTATCTTTTTTGTTTTCTATCTTTTTTGTTTTCTAGTCTTTAGGTTTTTTAGTCTACTCACTTTTTACATCTCATATTTGCGCCGTTTTTCTCGTCAGCCAACCCACTTTGTTCGAGCCTCTTTACTGAATAACCCCGATTGATTGAACAACACGGCCATAAAGCAGCGTGTTTTTGAATGCAGTTAGTTTATAAAGTCGAATCTTGAGTGGAGGATTTGATGGAGCGCGCACTTTGGATTATCGAAACTAAGTGAATCTCGACCTCTAAATCGCCCCCATTACACAGTGCTTTTTCAAATTGAGGCGAACTGACAAGGTGGTGAGATTGCCGGATTTGGTCGAAAACAAAGAAAATTTGGGAAAAAATCGAATTTATTTAAGAAAAAAGACATTTTTTTGTTGGAGAAAAGAGTGATCTTTATGTGATTTAGAGGCACTTTCTTCACATATTTGCTTAATGAGGGTGATATTGAGTGAAATAGGGAGGAAAACGATTGCGCAATAAACCGACAGCGTTTGCGTGAATAGTTCACTAAGTTATTAATTAGTAAGAATTTAGTGGGAAAGTAAAGCTGAGCGGTTTGTAGCAGATATGGAATCTTTGAGAGGATAGCATAAAAAAAGTGAAATATCAGACTTGCTGTTAGTAAATCACAACCTATAATGCTGAAAACCGGAGCGTCTGCCAACGCTCCGGTTTTTTTGTGTCCGAAGAAAAGTAAACTCGTCTGCCAACGGTTTTACTACGCATTTCGCGAGAGACACATAATTTTATGAATCAAGGAAAACACCATGCGTATCGAACAAGAACTTAAGTTAGGTTTCAAAGATGTACTCTTCCGTCCGAAGCGTTCTACCCTTAAAAGCCGTTCTCAAGTTGAATTAACCCGCGATTTTACATTCAAGCATAGCGGTCGTCAATGGTCTGGTACTCCAGTAATTGCAGCGAACATGGATTCGGTAGCAAGCTTTGAAATGGCAGCCGCTCTAGCAGAGCACGGTGTTATGACTGCAGTACACAAGCACTACACAGTAGAGCAGTGGGCTGAGTTTGCTAAAACAGCAGACAAGAAAACGCTGAACAACGTTTTTGTATCAACTGGTACTTCTGAAGCTGAGTTCGAGAAAGTTAAGAAGATCATGGCGCTTAGCGAAGAGTTTGTGTTCATCTGTATCGATATCGCTAACGGCTACTCAGAGCACCTTGTTGAGTTCGTACAAAAAGTACGTGCTGAATTCCCAACTAAAGTTATCTCTGCGGGTAACGTTGTAACAGGTGACATGGTTGAAGAGCTAATCCTAGCGGGTGCAGACATCGTTAAGGTTGGTATCGGCCCTGGTTCGGTTTGTACTACACGTGTTAAAACAGGCGTAGGTTACCCTCAACTTTCTGCAATCATCGAGTGTGGCGACGCGGCACACGGCCTTGGCGGCATGATCATCGGTGACGGTGGTTGTTCATGTGCGGGTGACGTATCTAAAGCATTCGGCGGCGGTGCTGACTTCGTAATGCTAGGCGGCATGCTAGCTGGTCACTCTGAGTCAGGCGGTGAAGTTGTAGAGCAAGACGGTAAGCAATACATGAAGTTCTACGGCATGTCATCTCAGTCGGCTATGGACAAGCACTCAGGTGGTGTTGCTAAGTATCGTGCTGCGGAAGGTAAAACTGTTTTACTTCCATACCGTGGTTCAGTTCACAACACAATTTCTGACATCCTTGGTGGTGTACGTTCAACTTGTACATACGTAGGCGCAGCAAAGCTTAAAGAGCTAACTAAGCGTACGACTTTCATCCGTGTACAAGAGCAAGAGAACAACGTATTCGGTAAAGAGTAATCTGAACTGATTCGAATAGTGTTGAAACAACCATAAATTGATATTGCCTCTTCATGGGCTAAACTTACGTAAGTTTACGACAAAATCGTGAAGAGGCAATATTATGTCTGCTCTACCTTCCCCTTCTGCTGCCATCCTGCTTGAACTTGAAACTGCATTTAACACTCCTGCTCGAAACTTAACTAAATCAAGTGGAAAAACATACACCGTTACGTCAGTGCTAAGATGGGAAAAGAGTCACGGTAGAATCTTTTTTAGAATGTGCCGCTTGTTATCATTTTGATTTCGAACCTAGTATCGTTCGCTTTTGTTCTCAGCCGATAAGATTTTCATATTGCCTAAACGGTAAAACCCATACTTACGTTCCAGACTTTCTAGTTCAATTTGATACCGGTGAATATAAGTTGTAAGAGGTAAAGTCCGATATGGAAAGCTCAAAAGAGGAGTTTCATTGTGAATGGGAAGCAAAAGTTCGAGGTGTGTTTGACATAGAGTTAGATCTAGAACTGGTTACAGAGGAAGAAATACTGGAAGAGGTCATATTTAGCAACCTTAAGCTTTTGCATAAATATGCCTCAAGAGATCACTTGAACGACTTCCATCAAACTCTCCTCACTACTTTAAAACTGAATGGTACCCAAACAGCAAAGAGTTTAGGGCACCACCTTGACCTAAGTGGAAGAAAAATATTACACATTCCTGTGTGATTTGCTCTCTGGTATAAACGGCTCGAAAAGCCAAGTACAAGTGGCTTTCAAAGGAGAAAAATGAAGTCTTTACCTTGACTCAATTCGAGTTTGATAGGTTACTTTCTGGCGTCACATTATTGGCAATAAATCCGTTCGAATAAACGATTTTACAATAACTTAAACGATAATAAAGTCGTATATACCAAGCGTTCATGGCATTATTTCAGTATAATTGTGCCATGAAAAAGACACCAAATATCAACCCCAAAAGTTAAGGTGTTGCCGAGCGACAAGCGATCGTGAAGCCGCTAAAGAGGTTGAGGTCGTAACGACTACCACGACACGAAAAAGCGCGGTAAACGCAAGCCACTCTCAAAGACCTTACCTCGCGAGGTAAGGTCTCGATTTAGACGACCATGAAAAACAGTGTGTTTGCTGTAATCATAGTCTGCATAAAATCGGTGAAGACCGCAGTGAGAAATTTGACTTTTCACCAGCCGTGTTCAAAGTGCTGGAATATGTTCGCCCTAAGTATGCTTGCCGCCAATGCGAACGAACAGAAGACAACAACAGCGTCGTTCAAAAGCCAGCCCCGCAAAGCATTATCCCTAAGAGCTTCGCGACAGAAAGCTTGTTTGCCAATATCATCCTTGGCAAATATCAATGCGCGATGCCACAGTATCGACAAGAGTCGTTGTTTACCCAATCGGTTACCGAACTGTCACGTCCGCCATGGCCAAGGTGGATTATCCAAGTCAGTGAGAAGTTTGCACCGCTTTGATGGTCTTCAGCGAGTGATCAATGTCGGATGCTTAGCGTAAATTCGTGGATGCTAAGAAGCTCAAGGAAAAAGCAAGTAGGGCAAAGTAGGTAAAGCACTGGCTAAAATCTAGAAGCTCTTTGGAATAGAACCACGCTTGAAAGGAGTATTTGCCGAAAACGAAAAGCAGAACGCCAGATACACGCCAAGCCAATACTGGATGAGTTGTACGAATGGATGACGATTCGGCAAGTGATAACCTCAAGCCCATTAGGTAAAGCGATTAAATATACGCTTGGGCAATGGCCGAAACGTATTCGCTACCTCGATGATGGTCACTTATCGATAGACAATAACCGTACTGAACGCGCAATTAAACCGCCTGGTCCTATATGACTACATGGTCAAGTGCATGAAAGAGTTAGCGAAAGCTACCCCAGATATCGATGGACTCCCACTTTGGAACTTCAAACACCAGTAATGTCGCCCCGTGGGGCATGGGGCGTATACGGTAAAAATCATAAATCTCAATTACTCACCATCGTTGATAAGGCCTTTAAAGTAGTGACAATAAGAAGAATCAAAAGTAAGTCTTCTGAGGCGCTTATCAAAGGGTTTCAAGACGTACATCCATCTACTTTCTATGAGCTTAAGACCATCACTGCAGATAATGGAACTGAGTTCGCTGGTCATCAAGATGTAGCGGCGATAACAAAGACAGGTTTTTACTTTGGCAAGCTGTATTGTTCATGGGGGCGTGGTCTGGATGAGCGCACCAATGGTCTTATACGGCGATAGACTCCAACAACGTCAGTGACCATGAGCTATCAATAATAGACCATATCTTGAATACTCGCGGTAGTGAGTGTTCAGATTTTTATTAACCTTACGATATATTTATGCAGCACCTGAATGCTGCATAAGGGGAAGTATTGCGTTTTATCTGGCGGAGGGGAAAAACTTTGAGACAGAACCAAACAAAGCTCATTCTAAGGCTTATTTATCAATTATCCAACAACCTCATATCATCCAATCCAGTTAATTCTGGATAATATTCTCCTAAATCAGATGGATTAATCGGTTCAATAGCTACATCGGTAAGATAACAAGTTGTATTGGTCAAGCTACCTTCCCAAGATGGATCACTCCCCCTATGTCTAATATTAACAATTCCTCTATCCAATACATAACCAGTCTTTCCATTCCAAGTATATATTGGAGGAATTTTAGTTGTAGGGTAGTATAGTCCTTGCTGTTCAGAAAGTTGAGTAACAATATCTTTTGGAGCTAAGAAAATATAAGCATATCCTTCGGCATCTATATAATCATTTAGTTGACGACTATTCACTGCATATCTTGTTTCTTCGGTTGAAAGGTTTTGATAAGTATCAATAACTAGCTCTTGTACTTGATAACCTTCATATATGCGATCTGGTGAGTCACTCGAAATGAATGTCGTTGGCATTTTCATTTTTAAAACAAAATACGGTTTCTCTGAATTATTTATATCATAAGAAACAAGATAATCAGCAGAGCAGCCATCTAGGGCTATAGTTTCTTGATCGCCCCATTCACCATTATAAAAAGACTCTGTAGACGGCCTGTAAAAGTCAATAAGTTCAACGTTATTCGTTTCTGATTTTGAGCTGCTAATTTGGGTATCTATATTAACCAATTTAGATGGGAGTTTTTTTAATATACGATCTAAATTCGATAAGCTAATATCAGAAGAGTTCAATCTATTCGGATTTGGCCTTTCATATGAAAAAACACTTGGGTTGCCTTTTACAAATGGATTTAAACCACCATCTAAAACAAGCAGCTCATCACCTCTGAAATGAGCCTCTTCTAGAGTTAAGAAAGTAGTATTATTAATGTATTTTCGTAAAGATAATGAAATATATCCAGCCTGTTCAAAGAAACCCTCGACAGTTAGGGTTTGAGGCATCTCAATATGATTCCCAGCGCCAAAAGCATAGCTCATAACAGTGGCATACCCAGAGAATATTCTCGAGTTATTTGAGAAAGAGGCGCTCTGAGAATTACGACTACCATCATTATTTATTACTGTCACTTCAGGCCAGTAGATACTTGAAATTTCAACAGGCTCTCTACTGCCTTCATCTGGACTCCATGCACTATAATAGCGAATATATAATACATATTATCTTTTCCAACTGTCGGCTCTAGATCGAAATGTTGAGAATATCGTGGCATTGTTTGCAAAAGTGACATAAGGGACTCCAAAAATTAGGTTTAAAACTTGCTATATATACGACATAAGAAGTATCCATCAACGGTTGGACGCATAAGCTAATTCTTGAGCAGATACACAAGAAGCGTATAGGCTATAATAATCTGAAAATGAAAGTACTTCCCCTATAAACAAGTCAACACTAAAGAAATTTGAATTGACATTTGTTCGTGAAAAATAAGCAATGTATGTTGGCCACCCAAAAGTATCAGCCATATCCTCGTTATATGGGTTGTCGAACTGGTATAAGGCCTTAAGTTCATCTAAAGTAGCGCGACGCCAATTTGAGCGTTCGCCAAATGCTCTATGGTTCAAATTTTGGCACCAACGAGCAAGTTGCCCTTCTGTACCATTAGTAACCATAGTTTTCCCACCATCTTGGCGAAATAAGGCAAATGGTTCCCAAGGGCTAATGCCAGCATAAGTATTACCTTCATTATAGGGTGTATCTGAAATGGTATAACCCAAAGCATCAACGGTCGCTTTAGAAGGTGTTGAGGTAAACCTCTTTAATGAGCCATCAGTTGGATCTACGATTTCTCTAATTTTTAAACAAACTCCAACAGCATTACTCAAATCTTCGTCATTAATTCCCGACTCGGGTTCATTGCCTGATTCACCACATACAGGTAAATACTGATCATGTTTAGATATTGACTCTTGAGTAGCTTCTGCACTGGAACAACTCAATACAGCTATGGTTAACAAGATATATTGCTTCATTCTTCTCTCTTGATAATTTTGAATAGTTATATAAAAGGAATTTTGGTTAAAATTTAACTAAAAACTGCTAGTATTTTTGAAATGAAAATAACTTTAGTAGCATTACACGAAAGTTTAGTAGAGCTTACGTCTCGCTTTTTTTGACTTGCAATATTTGCATTCAACTTGTTAAAGTCTCTTACCTCTCTTTCAGACGGTCCTATCTGTTGTTGATGTACTGGAATATCACCATTTAAATGATATTGTATCCTGAAGTAATCTTGTAAATTTGACATAATAGGAGCTTGATTTGTAAGTACTTCTTCACAACCTGACAGATATCGCCCCGGATGTGCAAAGCCTAAGATATGTCCTAGTTCGTGTGTCGTGATATAGGTTAATATGGATTCAATTAGCTCGTGATCGTCTCTATGAAAAATATGGCTACGATCAACCCCATTTAAGTTATTGAGCGTATTAGCTATTTGATTAGGGTGAACTTGCAACAGTCCTTGTTCTGAAAAACTATTTTGAAAGTAATAGCCTGGTGGAAAAGCAATAGCATTTGCTAGCCTATCATGTACACTTCTCTCAAATATAAAATCAGCATCAGAACGAGAATAAACTCGGTTGTACCTAATACCTAGTTGGCTCCAATTGGAAAATGTTTGTTCTAATATTTGCGTTGTTTGAAATTGATATGATTGACCGTTGTGTTCTATACGAATGTTTCCGGAACTTTCGTCTATAAAATAATTGACTTGATTACCATACACTACTCGAGCTTGAAACTGATTTATCATAGGATTTCTTTCTTTAAAACCTGGAAAAAAAACAGTTTCGATCAATTCTTTTTTTAAATTAAATGTAGGGCTAGCAAGGCAATGGCTACTTATTGTGATAACCACAAAAAATAGCACATAAGAGCCTAGAGTCTTATAGTTTGTATACTTCGATGGCATATATATCACTCCCGTTGATGCAAGCTTTCACTTGCGCACCTGTAATTAGGGCAAGTCGGGCGTTGTTAATTATGGGAGTATATCCACTCGCTTCAGGCTCTCTATAAAAAATTTTGCCTCCATGAGTGTTATTACGAGTATCTAAAATTTCAACCCAAGTATCTTCATATCCATTGTAAGCGGTGGTGGAATTCATTCGATTAACTGTTCCGGTTATTACTGGGTATCCATTACAAACTTTCGTACTAAAAATCCCTTCATATTTCGCATGACTAACAGAGCTAAATACGCTGAATAAAAGAGTAAATAAAATAGATGGTATTTTCATAAACTATCCTTGATTAAGTTGTTGATAACAGGGCGTCGGAATGCCATATACGGTTGACGTATTTTCTTTACAGGAAATAATATAAAAGTATTCCACGATGTCTAAGTTTGAAGGCTAATCCTCCCCTATGTTATTTTTAATAAGTTCTACATGCTAAATATAACCCCCACGAGGGTTATATGATTAAGTTCCTTTTCGAGTAAGCTTTAATATAACAAAAGTTCGGCTATTTAAAATAATAACAATCTGTTTTTGTTCGACTTTGGGAAGGGACGTCCCATATTATTGGTATGATGTTTTTACACCTAGAGTAAAGTTCGATAGTAAATTTTAATATGTTAATGTAATTTTTTGGTGTCTAATTTTTTATTTCTAGGTGGATTGTTGACCTGAATTTTAATTGAACCATGCATTGGTGTAGGTGATTTTTATGTCTTCAACTACTACCTTAAATAAATCGACGGACTAGCAAAACAACGGCTTACCACCTCGCTCAATTTTGAGTTGGTTTCAGGTATGGAGTAACTTTGGTCAAGAACCAAACTTGCGGCATCTATTTTGAATTCGGTAAAAAACGTACGTCGTTGTCAAAAATGCTGGAATGATATGTCGTTTCATTCGAATTTAGCCCGTTTACACCCATAAAAATTCAGTATGAGATCGAAACTAAAACAGACAGATTAGAGCGACACTATGCATAGGGAAGTCTCATTTAGTTAAGAAATATTCAAGGAACGTATTGTCTTGATTGTTGATATGCATCTTATTGTGTATCTTCATATTCCTTTGCAACAGTTAACACGTAATTTATTCACTCTGTATAAAACCTTTAATAAAGGGAGACTTAGCCTTATGAGTGACTCTAGTGTCATTAGTAACGCAGACAACTTCTCTTCAAATATTGACTCTGGGGTTGATCCACGCACTGGCATGTATTCGGTTAGTATTAATGTTGGACGCTTTTTTCTTACAAAAGCAGTGGCTCTACAATCTCCGTTCAACTGACATATGACGCTTCTAACGGGCTTGATACAGGCTTTGGTAGAGGGTGGAGTATACCTATAAGTCAATTTAGCAAGGATAATGATGTATTGGTACTTTCTACTGGACAGTCATTTAAGTTGGTATGGAATGACGAGATAAAAGAATATGAAATGCCATATAGAAAACTAAAAGATATAAGAGTGTTATATATTGATGACTCTAAAGAACTTAAGGTTATTCATAAAGATGGTAGAGCTGAGTATTTAGATTGGGAGGAGGGGATACATAAAAGAACTGTGTCCCCTTCAGGGTTAGAAACTTACTACGAGTACGGTAACTTTCATTTTCAGCCAGTGTTATGGCGAATGTATGATAAGACCGGTAGAGAGCTTATCATTGATTGGTGGACTAATGAGTGGGAAACAATCATTGAGCATCGTCTAGGCGGTGATGTTGGTCAGACAATAATTATCGAGAAAACAGGTGGAGGTGGTTTTAAGCGCTTGTCCAATATTTCGTTTCCTGGACTGAGTACTCCGATGTATTTTCAGTATAGATATGTAGATGAGTCTGGTTATGATGTGATCGAAAAATCCGTTCACGCAACAGGTTTAGTAGAGCAAATGGAATACCTAGATCATGGTCACTCTCTACCTGAAGATGCGCCTTTGGTTAGTATTCCTTTTATCCAAAAATATACGATGTACCCAGGAGAAGCGCAGCCATTACAATTCGTTGTATATGACTACTCGGATAAAAATTACTTAGGTTTTGGCAGCGATAGAGCTTGGATGCCAGGTGAAGATACGCTGTTTAAAGCGAGAAGTGATTATCGGTACACTACGATAGAAACGCATAACAGCAACAAGGTTGTTGAACGTGAGTACAACAAATATCACCTAATAGAAAAGGCGAGATACTATGATAATGGGGATCTTTACAAAGAAGAATCCTATGAACACTTTGCTAATCTTGATGCTGATATAGAGAATCAACCGGCAATTTACAGTCTGCTCAAGAAAGAAACGACGACATATCATTATCTCGGAGTTTCTAGAACCTTTACTAAGGCATATGATTACGATGATTATGGCAATTTGACTCTTGAACGGGAGGTGGATGGCTCTCAGACAACCCGAACTTTTTACTCGGCTTCAGGAGAATCAGGCGCCTGTCCAGCTTCGCCCCATGACATGGTTTATTTAGTTAAAGAGGAATGCTTTGTTCCCGTTAAATCTAACCACAATGAAGCAGCTCGAAAGGAAGTGATGACCTACCAATCTCTGGCGAGTCAGGATGGTAACTATTTCATCGTTCTATCCTCTTTGAGAGGCGATAATTATTCAAAAGAGTGGGGTTACTATGATGATATTAATCGACCACTAGTGCATGGTCGCGTTCTATCTGAGAAATCAACAGTCGGATCATATGCTGAAACTGTGCACTATGATTATCACTTCGCTTCTAACGGACTAAAGACTTCGGCGACTCTTCTAACTCATGACGGTATTGAGGTTACAGAAAGTGAAACCGTAGAGTACTTTTTTTACCTTTCTATAGAACGCATTGACAGTCAGGGAGTGGTTAGTCGATTTACGTATGATCAACTGGGACGCATGACACAAGCACTGTTTGCCCCTGATACTGAGTTTGAAACCAGTAAGAATATTGTGTATTGCGTAGGTGGTGGCAACAATGTGACAACCGAAATGGACGCAAAAGGAAATGCCACCAGTACCAAGATGAATAATGTAGGGAATGTGGTGAGTGTTAAAAATTCACCAAGTGGTTCTTTGCCAAAGACAGTTCATCAATTTAAGTATGATGAGTATGGTCTTGTATGCAGAAAGATTGACACAGATTGGCTAGGTTCTACTTCTATCACTCTTGAGACACAATTCACCTATGATGTGAATGGAAATGTATGTTCGGTGACCCATTCGGATGGAAGACAAGAGGTTATTGAACAGAACCCAGTATTACTTAGAACTACCTATAATTTGACGGGGCTCCTGTCTGAAATTACTACTTACAATCTGTCAGGACAGAAAGTTGAGAAAGAATCAAGAGATGCAACGGGAAACCTTCTTGCCAGAACACGTTATACCTATGATGGCTATGGGAACCTTCGGACAACTGAGGATACTGCTGGTCGCATTACTGAGGTTAGGTATGACAGCTTTGATAGAGTGGTTACGACGGAAAGGAATATTGATAATGAGCGAGTGGTTGAATCGTTTTCATACCCAGAATTCACCGATAGGGCTGAAGTAAGCCAAGTCTGCATCAATGGTGTCGAGTTAGGGCTGCGAGACTTTGACGGTCTATTTCGAGTCACCACTGAGAAGTCGGCAGACGTGGCTAGATCATATTCTTATGCTGGGGTAGGGGTTCGGCCAGATAGCATAACGATGCCTAATGGTGAACTCGTGGATGTTAGAAACAATGTTTACCTTCATGTATCAGAGTCTATTACTTTACGTGGTCGACCCACTTTAAACAGCTTATACAAGTACGATAAGCAAAATGCGCAGCTTGTTGGTAATCTTAATCAGGGGAGTAAAACAACTTTGACCAGAGATAGTTATGGCCGTGTATTAATCGAAAAGGTCGAACTAAATAATGGTGATGCTCGTCAATCGGTTTATAGGTATTCCCTACTTGGAAAACTGCTTGAACGTACGGATTTTTTCGGTAATAAAACACGATACGAATACGATAAGCTGGGACGTTTGGTGTCGATGACTGACGTTGACTCGAGTTGCAAAATTGAAACAATTATTGATTATGATAAATACAGTCGACCTTGGAGGTATACGACTCAGCAAAGTAGCGATAAAGCGGTAATAGAGCTTGACTATAATGCAACCGGGTTGGAAACCTCAAGAGTAGCTAGGTTCAATGGTGTTGAAGTCTTCTCGATAAAGCAGACTTATAATATCAGTCTGCTTCTTGATACGCGTATTTGTACTGACACAAGTGGGGCTTCTACAGAAAAGTTTGATTATGACGAGTTGAATCGCCTAGTGAGTTACAAGTGCGAGGGCTCGAATTGCCCTCAAGACGATTATGGTAATATCGTCACGCAGCAGAGGTTTACTCATGATATTTACAGCAATATCACTCAGGCTGTTAGTTCCTTCTTTGATAAAACCAGTAATACTGGAATTTTCTTTTATGACCCTCTAAACCCGGTAAGACTTTTAACAGTCAAAAATACCCACCCTAGCTATCCTAAAGAAGTTTTATTCGAATATGATGATTTAGGCAATCTAGTCAACGATGACCAAGGGCGAAGTTATCATTACAACGCGCTCAATCAGTTAGAGTCAGCCGATGATCGTGATGGGAGAGAGCTGTCTCGCTATAGGTATGATGCCAGTGGGCGAATGGTTTCTCAGACTGTTGGAGAGGATCTGTTGTATTTATTTTATAGCAATGGGCAATTATCCAACGAATTGTCAGGGGAGACCTATTCTCGTTACCATAGGGGATCGTCTAGGTTAACAGGGAGAGTTGTCTCTACTGAGAGTGAACAAAAACATGAATTTCTTTTTGGGAACACTCAAGGGAGTATCGTCAAAACTCTGTCGGATTCTGATAGTAAAGAGGAAAGAGAAACTCGGCGCTATACACCATATGGAGAGGGATGAGTCGATGAAGCAAAGCACTAGTAACATGCCGTTATCTTCTACAATGTTCAGTCAGGACCGGCGTCGTTTCATTAAACAGTCCTCTATGGTTACAGCAGGAACAGCCTTTGTTGGTATGGCTCCAACCATAGCTCGCTCATCGCTTCTACGTTCATCATCTTCTTTAGCTAACAGCCCTATTGCTTTAAACCCACTTGGGTTTAATGGTCAACGTAAAGATCCAGTGACAGGTGGATACCATTTGGGTAATGGGTACCGCATGTATAATCCTAGAATTATGCGTTTTAATTCCGCTGATAGTATGAGCCCTTTTGGTAAAGGCGGTATCAACAACTATGCCTATGCTTTGGGAGACCCAGTAAATCGGTCAGACCCCAGTGGCCATTTTGCCTTTCTAAGCTTGGTTATCGGTGCAATCGTCGGTGCAATTGTTGGCGCAGGTATTTCAGCGGCCGCTGAAGGTATTCGAGCGGCAGTTACAGGAACGAAATTTGATGCAAAACAAGTCGGCATTGGCGCTGCATTAGGCTTGATTAGCGGTGGTTTCGGGGCTGCAGCAGTCGGTACTAAGACTGGTGTTCAGATCGGTTTGGCTGTGGCAGATACAGTGGTTTCTGGTGGGGTTGATTTTGGGCTAAATGTCGCAGTAGGGACTCCGGTCAAGCAGGCAGGTATCAATGCCGGTATCGGTTCTGTAGTCGGTTTGGCTACCTTTGGTGTTGGTAAAGGCATAGGGCGACTGTTCCGTAGTCTTGACTCGATATCAAGCCGAATGGTTAGAGGTCGGAATGGCGCTTTTGGTTACCCATTGGGTCCTACCAAAAGCAGTCTTGGTTCTAGCCAAAGAAGATCAAGACGAGCTATTAAGTCTACTACTCCTTCTAGCGGGACATACTATAAGAGAGTTGACACACGAAGTCCGGGGACCATCCGTATTCATGGTGGTATGTATGCAGCTCCCGTCAATCAAGTCCCGGTGAGCTCCCTTCAAGGTAGGGCCTTTAGTGCAATAGAGGGGGGCTCTGTCTATGGTCAACTTTATGAGCCATCACTTTTTGATGGACCCAAACTTCTAATGGGAGAGTTGGTTTATTGTTATAGGCTAAATGTTACCGACCAACATGTGTTTGACCGGAACTATATACTAGAAAATCTTGATCAACATATCTCTGAAGGCACAATAATTGATGGCGAAGTCTTGATTGAGGGAACAGTTCTTCCCAATGACATTGAGGTTGCAATGGGAGGGGGTGGCAAAGAATATAACAAATGGATTGGGTTTCATACGTCAACATTTCCCACTGGAGTCTTTCTGTCTCTAAATGAAAATAGGATTCATATATGAATTTAAGATTATACATCGCTGTTATCACATTATTAACGTCAAGCGGCGCGATGGCGGATTGTAGTCATGCTTTTTTACTCTCGAAAATTGGGCCTCCGGGGAGCGGTGTGTTGGATTTATACGTTACAACACCAGGTTCTGGGAATATATACGGTAACGGAAAAATGCAGGCTATAGCCGACATTAATTATGTGTTAGATGAAAGTTATGAAGTAAAGTCATTTAAATTAAAAGACTACGATACTTTAGGTGATGTTGAAAACTCTGGGTGGTTCTATACAGATGAGGAAAATACTTATCTACATGATATCTCTTCAAGAACAAGCCGATACGCTAGCACTATGAATAAGGCAACGACTAAAAAAAGACTCTATCTTTCGACATTGATACCGTCTGATATAATTCGTGTATGTGCAGAAATCACGGTAGTTAACTCCCTTACTGGCGTTGAGTATACGAAAGATTCCTGTGAAGAAGGGATTAATAATAACAGTATAATGTTGAAATCCAATTTGCCTATTTACCTATCGACAGAAGAACTTTTATTGACTAGTAAAGAGGAAAATTTTTCTTTTGGGCAATCAATTCCCGAAGATGAAATTCACGAGGAATGGGAGAAAGGTTGTGTTAATGAACCTACATGTATAGACAGAGCTTTTTCTGCTCAGCTTTACTTGAAAACAAACTCAACACCTTTGATAAGTGAGGCGAATTACAGCAATCTACATGTGGAACAAGGGATTAATTATACAACAACAGACTCAGCAGCATTAATAGCTAACCCCGCCCCCAAAAGCCCAACAATGTTAAATTGGCTGACAACCGTATTTATTGATGTCAATACTACAAAAAAATTGTCAGCTATAAGCCTTTTTATGCCTTCAGAACCGAGTATACGCCGTCAATATGAGCTATCAGTCAAACCAGTGAATGGCTATAAGTATATTGGAACATTTTTTACATTGGAGTATAGAGGTCAAGATGCGGATTATAATGGGGGAGATAGCTACGTGGTGCAGCATGGGGCTGACACATGTATGACTGATTTGTCTGAGGCTGACTGCTATAGACCTGATGGGACTCATTACACGAGTGCTCATTCGGATATTGCAAACGTAGAGTCAGTTTACGAACGCGAGATAAGATTGATTGATGTGTATGGAACGACTTCTAGCTTCACTCTTGGTTTTGACGGTGATATTTTAGGCTGGAATCCAGTGAATGTAAAGTTGATGTAATAGTTACCAATTAACTCAGTCATACGCAGGAGTGGGCTGTTATTTGGATAAAATTGAATGTTGGTAATACTGTGGTATATATAGATCAAATGCTAACGACGTTGCCCTAATGCACTGGTATTTTCTGTACACACTGATAGTGTATTTTATAGACCATTAAAGCTTTGCTCTATGGTATGGGGTTGTTGTCAAAATTAGCATGCTGAGTTTAACGTTTTATGCCAAATGCCAAATGCCAAAATTCAACGAAACTGTAATATCTTAAGGTTTTATTAGAGCCGAAGTTGTCGAAAAGACAGCGCCATTTTGTAGATCTGAGACCAACAACCAACATGGCGCTTCTCGTGAACGATATTTAGTTGAGTATTCACTAAAATAGGTCTGCCGATTATATTTCAGGCCTCATTGGTACATTACTATGAAGGGCTTGGAGGTATAGATAGCAGCGCATTTTCAAGTATCTTATCCCCATATGACATACTGATAACGCAAGAAAAGCTCAAAGATACACTCGAACTTCTAATCTAAAATAATATGACAAAACAGGGAGAACGAACAGTAAGCCCAATGTCTGATAGCTAACCCTAAATATTAAGGACATTGTTCACGATCTACATCAAATGACATAACCGGGGTTGAATTCACATCTAATACTTGTAAATTATAGCGAACCCCAATTTCCATAAGCTTTCGAGTATCACTGCTTTCACAGTAACTTTGTTTGATAAGTGCTGGATAGTTTTTTATTTGCTCGTGGGTTAAAGGCGCCATTTGCAAGGTCAATTGGATTAAATTGTCTTGAACTTTTGCTGAGACTATTTTTACCTCTTTCTGAGAGACCTCAACGTGAGACAGTAAATCCGCTCTATTTTCTGCAAGTCTATGCACAACAGTGGAATCAGAAGCGGATGCGCAGCCTTGAAGTCCTATGAACAACAATGAGTAAATGAGTAAAAAGCGCATAAAAACCTACGGTTAGATAAAGATTATGACACTGTCATTTTAAGCGTGTTACAAATAGACAACATCTAAAGGGAAGGGTAATCAAAATAAAGTAGCTATGATACTCGGCGTTACTGGTAATATTTGTGCATTCTGCTCTGGTTTCGCTTTATTTTAAACAAAATTATTTTTTTGCTCTTACTGATATCAATATACAGTTGTAAGAATTATTCCAAATCTTACCAAAGACAGTAATATCTCTAGGGTTGGTATCCGTAATGACCACCGTTATAAATAATGGTGGCCATCCGAAGTAATGTGTATTTTTATAACTAATGAAAGATAGAGGGAGGAATATTAACTTTATTCCCCCCCTCGCTGATTTTATTTGATAGTTGTTGCTAAATTAGTTTAGTGTAACTTGCACTGAGCGTTCTAAGCGTGCATTACTACTATCGCTGAGAGGCTGTTGGTTAGCAACACCTAAGGTGTGGATACGCTCAGCATCAATACCTTGGTTGATAAGGTATTGCATCACATTTTGCGCGCGTTCATCTGATACTCTTAAGTTAGTTTTCTGTGAACCCGTTGAATCAGTACGACCTACAATATTAGCCTTCAATTGTGGGGTATCAAGCATTGTCGTTACGATTTCATCAAGATTGTATTGGCCATATTCATTCACACCCACCTGACCTGTTTCGTACGGTAGAGTATAGGTAGAGCGTGATACTTGAGTTGTGTTAACTTCTTTTACCACTTCGATAGGAACTTCAACTTTTTTCTCAACAATAAGAGGAGTTTCTGGTTGACCGAATTTGTAAGTCATACCCCAGTAAACTTGGCTAAGGTCTAGATCTTTGCCATTTTTGGCTTCTAGATTATTGTAGTAATCGTAACCAATCTTAGTTGTGACTGCATGTGTCAATTGATATTCAAGACCGAAGCCTGCTGTACCACTGAAGCTGTCTGTTTTGAGCTCATCACCATCAGCAAAGATGTAAGTTGCGCCTAACTTACCGTACATTGATAGGTTGTCAGTAAAGTATAAATTACCTTTCATCCCTAACGTACCAAGGTGTAAATCGGCATCATCAAGGTTATGCATGTAGTCGTAACTACCATATAAGCCAAAATGTTTACCAAAGTCGTAACCTATTTCCAATTTAGGGCTCAATACTTCGCTTTCACCAGCGGTAATATCTGAACCATCGGTCATCCCCATTCCCATAGCGGCACCAAGCCAAATGCCTGATTTGTCAATTTCTTGGTCTTGAACAGAAGTTGCCGCGTTTGCAAATCCAGTTGTAAATATCATTGCAAGGGTTAACATTTTCAATTTCATAAATTACTCTTCTATTGGGTATATAGTTCTACTTGTAAATCCAAAACAATTATGAAATCAGAAACGGTTCGTTTGTTCGAGCATTGTCAATTCAATTAAGGGGCGAATGAAAAGTGTCGAGGGCTGTCGCAAAAAAATATTATGGCATCAAGTTCTATTTTACTACCTTATGTTAATAGTTGAAGATTAATGCATTAACGAGCAAGAAACATACAAGAAATGGCACTATCTTACGTTCCGTAAAAAATTAAATGAAACATTTCATTTTCATTATCGTTCAACTAACGGGAAAGTTAACAAATTTATTTTTATCGATATTATTTAGATTGTTGTTATGAAACCGGTTAAACCGAGTAAAGTAAATAGTATAAGGAAAGTTAGTTTTATGATGAGTTTTATATTTATATTACTTTTTAGCGCAATGACCAGCGCGTTTATTGGTGAAAAAAGTAAGTTATGCATTCTTCACTATGTCTGTTTTTCTTGGTTTGTATTGGTTTAACCATCATGCAACCGACACATTGCCAATTTTGTTATAACGGAGAAAACATTCTGTGAGTCAACAACATATTATTACACTCAACACATTTGGTCTGTTAGGAATCACAATTGTTTTATTGATGGGATCGATTTTACAAATTAGTTTGAATGAATTGCCGTGTCCACTGTGTTTGCTTCAACGTTTGGGGTTTGTCATGGTAATGTTCGGGTTTATGCTGAATGTTGTTTACGGTACAGCGCCAAGTCACTACGGAATTACACTTGTGGGTGCATTGTTTGGAGCCGTGTCAGCACTTCGACAAGTTTCACTACACGTAATTCCTGGTACTCTTGGTTTTGGGAGTCCTGTGTTTGGTATGCATTACTATACGTGGGCATTCATAATATTTAGTATGACTATTTTTGGTGTTTCAATATTGCTAATTATTTGGAATAAAGAATTGAGTTTGGAAACCTACTACATTGGTAAATTTGGAAGAGCTGTGTGTATCTTGGCCATCTATGCCGTCTTTCTTAACGCTATTTCAACCTTCATTGAATGTGGGCCATTTGAATGCCCAGCGGATCCTGTAAGTTATTGGTTGCTTGACATACTTAGGTGAGTTTTACTGATGTTTAACCTAACACCACTAAACTTAATAATATAAGGCTTATAAAACTTTCCCAGTTGTAAGTAAGCTCTACTGACAAAAATTGGTGGGGCTATATTAGACATTTTTGATTACGTTCCACCTGTTTTAATTATCACTTCGCTATATCTGTATCCTGTTGGTTTACCTACCCTTAACTTTCGCTGCCTAATTAAAGTCAAACACTGATTATTGAATTAGGTACTTTTGAATTCAAAAATACCGGATGGTTGGTTGCTTAAAGTAAGTTTGTAATCAGCAGCGCTTGCGGTTTTCATACGGTTTTGTATTCATGTTTGTATAGAGCTCTCTGAAGAATCTTAATGTAAAACGCTTACACTTTGAATTATTTTTATCAATGTGTTGTGGGATAGCAGGAACGAGTGTCTAATCATCTTGGTATGATTGATTGCAATCTAAAGGCGGGTTGGAGTAGGCTTATTTATCAATTAGAGGCGTGTGTGTAAGGTGCTATATGTAGGCAATGGAATTGTAAATTGAGACATTGAGATTATATACAGCGAAGACATTCGTAAACCAGTCGAGTTTTACCACAGTGAGGTTGTCTAGGAGATTAGCCGATGTCACAACCTCATTGATATTCGGGTGGGTTATTTGTGAATTTAGCCCCTCTAGGCAGTAATACCATTTGTGTGAGGGTAAATCATGTACTTTACTTCAATGTAATGTATGGACCCTCATTTGTTTGAAGCCAGATTGCTGTTTGAATTGTGTAAACAAATGCCGAATTTGGGAGTCGACGCATCTGATGTGTTGAGTTTTGTTCATCGTTCGTATTTCTACTATTACGATATTTAATCGTTTGGTTGAAGTGTTCATTAATATCAATATAGTCGTAGTCGTAAAGTTGATACTATTGATGTTTATGTCATTTTTGTTGGCGCGCATGGTGCTAAATATTTACTATCGTGCTAATTCTGAGGGGGTGAAAATATTTGTGTGGAAAGTGAATTGGTTGTTAGCATTGTCGTGGGTATTTAGTGGTATTAATGCTAATGATTATGATTTTATCAATAGTTATATTGTCGGTATTCAAAACAGTTAAGATATCCAATGCCATTTTCTATGCAAGTTAATCAGAGAGAGATGCTGTTTACTGTAGTCTTCCAGCCTATTTTCGATCTCGAAATAAATACAGTTATTGCTATGGAAGTATTGTCTAGAGTACAGTCAGGAAGCAATATAGAGGCCGCTTTAAAACAAATATCATTAAATGGAAATTCACGTGAATTTACGTTAGCTCTATTCAAAGAAATAGTGAGCGTATGTAGTCTGCTGCCTGAAAGTGTCCGTTATCTGTCGGTAAACGTCACTATGGTTCATATGTGCAACTATCGAATTTGTGATGATTTGGAAGAACTAATAACTAGGTTATCTGAACGCAAGATTAAGTTAGTTGTTGAATTACCTGAAGGTGAACCATCCCCAAAACCAAAAAGCAGATCCGGAAGAATGTTAGCCTATAATATTAAGAGCCTTCAATGGCATGGTGTTCTTATCGCTATCGATGATTTTGGTCAAGGGTTTCACGTAGACGAAGCAGTTGTCTCTCGTTTTATGCCCGATATTCTGAAGATCGATAAGAAAATTGTGCAGGAACCGAACAACAACAGAGATGTTTGGTTGTTAATAGAGTCAATCAGGAAAAGGTTCAATTTGAGTGTTGTTGCTGAAGGGGTTGAACACGCGAAAGATCTCGATTTTGTCGTGGGTGAAGGAATCCAACTTTGCCAAGGGTTCTATTTCGGAAGGCCAGACAGTTTGTGAGCGTTTGATACGAATTCATTGTGGGCTCATTTCTTTCAACACTCTAGATCTCGTTTCGAGATACGCTCATAACCCCAAGATTTTAGTGAGATGGTAACTCTCTCTGGCATATTAAACATCTTTGTTGCATTTTTTGTATAATGACTCGTTCGCAGAATGAGTTCAAAAGGAGATTTTTTGCGTTCTTCTTTCGTTTTTTGCGTTCAATTATCAGTTGGAGTTTAATGGAGTGAGTTTGATTTATTTAATAGCGGATTGTATTGCTTTTGATCCCCATGGTAAGTGTATATATAGGTATGATAGCTTCAATAGAAAACAAACTATCAAATATGATATTGGAGATAACTCTAGTGACATTCTTATGGAATTGATCGTCAGTGGAACGTATCTGTCAGTAGAGCAGCTTCTTGAAGAAGTTTGGAGAAAACAAAGGCAGGTAGAGGTTGATGTCACAAGTGTTAGGCAGGCTGTGTCTAAATTGAGAAGAAGTCTTAAGATAGTGGCACCTCAAGTTGATGTGATAAAGACGATTCCCAAAAAGGGTTATTTATTCGACGCTAACGTCGAGCTCATCAGTAAAGGTGGTAATAGAAAAGAACGAGCACCAGTAGTTGTTTTAGTTTTGCTAAGTATTGTTATGCTCGTGTTTTTAATTAATTTTTTTCATATTATATTAAAAGCCCTGAAGACTCACCTTTTTCTAAAGTTGTTGGTATTGATTTAGTTGACTCCAGTTTGAACGTAGTTCAATCAAAACACCACCCTGTTGATAAAAAACTACTGCCGATATTTAGCAAGTGCATATCAGAATTGAACCTCTTTGATGCTGATACTGTTGCTATTTACTCAACAACGGAAGACTTTTTATCTTTGACTGCATTCTATGAAGAGCCTAATAAAAGGCAGATAACGTTTAGGTTAATTCTATCCAAGGTTTTTAATAAGGAACATTATAAATGCGGTTTATTATAATTATAATTCTAACTCTAGATATAATCGCAGCAATGTTAAGTTTTATAGTATATTACTCTAAATATGATATTACGGGGCCTTTATGGGAAATTGATGAGGTGATACTGAGTCAAAATGTAGACATAGGGACCAAAGAAAACGCCAAATTCCACTTGGTTAAAGCTAAGTTTACACTATTGTATTTCTCCGATGGAAAGTTTACGGCATCTATTACTGCAGAGACCGATTACAAGAATGGATTGAAAGAGTCGGTTACACAGGAGTTTATGGGAAGTTGGGTGAGGCAAGGGGAATACATTGATATGAGGATAGATGACTCTCATTCTATAATGGGCTATCCAGACGACCAAACGCTTGTCGATAGAATTGATTATTACGCAAGAATCGCATTGGATCAGAGCTACATTGTTAACTATTACAAGGGAAGACTTGTTCTGATTTCTTCTCATGCGGGGGGACCTATGTTGACTCTTTTCCCTACATCAGTCTAAGTTAGGTTTTCATCTACCATAAAACCTAAATTTATATTTTTTTATACTTAAGTTTGCGTGTGATTTAGGATGGCATTTGTGTGATTCACAGAGATTCACTGTAACTTCCATGCGTTAAGTCAAAGAATGTGGGGAATTATTTGACCTCGTGACTTTGACCTATGCCATTTTCATCATATCTGAAAACCAAGCTAAACGATAACGAGTTTAGTTCTAAATCCATCATTGCTAAGTTGCAATTGTTTAGTTCATCGTTCGACAAGTTGGATCCAGTTACGCTCAGTCGTTGGGTAAATGGACGAACAATTCCCGCTCTAGAAAAGCAACTGTTAGTAGTACGTTGTTTCGACTTCAACTTTTACCCTAATCTACAACACATTATTGCACCTGCTGTTCCCCGTTCACAGTTCACAGTTTACGAATCGCTTTTCAATAATGTTGAGTCATCGTATCACAGCATACTGACTTATAAAGAAGCATCCGACTCGAGATTGAAACCCTCTATCGAGAAAGTTAACTGGTCTAAGCTGCAGTGTTTATTACCAGGGTTTTATGAATCTACTTTGTCTTATAACCGCGCCCTTCCCGTTTTAAATCGACTAGATGAAAATAATGTGACTTTCTGTTCATTGCGTAGTAGAGACAAAGTCATATCACATCTATCGATTAGTCATGATATTAATTATTTGAAAGCGATGTTTGGCCATAACGTAAATATTGACTTCGATAAGGAATCAGTCGTTTTTAATGTTGGATATTACTCTAATAGAGAACATTACAAAATATTAGTAGGGCTGCTTCTAAACCATATTTGTTATCATCATGAGAAAATTGAAGATTTTTATGTAATTGCAAGAGGCATGGGTTTTCTAAAATTAATTGAGAGCTTTGGGGGGAGCTATTATCAGCTAATAAAGAAGATAATGCTATTGGCAATGTTTATTTACTCAAGATGGATTTTATGAGAACAATAACGAATCCATTCGTGTTTTCTTTGCTGAAGGAATTATATGAAACTTATAAAGATATAAATTAGTACATTTTAGATAGTTAACAATACGTTTGTAAAATTTATTACTAGTCTAGTCGACTAGTCTTTTATGACAACATCATAATTGATATATAAAAATACAAGGATAATTATTATGCAAAAATTAATGAGAGTGAATTGCTAATGTTCATTAATTCAAGATACAAAGCTAGAAAATCGATAGTGGCACTTATGATTGCGCTAGTAACCGGTTGTAATGGAACATCTGATGACGGTAGCACGTCTCCTGGAAATAGTGGGCAGCTTCCTCCCCCAAGTGAGGGGACGTCGACTTTAAGTGCTGAAAATACGGTCAATTTATCACGAAATATGTCCTCTTCTCATGTGTTACTTGAGGGGAAAATACACTCGTCCTCTCAGAAAGGGAATAACATTGTCAGCTCTGTTAGCCCATTAACCGATCTCGAGTCATGTCAAGATATCTCAGTCGATTCTACAGGTTATTCGGTGAACTTCGATGATTTTGTCGGTGTTTGCGTATATAAATACGATGCAACAAACTCAGCCGTTCCTGACCAGAGAGCGTCTGCGTATGCCATTTCGGTCGCGCAGAAAAGTGTTGATAATGAAGTAGCGCTCTTTACGTCTATTTCAGAAACGACACTTGTGGGTGAAACTCTGGTTATTGATCTGAAAAACGATCCTAACTTTGTAACGCAAGTACCTGAAGGTTACACGATGGATCAAGACGTCACGCTCGTTGGTGAAGGTGAGGCAACGGCAGATGATACTAATCAAACTATTACCTACACACCCACAGAAGACTCTGGCTTTGCAAAAATTATTTACTCTTACAGTAATGGCAGTGAGGTCAAATTAGGAAATATTGCGATTTCTGTATCAACGTCTGCGAACGCCGCGCCTATCGCGCCGCGCATCGATTATTCAAATGATCCAAATGGATCAAGAGTCAATGCCAACGAAGAGGTGATTATCGATTTATCGACTTATGTTTCTGACGAAGACGGTGACTCACTTCAATTAATTTATGTTGATTCTTGGAACGCTGCGGTTTCACCTTTAGATACTGAAGATATGAATAACCTCAAGCTAAGGTTTGAAACAACAAAAGTAGGTGAACACTTTGTATCATATGTAGTTTCTGACCATTACGGTGGTTATGCCACAGGCATGTTGCGGATAGAAGTATATGACTCAGAAGCCGCCCCGAATTGGGGAAATCTTCCCTTAGATATGAAATATTACTTCGCACCGCTGGTTAAATCTGAAGCGGACGCCCAAGGCGTGACTTACACCAGTACTCACCTTGACGTAGGTGCTAACAATGCAAATGTAGCGACATTTAACTTCCAACAAGCAAAAGACTTGTGTAAAGCAAGTGGAAGGCTTCCAACCGCCGAAGAGCTAGCGGCATTAGCCAATATTGGAGGTGTTGGGCCTGCCGCGTACGACGGGTGGCCAGTCGAGATTGACTATTGGGCGCTTGACAGTGGTTCGGCGTCCATTGTTAGCTTGAAGTCCGGCCAAACAAGCGAAACCCCAAATGCAGGGGGGCAATATGTCACATGTGTAGGTGAAGGTGGCTACCGTATAGACAGTGCCAAGTCCAAATTGGTAGCGATTGGTGATGGAGAAGATCAAGCAAGTGTCGCAGTTCAGGCTACTTTCAATGGTGAACCTCTAGAAGGTATGACGGTGGAGGGCGCTGTGACTGGGAGCGCAAATCTGGTAAGTACTTCCCTTAAAACCGACGCAAACGGATACGCAAGCTTTAACGTGGTGGATGCGATATCTGAGCAGGTCACCTTTACAACCAACTTAGAAAACAGCACTTTCACACCATCTGTGCAGCTACAGTTTACTGGTAACCCTAACACGGCGGACTTGCAACTTACCGCGGTAACGGATAACCAACCAATGAGTGGAGTGAACGTTTTTGAGTCATCTTTGAAAGACGCCACCGGGGCTCCAGTGGCTGGACAAAAGATTGATTACAAAAATTTAGATCACTTGACTTTCACATTATCGAGTGAATTAACGAATAATGATGGAAAGCAAACCGTATCGGTGTCGACTGACGTACAAGGAGAGGATGAATACCCATACGTAGTGGATGCAACATATATTCGCCCCGATGAGTCCCAAGACACCCAATCACTGAATATGACCTTCTCGAATGGTCGATTAGAATCTGTTTCAAGCAAATCAGGGAATAACGCATTCGATCTTCAACACCCAAACTCTGTAACCGTTGTAGTGAGTGATGAGAGAGACACCCCGAACGAGGTAACGCTAAGAATTAAGGGACCGGCAGTCTTTACATCAAACGGAGGTAAAGAACTAAGTACAGATGCCTACACCCAGGCTATAGGTTCACTGCACTTTCTAACCCAGACTATTAAATACGACAACGAAAACGACAAAGAGAAGAACTCACTAGACAACATAAACTACGAAGTCGTAGTTACAGCGTACGGCGACACGATAACCACACCACAATACTTTACAAGGATTCCGCAAGCAGTAGGGAAGTCGGGTACAGTCTACGTCCAGTTACCTCGAAAAGAGGATGGGGAACCCTACACGGAAGAAGAACGAAAGACGGAATGCCAGGCCCGCGGTTTGTACACACCGGTAAACGAAATAGAAGGTTTTAACTGGGCCGCAGATCTGGGGTTCACATATTATGCTGATAGCATCTACGATACACCGGAAGCTGCGCAGAGTCTCCTAGACATGGGATGGCAGTTCACCCAACGCCAACCAGGTTCAAGCACTTCAAATCTGACGTTCGGTGTGAACGGACGCTGTAAATCAGGGTGCACGAATTACTTTACGAGCCTCTGGTCCCAAGCGCATAAAAAAGTTCCGGGCGAACACGACGAATGGGCAGAATGGGTAGTGGACAGCAGTTTCTACCAAGGCGATGCATTCGCATCGGAAAGGAACAACCTGATATGTGTGGTCCCAAAACTGTAGCTCATAAAGCATAGGGCACCAATATGGTGCCCTTTTTTGTTGAGTCTTATTTAGCACCCGAGGAACGTAGAACTCCTGATGTTGTTAAATGGTGAAAGAACAATGATCGAACAAGTGATTAATAATTTAGATGTGGCCTACCGTAAAATTTATCAAAGTAAATGCAAAACAAATGAAAGTAATGATTTGTGGCATCTTGCTCATGATTGGGGCAATCAAAGGGCGGAAATAAGTGATATGTTGCGACGGGAGTCATATCACTTTAGCCCCGTTCGTAGTTATGAGTACAAAGACAACAAGTATCTTTATACGTTTAGAACCGTAGACGCTTTGGTGATCAAAGCCATCGCGTTAACGTTAATTGAAGTATTGCCGAGATCTCCTTTATGTCATTCATACAAAGGGCATGGCGGTGTAAAGCAGGCCCTAGCGAGAGCACAGGTATGTGAGGGCACATACCTATTAAAGACAGATGTACAAGACTATTACGCCTCGATAGATCATTTTCTTTTATTAGAAAAACTCTCTGCTTATACAACTCTGGATTTGCTACGCCTAATATACAGAGCATTAAAATGTCTGAATATGCATTTAATATCGATTGAAAAAGGTTTACCTCGGGGATCTGCCATGTCACACGTATTAGGTAATTTCTATTTACATGAGTTGGATATGATTTTTTCTCAACGCTGGACAACACAGCGTTACATTCGATATATGGACGATATTCTGGTGGTAACAAACTCTAAAGGTGCATTGAGAAGAGCTGATAAAACGATTAAGAAAACGTTAACTGAACTTAATCTAAAATGCTCATATAAGAAAAGCTATATAGGGCAGTTGTATGACGACAAGGAGTTGTTATTTCTTGGTGAAAATTTGAATTAGCATGCTTTGTTGTTATTTGTTGGGTTGGTGTTAATTATCTATTTTATCAACATGTATAGTTCGTTCCGTCTTCAGCAGTCTGTTGAAGCGTTTAATTTTTATATTTAATACAAGAGTTTAATAATGAAAAAGTTAATTTTAGTTAGTCTTATCTCATCATTTGTTTCAGCTGCTGCTTTTGCAGCCCCAGGTGCAAGTAAAGGCCCAGCACCAGACGAAGGTAGCGTTGATACAACAAGTGCGACACTAACTTGGGAAGCAGATGTGCCTGTAATTATCCCAGGCGCATGGGTTACTTTTACAGGTGAAGGCGGTTCGATGACGTTGACCTCTGGTGATCTGAATGTAGAAGCAGATGGTTCATTCGCTGCATCACCAATCAAGCTAGAGCTTCATACTTATGATGAACCAACAAACACTCCAGGAGAACTTGTTCAAGTTGGTCAAGACCAATTTAATGGAATGAGTGTTGACAGTATTAATTACTCGGTAACCGCGCCTACATTTTCTAGCCTAAAGGGTACAGATGTTTCAAACGTAGTTGCAAAAGTTAGCATGGATGAGAAGCTAGTTGCTGTTGATGCAAAAATCCCATCGACTAGCTCTGAGACATCTTGGACAGTAGCGGGTTCCGATATAGCGGCAATGGTCGGTGGTGACACCATTACAGCAACAACGGTTGTTCGAGCTGATGTTGCATTTGCCTCTAGTGGCCCGCTAGAAGGTTAACCTTAGATATATGTACAGGGCTGGGAAACCAGCCCTTAATTTTTTGGAAAGTATAAATGACACCACCCTTAAAGTTAAATATTTATCTATTGTTGATGTTTTTCTGTTCCACTACGATGGCAGAAACCTCTCAAACTAAAGTTCTTCAGCTAAATGCACACATCGATAATGAAGATTTCTTTTCATATCAGGTTACAAAGTTTGGGTTTGATGAATCTCAGCTTCTCGTTAATTACAATCGTTTTACAGAGAGCTTTTATTCGGAATCAACCGACCTTATCTTGGAAACGGATATTCCGGTAGGCTTTTCAGCGGGTTTTGAGTTAGTTGCAAAAAATCTTTCGAGTGTTTGCGAAAACGCTGCTGGAGAGATTGTTCAGAAAGACTTTGCAAGCTATTGGATTGATGGGGAGGAGCTATTTCAGGATGCTCCTCTTCACTTCGATAGTTTTAACAACGCTAGCCGACTTTATCTTAACGATAATCGAGAGTTTACTGTGAACTTTGAAGCTTTACCAAATTTCGATGTTAGTAAGGCATATTGTAAAGGTGCGGCAACATTGCTTGTCTCGTTGGATTTTTAAAGATTTAAGAAGTAGCTATGGTAATTTTAAGAAAAAACCTCTATCACTGTATTCTTTTAAGTCTAGCAGTATCTCAAAGTGTACACGCTCAATTTATACCCAAGGAGTTTAAACACTTTTATGACTTTGAAGAAAATAAAATAATGTTATTTTTACCTAATGATTCGAACTTTGAATCACTAGGGTATTCTAATTATTACGGTGTAAATAATATAGAGGATGAACAAAGCTTACGTGTGGCAATTCTTAATTCTGGAATAAAAGAAAAATTTGTTGATGAAGTTATTAGTGCTATAACAGCTGGTAAAAACATAGAAAATGATGGTGGTGTAAGAACTGATTTCTCTTTTGAAAAAAAGACAATGAATGTTAAAGTCCCGGCAGAATATCTAGACGAAGGCCGAAGAGAATTACGTTACACAAGCCTTGAGCCTGATACTCAAGCTTTAATTTTCGGAAATCATTTGTTTGCAAGTTATTATGGACAAGATAGTAGCGCCACGCTCAACTCAGATCTTACGATGGGTCTCGGGAATGGGTATGTTTCTAGTGATTTTACACTTTCAGGTGCGAGCAACCAAGAAGCATCGCTAGATAGTAACGCTATATTTTATGAGCATAACATTAACTCCATTGCGTTTCGAATTGGATATGATGCTTATGGCGTTGACAAGAACAACTCGACATCTAACTTAGATTACTCCAATACAAAAGATAACTATTACATAAGCGTTTCTTCAAGTGATAATCTATTTATTTCTGATGACGAACAATCAAAGAAAGTTTATTTCGATATCAAAGGCTCTGGTACAGTTGATGTGTTACGTGACGGGCGTACTATTTACACACAGTCTTTTTTAAAAGGGCAACACAGTATCAGTTATAAACACTTACCCCGAGGAAATTACAATGTAGAGTTGGTGATTCGCGCTGACGGTTACTCGGAGGAAAGGATTGTTCGTAGAATCAATAATAATATCTCACAAACATCTCATAATGGTTACGACTACAATGTCACGGCAAGAGAGTCGACATACGATACTGGAGAGCATGGTGATCAGAGTTCAGAAGAGAGTCTCGTGTATGGTGATGCGTCTTTTACCCAGTCGTTACTTCATGATTCTTTGATGCTTGGTGTTAGTACTCAATCAGATGGTGAGGACTTTGGTTTTGGTGCTCTTGCTAATTATGCGAGTGATTGGTTGGATGCAAGTGCCTATTATAATGAGATAGATGACGGCCATTTTTATAACGGTTCTCTTAGTGTTGTTGGTCTTAGCTTTGATTACCAAAACTACAACGGAAGTAAGAAAAATCGAGTCTCTGATATTTCCCCATTACTAAAGGCGATTTACGGGGCGCAGTCTTTTGACCAAACGACAATTTCTTATTCTCTGCCGATCTTGTCTTCAAGTCTCAGTTTTTACGGTAGCCGAGCTCGCTATGACAGTTTGGGTGCCAATAGTGGGTTTGAAAGTCAGAACTTAGCTATAAGCTATAACACTATGATTTTTAGAAACTTACAATTAAATTTAGGTTTTAGCCGTTCGCTAAATGACAATTTTAATCAAGCTGTTGATATTGATGATATTTATTCCATAAGTATGACTATTCCTCTTGGCGATAACCATACGACATATTCTTCTGGTATCGACTCATCAAGTCGCACTGGACAAAGGTTAGTTAATAGTTTGGCATATGATAAGGAAGACATAGCTCTACTAGACGGTGTTGATACAAGTGGTAATGCAGCGATTAATAACTATATCGACGGGGCGCAATCGGAAGTTTCGTTGAATGGCCGAATCAATATGTCAAACAATACATTTAATTCGAGCGCTTACGCGAATATCTCGAATAATTCTAACACAAATTTATCGATTAACGCTGACTCTACATCGGTGATTACGAAAGACGGAATCTATCAAACAAAAGAAAATAGTAAGTCTTACATAATTGTCGAAAGTGAAGCTAGAGGTGGAAATACTAATAAGGACGAAGAAGATTTTGGCGTTCTTGATACCCAAATAAACTCCGGATACCATACCAGTATTCCAATTGACTCTAAAACGAGAATTGTAGGGTTAAATGACTTTTCTACTTATAATTTTCAGGTTGATAGTGAAATAAGCGGTTATAAGAGTAGTAAAAATAATCATGATACCCGAAGTAAAATGTTCACTTACCCTGGGACCGTTCATAAAGTTTCTAATAAAGTGGAACCAATTGTCACTTTCCTTAGTTACTTTGAAGACTTTAACAATAACCCGTTAAATGATGTTAAGTGCATTGGTGACGGTTGTGTTTCTGTCGGTCGTGTGGGTGATGGTATTTACTCAATTTCATTAGTGAAAGACAAGCCTTTTAAAGTGGCTTCGAGTGGAGAGTTCTGCTTTGTTGACCCTGAAGCTATAGATAATAGTGGCGTTATGACAAAGTGTTTTCCTAAGATTGAAACACTTGATAATGGCATGCAACTTGTGTCTTCAGGTTTAGGGGACAAAAAAGATAGTATCTATTATTTGGGAGTTTTAGACGGTGAAATACCAAATAGCATTCTAGAAGAATCCCAAAAAGAAAAAATTGAGTATATTCAATATAATTTCGCTAATAATATTCATTTGTTTGCTAAGAGCGATGTCGATTTAAACGAGAATGAATCATTCGACATCGTAAGTAAGCAAGTTTTTGATGACATACAGAACTATGTTAGAACTCCTGGTAACAGTGATTTTTTTGCTAAAAATAGGTAAGACTATGTACAAATATATATTTTTTCTTTTTACTGTACTTTTCAGTTGTCAGAGCATGGCAGTCGCGGTGAGTAGTTTATTTGAAATCGCAGATAAAGACACACACATCGCTGATATTAAAGTCGAGAATAATGATAAACAAGATATGTTTATCAATATGGAGATGCTTAAGGTGCGCTATGTTGATGGAAAAAAAGTAATCGAAAAATTAGATCGAAAAAACTTTGATGACTGGACGTTTAGCGTATCTCCGTCTCAAGTGATTCTTGAGCCAGGTGAAAGAAAGACGATTAGGATGATGAATCATTGCGAAGACGCTTGCGATTTTAAGGAAGATCAGGTTTATGCGGTTGATATCACTCCTGTGCCTTATTACGAAGGAAAAAAGTCAGCTGTTGCAGTTGCTTTTGGTTACCGTACCTACTTCTTAGATCCGGTTAACACCGATAATGTTGAACTCGATTACGATTTAAAGAGAATCGACAAAGATACATTCGTGTTCACAAACCGTAGTAACACAATGTTAAATGCAGTTCTTAATACGTGTACAAGAGAATATTCGTCCGATTGTATATTTGAGCACCGACTGCTACCTAATTCTACTCGAGAATTTACTTTCCCTAAAGGCAGTGACGACGGAAGTAAGCAAACTTTTTCGGTTATAAATGCGAATGAGGAAATAAATGAACAGGTTATTTTATAATTTAACAGTCGCATGTTTTCTCCTAACATCTTCTTTCGTTCAAGCATCAACGATTTACGCAAAGATCACCGGTGACGTGGTTGAATGGAGTGGCGCAACCTTGAATAGTGGGGAAATTCAGCCTTTACAATGGCAGCCCAGTGAAAAATTCAACATGCTTCCAATAGCACGTTGGAGCCCAGGGTTTTATCAGAATAGCCAGAAGGAACTTACGTTCACTTCGATGACTGGCGCTAAGTTGAGCACTTCGTTTAAGCATACTGGTATCGATTTTAGAACCTCTAATAAGTTTGTTCAAACATCCGAGGTGATTGGTAACGCACAACGGTGTCAGGAGCAATCGATAGCCGGTGGTGATATCCGGTTACGATCAAATTCGTCATGTGGGGCTGACTTTATTCTTGATCAAGGAGGGAAGTTCAGGCCGTTCGACTTTTACCGACCGAGCTTCAAGTTACCGTCGCTATTATCCGATTTTATGCAGTCAAAGCTACCTGCAGGTAAATATATTGCGACGTTCAATGAACCTGTAGCTTATTACCTTATATATGAGGAAAACCAGATTGAGTCTTATCAAATCTACCAAGATCAAGTACAAATAGTCATTGATTATCAGCCATCTTTTTTGGAGTCAGTTCAATTGTTAGGGGATGGGAAGTTTGATGTTAGCTATGACACTGATAATCACACCGCTGAAGGAAAGGCACGTTACCGAGTTCACGTTAACGGGTATATTACTCCAGGCATCAAGATGTCGTTTAAATCATCTGGACTAGAAGACGATTTTTCTCTTGTTGACCAGAAATCTAACTCGAAGATCCCTTACGATTTGGTTTGTGAAGCTTGTGTGGACAAGCAGGTTATCAAAGATGGAGTGATGGACAAAGATTTCGCGAAAATTGGTTTTGAAGGGCAAAACTTGGGCTTCGATTTAGATTTCAGTTTTAATAATTTACACTACGGAGACGTCGATGAAGGAGATTATTCTGATGCAGTTACCGTCATTTTTGAGATCGATATCTAGCACGTCGTCTTTAACTTTTTCTTTAGTGCTGCTTTCTTTCTCTTCTTTCGCACAGTCGAATGATATCGCCATTCGTGCGGGAGTAGGGCTTTACAACGAAATTGATAATTCTAGTTCGGTTTCCGAAAATTTGTCTAGCAATTTTGTAGTTGGTACACAATTACCAATAAATGATTTTTGGAGTGTTAGTTTAGACGGCTTCTTCTTTGAAAATATTGCAAGTAGCGCTTACGTCGGTACGACCGTAGATTATACAGCTCAGATGAGTGATGATTTTGAGTTGTATGGACGTCTTGGGGTGGATTTTGTTAATGGGGAAACGATTCCCAAGGCCGGCCTAGGTATTGAGAAACGTATCAGTAATACACTCGGGTTAACTATGGAAACAATAGCAAGAGATACTGATCGCTTTGCTGACTATCAATTTATTATTGGGGCAAAGTTCAGTTTCCCAACAGATAACGTAATTGAAACCCCAGCAGATGAGGGTATGCCAGATATTTACACCCAAGAACCAGAAGAAAAAGTAATAGTAAAAGAGTTAGATCAAGTTAGAGAAGAGAATGAGCACGCTAAGCGTCCTCCAAAGTACTATAGAGTTATTAAAGGAGACACGCTTTGGGGTATCTCGCTACGTAAAGGCATAGCCTTGAATAGGTTAATACACTTAAATGAAACAGTGATTGAGACCCCCGATCTTATTTATCCAGGAGATATACTAAAACTCTAAATGTAATGACGTCAGATTAGCTACTTTCGAGCAGTTTCTATTCAATAGTTGTGGTAAACCTAAAAGGCAAGAGAGTAGCTTACTTTCTTGCCTTTTTATGTATGGAATACTAGGAGTATGAACAAATTTGGTTAATCGATCGAATTCAGAACCTTAATTATAGGGTACGATAGTTTGGGGTTGGAGGAGCAAATGAAAATATCTAATTTCAGATGCATTAAGTCACATTTGTTTTACAACCAATTTACCAGCGAAATATTACAGAGGCTTCTATCCTGATTAGATTTTAATTGTGAATTGATCTAAAACGCAAGGGTCTCGCTCTAAATTTAGGTAGCCCCAAAACAGCAATAACCTACCTAATAAACTAATGATTTACAGCTAGCGCAGCGGGAGGCCCCATGCGGGCTTTATTATATAAAGATAAATGGGTATTAGGTCTAAGGGAAATTTATTGGAATTTGTTAATCAATTGTTGATCTACGTGGTTGGGCGAGGACAAACCCTAGAGAATAAAGTCGTAATAGATGATAACTACTTAGGTTTTTGAATTATCGATGAATTAATGTATACAGTCGTAAAAATGAGCGAAGAGCACGGTGTTTTGGGGAGTAGTATATAGGGAAATTTGTGCTAGACGTTACAGTTTTTCGATACAGGAGTGATTGGTAAAGGAAATAATGGATTTTTTCTCTATATTTCGAGAGCATGGCTTATACATTTATGTGACGAATTGGAATCTAAGATATCGCTAAATAAAATAGCAATATCTTATTGGTTTATTCTTGTTTATTATCTAACTTATTATATGTCTGTTCCGCTAAACAGCCATCACATACTTTTCGTGTTTGTTTTCTTTTTAAAAAACCATTTGAGTGGTTACTACTGAAAGAATAGAGAATTAAGTCTTCCAATCTGTCTGCCTTAGATAAAGCTTTACGTCGTTTTCTATCGGGGTCTATAAGTTTCAATTTGTCCATGTTAACTCCTACTACAACAAATTACTTCGATAAAATTATTACACTTCTATCGTTGGTTTTGTTAGCAGGGGTTATCTTGTTGCATATCCATTATGCTAATTGGTAAGGGCTGTTATCAGTTTATTTTGTACGTATTGGAAGATATTATTTATAAGGGTTCATTAACAAGGTAGGATATCTTTCAGTCTGGGTAGGTGTATTAAGTACAGTCGTATTATTGTGTCGTTAAAGCCTCGATATTACTTTAAATATGTAGTTGTTAATGGTTGATAGGTCTATTGGTACATTTTTAAAAAAAAGCCCAGTTCAAAAGATACTGGGCTACAAAATGCTCTTGACGAACACTAAATAACAAAACACATCACACACTTTTTACGATGTGCAGAGAATGTATCATATTGGTTAAATAATGGTATTGATTTTTGTTTTTGATATAAATGTTGAGAGGGGGTTCACATTTTTCATTTTTGGAAATGAGGTGTAATTGTGAAATGAGGCGTCCTTTCACAAAACATAGTCATTATATGAAATACTTCTGTGTACCACTGAGTTAATTTGGTAGTGTTCTTTTTGTTGGAGCCCATTCAACAAATAATAAAGTCAATAAATAATAAAGTAAGGTAAGCAAATGACATCTACTGACAATACTTATAAAGCAATCCAATTGGCAAACAAACGACTTTCTATTCGCGACGCTAACGGCGATGGTAAAGTAAATCTGGAAGAGTTGAAAGAATTCTATGTTAATGACGAGCAATTAAATTGCTATTTTTCAAAAAAAGAGTTGAATGAAATGGCAGGCGAATATTTTACTGAATTAGACAGAAATGGAGATGGTTATATCAAAATGTCTGAAATGTCTGAGAATTCTGAAGCAATTAAATGTTTGGAACTTGCCAATGCTCGCCTATCAATTCGTGATAGAAATGGAGATGGTGTTGTGACATTGGTAGAATTGGAACAGTTTTATGTTAATGATGAACAACTCAGTCTTTATTTTTCTGAAATAGAGTTGATTGATATGGCGCGTGAATACTTCGAAAAATTAGACATAAACAAGGATGGTGTAATTAGACAAGTAGAAATGATTTAGAGTCAGATTTGGCGTGCAATTAATTGTACGCCTTTAGAAATGGAGTTTTATTTCGAGGCGTTTATTCAATTGGCTAATTTAAATTTTGGAACTATATGATATGTTTTATATTATTGGGTTCCAAACCTTTCCCTATATGGGCTATTGTAAATAATCGGAGTAATACTATGAATGAAATAAAAAATAATAAAACCCAAACAAGCACTATTAAGCCAGGAGAAACTATCGAACTTTGGCACAAGGATACGCCAATAATTCCAGAAGTGGGGTATAACACTCATATTAATAATGTCGGCGATACATCAATTAAGGCGATTTATCAGTGGAAGCCGCCTTTGGGCAGTCACTGGAAAGAAGTGAAGGATCAAACGTTTCTCCCTGGCGAAGACGGGGTTTTTCATTATAATGGTCAATCTTTTTACCACCAAAGGGTTGTGGTACAAAACTTAAGTAATTCAGTCTCAGCGAAGCTTGAATGGAATATAATCCATTATGCAACAGTTGGAGATTAGAGTTAGATTCTATGTGTGACCCGTCCTGATATGGGTTGACACTTGAACGACTAAAACGCTCGATGTACTTCATCGGGCATTTTGTATTTTAGAGCTGTGTGAGGCCTATATTCATTATAGATTTTACTGATTCGGCGACCATTTTCTTTGCTTCATCTAAATCATTAGGCTTATTCAACAGATACTCCATCTTCAGTATTCCGTTGATCCTCTCTGCCAACGCATTCTGATAACAGTCATAGCCATCAGTCATTGAGCAAGATACACCATACTGTCGATGCAACTCTTGGTATTCAACAGAGCAGTACTGAACACCTCGGTCTGAGTGATGGACAAGCTCACCTGTATTCTTCCGCCCTTTCAACGCGTTTAAAAAGGCCTGCTTGACCGTGCGAGCTTTCATATCATCACCTATGTGATAGCCCACGATTTTTCTTGAGTAAGCGTCCGTCACTAAACTGAGATAAGTACTACCACGCCGCGTTGCTAGATAAGTAATATCGGCAACCCATAATTGCTTTGGTCCTTCCGGTATTAAGCCTTCTTTGATTCGATTTGGATGGCAGTAAAAGCGATGATTACTGTTTGTGGTTCGATGGTAAGCCCTTCGATTCTGTACTAATAATCGATTCATTCTCAGCAAAGAGAATAAGCGGTCTCGCCCGATTTCAATATCGTTTTGAGCAAGTAAATACTTGATCTTACGAGTCCCTATACGAGGGTGCATCATCCTTTGCTCCTTCACAAAACCGAGTACGGATTCATCTTTCTTTGTCTGATGAATTTCTGCAACACAGCGCTTGTAGAAAGCTTGTCGTGTAACTCCTATGAAGTGACAAGCTTTGGTGACGGTCAACTTTCTGACCGTTTTTTCCTTAATAACTCGGCCTTGCGCTTCTTTGAGATTCGGACTCCGAAATCTCGATCCATGACTTTTACAACCGCTTCAAAGAACTCAGCTTTGAGCTGAGTTTCTTCTAATTGCTGCTCGAGTTCTTTGATTCGTTGCTCTGGGTTTGAGTTGAGGAAGAGTTTGACATAGTCGCTCCTAACGCTCTCGATTGTTCTGTTCCTTTAGACCAATCTAGTTGACCATGTTTGCGAAGCTAAACTAAAACGGTAGAGCGACCTTGGATCCCATAACGTTCTTGAACTTGCTTATAAGTCATTTCGCCTTTTTCAACCTGGCCTACGAACGCCAATTTAAAGGCAAGAGAATAATCTCGTTGAGTTCGTTTACTTGTTGTTTTCATGACACTCTCCAATTTCATGTTAGAGAATGTGTCAACCATATTTAGGACAGTACAGTGATAATAGATAGGGTATATCTTCGAGTCTTATTAAGTGGTTACTTATTAGTAGGTGTTCGGTTTATACCCTATTACCATTTTTTACCTTCAATTTTTTTGATTCCTCAGTTTAAAACCATATGAATATCCCTAATTTCGAGATGCTTGGTATGTCTCTAAATTTAATTTGCTTTATTTTTAAGACAGTTCTGGCAATATCCGGGCCCCGAGTTTGGTTAATTTGTTTTGTAATCTATATGGCAGTTGGTATTAATCGAAAATATATCCAAATGGGGTTGGACTTCCCGGAAGTATTTGGAGGAATAAGCTCTATCTCAAGTGATAGTTCCCGTAATTTTCTATAAATATTAATTATCTATCAAGTCGGTGTTGGTATTAAAGGTTGTCATTAAAATGTCATTTTTGTGTTTTTGTTAATTAATTTTAGTGGGGCTATGGAGGTTTGGTATTTATGACCTTTAAAAAGTAACCAATAGAATTAAACTACATGCATATCAATCTGTTGTTATAAAGTCTTGTAATTTTATTTAGATTGGAGGTATCAATGGTTAAATTACGATCATCAAATTGGGAAATGGCAATACAGATATACATGTTTCATTTGAATATGACCAGGGAACAAGCCTGTTTAGCGTTAGGTATTAGCGACCCAGACAAGTCGAAAGATCTCGGAAAAGCATGTTCAACATTAACTAATGCCCAACCAAGAGTGAAACAGTCAAGCTTTAATTCGTAAGGTGGCTGTTAGATTGTCTTTTTATTATAAATATTGATAGGTGTTACATGGTAGTAAGTAATGATGTTTATGTTGTCGCTGCATCGAGAACCGCAATAGGTTCGTTTGGGGGTAGTCTTTCAAAGCTTCCCGCTATGGTTTTGGGCGCTAGAGTGATTGAGGCGATGCTTGTTAAGCAGGGAATCGCTCCTTGTGAGATTGATGAAGTTATTATAGGTCAGGCGCTCGCAGCTGGTTGCGGTCAAAACCCAGCTCGTCAAACGGCAATGGCGGCAGGTATTCCTGATGTTGTATCCGCGTTTACGATCAATAAAGTTTGCGGCTCTGGACTTAAAGCTTTGCAGTTGGCTTTTCAGGCTATTAAATGTGGAGATGCGGAGTTAGTGGTTGCAGGTGGTCAAGAAAATATGAGTCAGGCACCGCATATTCTTGCTAACTCACGAAATGGGGTAAAGATGGGTAATTGGCTCGCAGAAGACACCATGATTAAAGATGGGTTATGGGACGCATTCAACAATTACCACATGGGTATAACTGCTGAGAACATCGCTAAAAAATACAATATTTCACGCGAAGAGCAAGATAAATTTGCTTATCAATCTCAAATGAAAGCGGCGAAAGCTTTAGAAGCGAACCGTTTAGAAGATGAAATTGTCCCAATAGCAGTCTCTCGTAAACGCCAAGACCCGTTAATTTTTAGGCACGATGAGTATCCTCGTCCAGAAACCACCTTAGAAGCTTTGTTCAAGCTTACGCCTGCCTTTGATAAAGAAGGGACGGTCACGGCCGGCAATGCTTCCGGTATTAACGATGGCGCAGCGATGGTTATTCTCGCTTCCGAACAGAAAGTAAAACAGTTAGGTTTATCGGCAATGGCGCGTCTGGTGAACTTTTCGACCGCCGGCGTTGAACCTGCACTTATGGGGACTGGACCGATCGAAGCATCACGTAGAGTTTTAGATAGTTCCGACTGGCATATTGATGAACTCGATCTCATTGAGTCTAATGAAGCATTTGCTGCTCAGGCTATTGCCGTCAATAAAGAAATGCAATGGGACCCTTGTAAAGTCAACGTTAATGGTGGATCGATTGCATTTGGACATCCGATTGGAGCGTCCGGTGCTCGCATTTTTGTCACTTTAGTGAATGAGCTAAAACGCCAACAACTTAAAAAGGGGCTAGCGACACTGTGTATTGGTGGTGGTATGGGGATTGCTGCGACCGTTGAGATGCTTTAGTAGCGCTTAAAAATTCATTAAACGAGATGAAAAATCTCACTTAAGGTAAATATTATGTTGAAATCACTTGAAACGTTCGTCGAAATAGCTAAAGGCAAACCAGTAAAAAAAATTGCAGTGGCGGCCGCTGAAGATCGTACAACTCTAAAAGCACTGAAGCTTATTACTGAACAAAAAATCGCGGAGCCAATTCTAGTTGGTGACAGAGAACAGATTTTGAAAATTTCTGAAGAAGTTGATTTTGATGTTTGCGGATTTGAAGTTATCGATGAAAGGAATAAAAGCAAAGCATGTCAAATAGCTGTTGCTTTGGTAAAAGAAGGCAAAGCAGATGTTTTAACTCGTGGTGCACTGGGTACTCCAGAATACCTAAGACCTATATTGCATCGCGAAACAGGGCTTAAGAAAGCTAAATTGGTTTCTCAAGCTGGCTTTGTTCATATCCCTACTTATCACAAGGTTTTTGCTTTCACCGACTCTGGCATAAACATAGCTCCAGATGTAAATGAAAAAGCACAGATGATTCAGCAATGCGTCGACGTGTTTCATTCTGTTGGTGTCGACAAACCAAAAGTTGCAATTATTTCTGCTACTGAAGGTGTAAAAACAGCGATGCCTTCAACGATCGATGCTGCAATCCTGACTCAAATGAATCGTCGTGGAGCTATTAAAGGCTGTACGGTCGATGGACCCTTATCTATCGATTTAGCGTTCAGCAAAGAGTCTGTCGTGCATAAGGGCTTGGATACTGACGTTGGGGGCGATGTTGATTTGATCTTACTTCCTGATATCAATGCTGCCAACACTTTCTATAAAACCAGCACTTTCTTAGGTGGAGCCAAAGCTGCTAGCTTTATTATCGGCACCGTTGCTCCTGTAGATTTCCCGTCTCGTTCTGATTCTGTTGAAACCAAATATTACGCTATGGCCTGTGCAATCGCGCAATGTGCAGAGAGAGCAGTCAAATGAAAATACTCGCAATCAACCCTGGTGGTATGTCGACTAAAATCGCTGTTTACGATGATGAGTCTCTTCTCTTTAGCAAATCTATTGATCATTCAGTAGCTGATATGGGGGCATTTCAGACGATAATAGACCAGAAAGAGTATCGTAAGGGTTTTATTCTCCAAGCACTCAAAGATAATGGCATTGCTTTAGATCAAATTGATCAGTTTGTTGGTCGAGGAGGAATGGTACGAAATCTTCAAAGTGGTGTTTATCGCATTAATGACCGGTATTTACAAGACGCAATGATTGGCTTGAACGGCCAGCACGCATCTAATCTAGGCGGTATTTTGGCCTATGAACTAGCAAAACAAGTCGATATCAACAAGGACGCGTATACGGTTGATCCGGTAATGGTCGATGAGTATGACGATATCGCTCGCATATCAGGGATGTCTGATATTTCACGTGTACGCAGCTTTCACGCGTTGAATCATAAGGCAGTAGCACGCCGTTATGCTAAACAACATAATACGGCTTATGACAAGCTTAATCTTATCGTTGCTCATTTAGGGAGCGGGATCAGTGTTGGCGCCCATAAATCGGGTCGAATTGTCGATGTGAATTCTGCACTAGGAGGGGACGGTCCTATGAGCCCTGAGCGCAGTGGTGGGATCCCTCCTCTTGCCCTTATAGATATGTGTTTCTCCGGCGACTATACCTATCAAGAGGTTTATAAAAAGCTTATCGGTGAGGGAGGGGTTTACAGCTATCTTGAAAGTAAAGATATGCTTGAAGTCGAGCACCGTCATAGAGGGGGAGATATCAACGCGACTCAAATACTCAAGGCTATGGCGTATCAAATCGCAAAAGAAATTGGTGCTTGTGCGGCTGTCCTGTCGGGTGACGTCGATGCGATTATCTTAACAGGTAGCTTAGCGTATTGTGGGCCTTTGATTGACTGGATTGGTGAGCGAACACATTTTATTGACGCTCATTTGATTGTGTATCCAGGAGAAGATGAAATGCAAGCGTTATCTCAGGGTGTTAAAGATGCTCTGCTTGGCGTACGAGAAATTTTGGATTATTAATTAACACTTTAATTTAAGCGCTGTACTTAGTCGTGCAGTGCTTTTTGTCATTGGAGGTAGTCATGACACACAACACTTCATTTCCCTTTGGAATGCCGGTCCAACAAGGTAATCCTGCCTATACAGTAGCGCCTAATCGTTTTGTTAATCGTGAGTATTTTATCATCACTTACGAAACGGAACCTGAAGCATTAGAGCGTGTTTTGCCACCCGGACTTGAAGCCCCTCATGCAATAGTAAAGTATGAGTTTATGCGTATGCCTGACTCGTCAGGTTTTGGCTGCTTTCAAGAGTCTGGCCAAGTGATTCCAATAACATTTGAAGGGAAGCCCGGGTCATATGTTCATTCTATGTTTCTTGATTGTCACCCTCCGATTGCTGCAGGGCGTGAAATTTGGGGATTTCCTAAAAAGTTGGGTTCTCCAAATTTAGAGGTGGACGGAGACACGCTATTAGGAACTTTAGATTATGGGAAAATTCGTATCGCTATGGGAACTATGGGTTTCAAATACCAAGAGCTTGATAAAGCACGGGTGCAGGAAGAGCTTGGAGGGCCCAATTTTCTTGTGAAATCTATCCCTGACGTCAATGGAAGTCCCGCCATTTGTCAACTTGTTCGTTATTACATGACGGATATCAACGTTAAATGGGCATATATGGGGCCGGGAGCACTTGAGCTTCATGCCCACGCAATGGCACCCGTTAACGCTCTACCTGTAAAGCGTGTTATTTCTGCCAGCCACTTTGTCGCCGATTTGACACTACCCTATGGCGAAGTTGTCATTGATTACCTCGAAAATGCAGTTTTGTAAGTTGAAATCATAGTATCCCCTAGTATTGAGGCATTTGATTTTTAGTCTTTAAGTCAGCGGTCGAGTTCCGCTCAAGGGGAGCGAAATGCAAGTATCGGTTTACTCTAAGTAATAGAACTGCCCAGTCTATCATGTATCAAAAATTATATTCGGTCATACAAAAGTGTGAGGAGTACCTATGAATTCAGAATACGTTTACCCAGTAAAAGAGCATATTAAACTCAATAGTCATGCAGACAATGACAGTTATCTAGCCATGTACCAACAATCAGTGGCAACGCCAACGAAATTCTGGGGGGAGCATGGCAAAATAGTGGACTGGATCAAACCATTCACTCAGGTTCAAAATACTTCATTTGAAGCTGAACAAATAGATATTCGTTGGTTTGAGGACGGCACGCTTAATGTCTCGGCTAACTGTATTGATCGCCACCTAGCAGAGCGAGGAGATGAAGTAGCCATTGTTTGGGAAGGAGATGATCCGGCAGATAATAAAGCCCTTACTTTTAACGAACTACACAAAGAAGTGTGTCAGTTCTCTAACGTTTTAAAAGACCAAGGTATACGAAAAGGTGATGTGGTGTGTGTTTACATGCCGATGGTGCTTGAAGCTGCTATCGCGATGCTTGCCTGTACACGAGTAGGGGCTATTCATACTGTCGTATTTGCAGGGTTCTCACCAGACGCATTAGCAGGTCGTATTATCGATTCAGATGCGAAAATGGTCATTACTGCAGACGAAGGTTTGCGTGGGGGCCGTGTAGTACCATTGAAGAAGAATGTGGATGAAGCACTCACTAATTTGGAAGTGACAAACATTGAGAAAGTGATAGTAGTAAAACGTATCGGCAGTAATATCCATTGGAGCGAGTCTCGTGATGTTTGGTGGCACGAAGCGATGGCGGTTGTTTCAGACGTTTGTCCACCAGAGGAGATGAAAGCCGAAGATCCATTATTTATTCTCTATACATCAGGATCAACAGGTAAACCCAAAGGTGTATTACACACTACCGGTGGTTACTTAGTTTATGTAACTATGACCTTTAAATACGTATTCGATTACCAGAAAGGTGAGACTTTTTGGTGTACTGCGGATATAGGTTGGATTACGGGTCACTCTTACTTAATTTACGGACCACTTTCCAATGGTGCAAAAACACTTTTGTTTGAAGGTGTTCCCAATTATCCAACGACAACTCGTATGAGCGAAATCGTCGATAAGCATCAAGTCAATATTCTTTATACCGCACCAACAGCGATTCGAGCACTGATGGCAAAAGGATATGAAGCCGTTGCTGGTACTTCTCGCTCAAGCCTCCGGATCATGGGTTCTGTCGGTGAGCCAATCAACCCAGAAGCGTGGAGGTGGTATTATAAGGTTATTGGCAACGAAAAATCTCCTATCGTTGATACTTGGTGGCAAACTGAAACAGGTGGTATTTTAATCGCACCGTTACCCGGCGCAACTGATCTAAAGCCTGGTTCAGCAACCCGACCATTTTTTGGTGTGCGACCAGCACTTGTTGATAGCGAAGGTAACCTCATACAAGGGAGTCCAGCGGAAGGTAAGCTCGTTATTTTAGATTCTTGGCCTGGTCAGATCCGCACGGTTTATGGAGACCATAAGCGTTTTGAACAAACGTACTTCTCGGCATTTCAAGGTATGTATTTTACTGGTGATGGCGCTCGTCGTGACAAAGACGGTTATTACTGGATAACAGGTCGTGTTGATGATGTATTGAACGTATCGGGCCACCGTATGGGGACGGCTGAGATTGAGTCGGCTCTGGTTGCACATCATAAGGTTGCAGAGGCTGCAGTCGTGGGGATTCCTCATTCTCTCAAAGGTCAGGCCGTTTACGCTTACGTAATACTAAATGATAATGAGGCTTCCTCAACAGAACTGAAGAAAGAATTAAAAAACTGGGTGCGTAAAGAGATTGGTCCTATCGCAACACCCGAAGTGGTTCACTGGACTGATTCTCTACCAAAAACGCGGTCTGGAAAGATCATGCGTCGAATTTTACGAGAGATCGCGACGGGAGATACTAGCAATTTGGGTGATATTACAACGTTAGCTGATCCAAGCGTTGTAGGTAAACTTACTGCAAAAAGTTAAGTGACCAATGGTGAGTGTTCAGTTACATTGGACAATCTCTAAATCTACTATTGAGAGGGTTGCACAAGATTTTTAATGGAATGATAGCGATATAAGTTCAATGCGCACATATGTAGCCGTAGAAAATCTTCAAGAGGTAACTAATTGCGCTACGTTTATCTATGTATAAGAGTAAGAGAGCAACGTATACAGTCCCCGATGGCTACCCTCTCATTTTGAGGTTTCCTTTAAAATCGTATCAATATTGGACTACTCGTTAATACACTGATCGTATCTACAAAATATCCTATAACCCAAAGGGTGGTTTCATTGATAGGTTACCTTGATTTAAATCTGCCTTTATTATCAATTAGAGTGATTATAATTAACTGTTGGGTTTATAGGGTTAACTCTTTATTATATCAGCAGTTAATTATCGAATTAAGGGTGAGGTAAAGCTTAGGATATTCGTTACTTTGGTAACTGATACAATGATACAATGATACAATGATACAATGATACAATGATACAATGATACAATGATACAATGATGAAATTATGACATTAATTTGTTTTATGCCTAACATGATTCTTTATTTTAGATATATTATGATTGTTAATGTCAACATCCTCATTGAATATAAAAATGAAAATTAAAATATCTACTTTTTGTATTGCGTTAATTATGATTCATTGTAATGCCATGGCCGCTGAAATTAATACAAATATTCTCAAGAGCCAGGTAGTCTATATAGATAAAAGCGATGATTGGTTAAAACTGAAATCAGGGGAAGTCATAAAAGGTGAGTTAGATGGTACTATTAAAAAAGATTCAAATTCTTATAGTCAAGAGATAGTTTTTGATAGTGATGACTTAGGTGACTTGGACATTGAACTTAAAGATATTTTAGTTCTTGAAACAGCTAGACTATTTACGATTAGAACACTTAATGGAAAGACTTATGTCGGCTATTTATCCATTCGTGACAATAAATTATACTTACGGAATGGTTCTAATGAAAAGTTATTCCCGGTTACAGAGGTTGTGTCTATCTATCTCGGTACTGAGAAAGACTCTGAACATTGGGATGCTAAAGTGACGTTTGGATTAGACATTAATAGTGGTAATAGTGATGAGTATTCTTTTCGGGGAGATGTTAAATCAGAACGAAATACAGTTGATTCGCGAATCAAGCTTAATGCTAGTCATATATCTTCCGAATATAATGATGAAAAAACATCAAATAATACAAAAGTTGGTGGCTCCTATGATCTATATATTAATAATAGAATGTTTCTTAGACCGCTAGATTTGTTTGTACAGAGTGATGAATTTCAAAATTTGGATTATCAGGTTAATGCTGCGATACAGCTTGGTTACTTCTTCGTCGCCAATTCGGAAATGGAATGGGATATGTCGCTTGGCCCTGGTTATCAGTATAGCCGATATTCCACGGTAGAGGCAGGTGAGTCTCTAAGCGCTAGCAGTAGCACCTTTAACCTTGAGTCAAACCTGAAGCATGAAGTAACAAGAGATATCGATTTTGTTCATCTCTATAAACTTAATTGGGCGAGTGAAAAAGCGGGTGGTACTCGCCAGACTAATGAATTTGGTTTTGATATTGACCTGCTGGGAGATTTTGAGTTGAGTTTGGATGCAATATGGGAACATGTATCTAAACCCAAAGTGAACGCAGACAATGTTTTACCTGAGAAAGACGATTATAAACTTTATGTAGGTTTAACTTATGAGCTCTAATCGCGCTCCGCGAAACGCGAAAATAGCTTGTTTTAAAAGCTGAAGTTCTACTTAGTCTTGAAGTAAAGCCGCCTTCTATAAGAAGGCGGTTTTTTTTTAAAGATCAGGAGCGCATGAATAATGAGTACTTTCAGAAGAGTCTTCAGTTAGTACACCATATTTGGCGTCATCCGAAGTTTGGTTATTAAGATCATAATACCAATAGATAAACCAGCTTTTGCTAGGATCATTACTAAACAATAATTTTTGAGTTAATGCCATGTTCATTCCAAAACTATGGAATCCAAGACTATTAATTACGTTTACTGCACCTTCATCATTTTTATTTAAGAAGAACATAAGGTTCTCTACTTCGTCAGGCGTTGGTGGGTGATAATTCCCAGGCAGACTCTCGCAGTATTTAGCATTTGATAGGATGTTTTGGTTATTAGCATCTGATACCGTAGGCCCTAATATCCAACCTTTTGATAATCTTGGAGTATATTTATAGCTTTGATCTGCCTTATTAAAGGATTCAGCATACTTACCATTTTCGTTTTCAATATAATCTATTCCACTGCCTACATCTACTCGATCATAATATGATGTATTACTGCTCGCAAAGGCTCCAGTACTAAAAGATAGCAAGATCGCTATAGCTAAATGTTCTTTTTTCACAATATTTCCCTAGTTAAATTTAACGAGGTGAAATCATAAACAGGAATGAAATAATTAACATGATAAGTTATTTATTTTTAGAGGGGATTCGACATTAATTTATTTAAGCCTCTATCGCAGCTATTTTTATTTTTTGTGAAGTCAAAAATGACACATGACATGAGTAGATTCCATCAAACTTACCACTAATTTGGGAGGTATTCATAATTATATATTTTGGTAGGAAGGTGGTTTAACTCTTATTGGAGGCTTAGTAGCGTCGTACAGGTTTCTCTCTATTGATTGAAAGTAAAACTTAGTATCCGCCACAAGCATGGATAGGTTTAGAAGAAGCACGTTAATTATATATTAGTAGCAATTAGTATGGTGGCAGTAAACGAAGGCTTATCACTAAAATGATTAAAAATCACGAAAAACGCTTTTGATTATGGGTAAATTCCAATTTAAATTGGCTTGATTTGAATCTGGTTTATAATGTGCTCGCCATTTATTCTGGTAGCTTCCTGCCACTTCTTGATAACACAAAGGACAGCAATGGCGTTTTGCAGAAAAATGGGCTTTAGGAGTTTGTTCAAATTTTTTCTTGTGCTTTTTACAAATTATAATAATTGAAGACCGGCTGTTTACATACTGAACTAAAGAGTAATCATATCGGTCACCCCATTGCTTGATGGCTTTGCGAATAAACGTTTTGTTAGTACCTCTAGGTAACGGCATAAAAATACTTTAGTATCTAGTTTGAAAAATATAGACATCGTAATAAAACATATTTCAATCTTTGTTTGTTAGCATTGATTAATTATTTATGGGAGAGGATGCATTCCTAAGTCTACGCTATCAATTGAAGTTGACTAGGGCGGGTCTCTTTTAGTTTTCTTGGATGCAGTTTCCATAATCCTAAAATAGAATAACCAGCATTGAAGTATCAATGTATCTTATGTGTACTCCTAGTATACTTTAAATGAAAATACCTAGTGGAAAGTTGTCGGAAATTTAAGTTTATGAAAGGATTTAGTGGGTCGGCTAGGCTCTTATTAACAAGCTTATCGAGTCTACTAGTTGTTTAACATTTGCATGCCTACTGAAGGATCCACTGACCATGGGTTGTGTAAGTAACTTTCTTACCAAGAACCCTATACCAATTCCATCAATTTTTACAAATATCATTTTATGGTTGTTTTAAACAAAATCATCTTATGATTGTTTTTATGTAAGGTGTTGATTTTAATTTAATTTTAAATATCACTTTATGGTTGCTTCAACAATAGTTAAAAAATCAAGAGCCGCTTTTTAGCGGCTCTTTTTTGATCTTAAACTTGGTAAATAGCGATAGAGTGTCAGTGATAGTATGTTTTTATTTTTCGAAAGAAGTTGGATTTAAAATGCTATTAACAGATTTAATGAGCGTAGGAACTATGATGGTGATTAGTATTATCATAAATAATGATGCGCTAAACCAGTGCCAACCTAAGACATTTGTCGTGTAAAAATAAGCACCGATAGAAAGTGGTAGCGTAAAGTTAAATACGATTAAGATAGTCAATGCAGCTCCAGCCCATAATATACCGAATTGATTCTCTAATCCTGAAAACCCCATGCCTGTGTAGAAAAGCCCCGATATCATTGCAATTAAGGCGCTTAGACAGCCTGAGTTCATTTTAAATCCTAGTTCCCATTGATAAAGATTTAAAATATCAGAGCGACTAGTCATTTGAATTAGCATTTCAACTTAATATTATTTTCGATGTGCTAATAAATACAGTGTGGGCATTTTAACATTTTGATTACAAAGGGGTTTTTATTTATTTGTAGACAAAGATAGATTGGGTATCAATGATAGCTGAGCATTATATTGGGTAATACAACCTTAAATTGTTCTTAATTATTGATTGTATTGGATTTTTAATGGACTGGTTTTGCAGAGCAAGCTTGGACGCTTGTTCCCAAATGCGATTAAGGCAAGTAGTCATAGAATTATTTTTGCAAGAACTAATATGCGCTAATATCTGAATCTTTTCGTTGGTAGGTTATTGATTTCCCTAGTAATATATTTTTCTTGTTGTTCTCTAGGTTTAGTGGAGTCGTTTGAAAATTAATATAAAAAAACCGCTTTTTAGCAGCTCTTTGATACAAGAAGCGTGTTACACGGGTACCTGCTTAGTAGAAATCGACTTTACTTGCGTCCATAGAATAGATTGTGGAGACTTCGGACTCACCATCGACATAGCTAATATCTAAAGTGGAATTTTTGGTTGTGATCTTTCCTTCAATCCACATCGGAGTTGATAGAGAGTCAACTTCAATTCCTTGTGGGTAGTCAACCAAAATCATTTGATTCGCTGGTGGTGGAGGGGTATGGATACATGCCCCTGCTGTTGGGACAAACAAAAACTTAGTGACCTTTAAACCATCGAAATCGATCGGCGTAATGTAGCCTGGAACTCGATGAGTTGCGTTAAGGATGCTTGGGTTTGCTTGCGTTGCCATAATTTTTCGTTGATCAGTGATTTGCTCACGCAGATCGAGCAATTTATGGATATCAATACCTGCTTGTTCTAGTCGAGCCTTAGATACTGCATACTCTTTTTTTAGCTCTGCTGAAGGAGACTGTTCTGGTGTATTGCTAACTTGAAGGTATTTAGCCACGTAGGCTAAATCGTCTAATTGATTTACATTAAGGTGCGCAAAAGGATCTTCGATCGTTTCTATATTCGGGCGAAGTTCTTCCCAATAGGTATACGACACTTCGCTAGAAAAAGCTGAAAGAGAAAAGACAGATAAAACGACGGTTAAGAAAAGTTTGCGACACATAGAAATCATATCCTGAGCAACCATAGAAAATAAGAGATAATGTTTGAGGGAGTGAAGGCAAGTCGTTCAACTTGCCCTCGTTTTGTTATAGGGTGTCTTTGTAAACTTTCCCGTCTTTCATGATGTATTGGAATTTCTCTTCGTATTGATTCAGAATTTCAATGTCATCAAGTGGATTACCATCAACAAGAATCAAGTCGGCATAAGCTCCTGCTTCAATCTTACCTAATGAGCCATATTTATAAGGGTTCATACCGCCACTCCAGCTTAATACTTCAGCCGCATTAGAGGTTCCCATTTTCATTATATCAAATGGCGTGAATCCTGCTTTTTGCATGTAGGTCATGTTCTCAGCCTGTGCCATGTTATAGGCAGGCCCAAACATATCACCACCGGTTACTACAAGAATGTCGTGCTTCTTAGCCCACTTGAACATCTGTAATGCACCTTCGTAAACTTTAGAAGCTTTTGCTTTCTGATCTGGACTAAAGAAAGTGATTGATTCTGGTTCAGCAAAAGCTTTGAGTGACATTACCGCTTGTGCTGATAGTGCAACGCCTTCTTTTTTCATACGTTTGATTGTATCTTCCGATACCAAGAAGTTATGCTCGATAGTACGAACACCTGCATCGATAGCACGGTTAACAGAGCGATCGTGATACGCGTGTACGGTTACATAAGTGCCATAATCTTTAGCAACTTCTACTGCTGTCTCTAGCTCTTCTACTGACATTTGGGTCATGTGGATAGGGTCAAATTCACTAGCAACACCGCCACCTGCCATGACTTTAATTTGGGTTGCACCTGCTCTTAGGTTCTGGCGTGCCGCGCGACGGACTTCCGTTTTACCATCAACGATATAACCAAAACCATGGCGTTCTAGATCATCAACTGCTCCAGGCTGGTCATTAAAGTTCCCCGTGTCTGCATGGCCACCTGTTTGGCTTAGGAAGCCACCTGATGGGTAGATTCTAGGTCCATCAATCAATCCATTATTAACCGCTTTTGCTACGCCTAAGATGTTACAGCCAGCATCACGAGCCGTCGTAAAGCCTTGCTCTAGATATTGATTCATTGATACGTAGGTTCTGGCACCCATTGCCATTTGGTCATATCCCTGCTTACCTACTAACATGCCTTCTTGGATACACAAGTGCGAGTGCATGTCGATAAGCCCAGGAATCATCGTTTTACCTTGTCCATCCACGACAGTTGCATCAGCTGCGTCAATCGCAGATTTAGATATCTTCTCTATTTTGTTATCAACCACGAGTACATTGTGGTCTTCATAGAGCTTGTTTTCAGTTCCATTAAAGATGTCAACATTGGTAAAAAGGGTAGACGCGGCATTCGCTGAAAAGGCGAGTGAGCATGATATTGCGACAACTGACAGTTTAAGACTCTTATGTTTCATTATGGTACCTATAATTTCCGTGCGTGGCGGGGTATCCGCATCGCGTAACAATCCTTACTAAACTAGTGTTACGAAGTTAGTTATTCAGAAAATATCCGTTTAAAATGACTAACATTCATAAACTTAGGAGTAATGTTGCCAGTAATCAAGGTTCGATAATTGCCATTTGATGACATGAAGATATATGACTAGATTTGATTGTGGTGATTGTGGTGATTGTGGTGATTGTGGTGATTGTGGTGATTGTGGTGATTGTGGTGATTGTGGTGATTTGGTCTTTGCGCGGGGTATAGCTTATAGGGTGCAGGGTGTCATAAAGGAGCGATATAGATATATCTATAGGTGAGGAGTGATTATTAGCAATAAGAACACTCGCAAAAAAACAGCAGGCATTAGGTCTGCTGTTTGAGTGTTGTTACTATGAGGATCGTTTAATGACTTCGCCTACATCGTAAACTTTATCTGCTTTGTGACGAACAAAGTAACCAACAAGGCACGTTTTATCTTAGAGATAAATATGTAGAAGCCGATAATATTGCCGTCGTTATGCTGAATTATTCGTTGATTGGAAAGTTAGACGGGAACAGCGCACGTTTCGCTTCTTCATCACGTTCAGTTTTAAATTCAACATCTTTGCCGGTTTCGCGGGCGCGCAGTGCGGCAGGGCGAGTGTTGATTGTATTAAACCAACGCTTTAAATTCGGGTAAGGCTCTAGGCCTTCTTCACCAAGTACGACTGGCGCTTTATCAATCCAACCCCATGCAGCCACATCAACAATGGTGTACTCATTTCCGACGATAAATTCACGATCTTCCATATGCTTTTCTAACACTTCGTAGTGACGTTGTGCTTCACGTAGGTAACGGTTCACAGCGTAGTCTAGGCCTGCTGGCGCAGCATGGCGGAAGTGTACCGATTGACCAGAATAAGGACCAAGACCACTCGCAATAAACATCATCCAAGATAACAGTTCAGCTCTGTCTTCAGGTTGCCCACCTAGCTTGCCCGTCTTCTCTGATAGGTATAGAAGGATGGCGTTCGAATCGAACACACGTTGCCCATCGTCTTCAATCGCAGGTGTTTTACCGTTCGGGTTGATTAAGCGATATTCCGGCGTGTGTTGTTCACCTTTTAAGGTATCGACAGGAACGAGTTCAAAATCTAGGCCTGTCTCTTCGAGAAACAGAGCGATCTTCATTGGGTTTGGTGTTTGGTGAAAATAGAACTTAAGCATGGGGTAACTCCTTGTATTGGTAATTCATTAAAGCATCACTTGAACGGTCGTTCAATAATTGATTTTAAATTATTTGAAAATCTGTTGATTCGCACTCCAAGTCTATGTGTTTAAAACCTTCGTTATTTGAGCGACGGTTAACATCGCGCGATTCAGTGTGTTGAATTTTAAGTCGTTGAAAAATTGTTCTTAAATCGGCTGCTTTGGTTTGTTTTGATGCGGAGTTTGGATTTGTGGTTGGTGGTTTTCGGTGAAATAGGGCGTATGGAATCCGCAGTTAGATATTCCAACATAACTGTTGAGTACAGCTTCAAACCAGAATTATCTGGATATACAGGCTTACTGGTAAGTTCAAAATCGTGATCTGTTGCCACACCTTATGCAACAAATGAATATAAACGTTGGAGATTCAGGTGTGCTTCACGGTTTTTTAATCTTAGGGACTTACATTGGTGAGCAAATCTGATGTGAACACTTAACGACACAGGATCTTTCCATGAAAAAGAACATTATCGCCCTCGCTCTTGGTGGCATGCTGGCTTTTGGCGCAACACCTTATTCTTTTGCTGCTAACGATGGCGCAGTACAAGCTTCTGCGGATTACGCGCAGTTGGTGACTAAGCGACAAGTTGTCGACCAACTACTTCTTGATGCGTTGCAGGCGTTTAAGTCTCCGGCAAGAATATCTCACGCGGGCTTCACGGCTAAAATGCCAAGCAACATGGAAATTGTGACTAACCGATTGTTAGAAGCGTACCAGCTAGAACCATACCGTACTGACTTGTTGATCTCGGCAGCGAACGCTCAGATATACAACAAGAATGCAGAGCGAGCTATTGAGCTGTTTGAGCAAGCGCTGACGGTTGCACCAGACGATGTTGACCTTCACGCTTACCTTGCGGTTTGGCAGCGATTTGAAGGCAATGAAAGTGAATCCAATAAGCATATGGAGAAACTGGAAAGCCTGAACAAAGGCAAAGCAGAAGACATCAAACGTATTTTTGCAACGGTCGACCGCGTGTTAGAAACTCCGTTGAAAGAGTCTGCGGACAAAGGTCTGCTCGATGATCATGGCGCGATCGTCACTTTGGGTTACGCGCTTAATCCAGACGGGTCAATGCATCAGATCTTGATTGAACGTCTTGAGACAACATTGGCGATGGCTAAAGCGAATCCAGGTGCGGTGATCGTGTTAACGGGTGGCGTGCCGAAGAACCATAAGACTGAAGGTAAGTTAATGGCAGATTGGCTTATCGAGAAAGGGGTAAGTAAAGATCGCATCATTGAAGAGAACTACGCGACCAGCACGGTAGGAAATGCCTTGTTCAGTAGCTATGCACTTGCTCGTCATGATATTAAACACGCGACCATTATCAGCTCGGCAAGCCATGTTCGACGTGGTCAAACTTTGTTTGAAATTGCTAGCTGGCAAACTGGTCCTCAGGGCATTACTTTCGATACGGTTTCTTACCCAGACAAGCCACTCGCAGATCTTAAGAAGACGAGTGATGGTGAGTTATTAGGTATCTACCGTGATGCTCTTAGAACATATGGGATGTGGAGCTACCGCTCTTACCCATTAGAGTCTCGCTAGGCTTGGGGTTACTTCACCGTAGGCAAAGTATAAGTTGCTAGTACAATCGAGCACGGCTAGATGGTATGCTGTGTTCCTACTTAATTTAGTGTTTCAAAGGCAAAAAAATGAACCCGATTTTAGCAATGTTGAAAGAGAACAATATTAGCGACGAGCAGATCAGCGAGCTATTCAAAACGTTGACAGAGAACCCTCTTGCAGCAATGGCGACAATCAGCCAACTTGGTTTACCACAAGATAAGCTTCAAATGCTGATGGGTCAGGTAATGCAAAACCCTGCGCTAATCAAAGAAGCAGTTGAAGAGCTTGGCCTAGATTTTTCTAAGGTTGAAGCCGCTAAAGAGCAACTTCAAAAATAAGTGAGTTTGAATGAGCTGATATCGTCTTAGCTTAATCAAAATTCAATGAAAAGGTCGTTTAAGTTCAGCAACAGGCTGTCTTAACGGCCTTTTTTGATCTTGGTGGCGATTATTCACTTTGATCAAGTTGCTTTCAATCCCTGCCTCCCATTTTCTACTTAACGACTATTTCAAAACAATTGACAGCACCTTTGCCAAATATGTATTGCTACTGACAATTTACTTACTAGACTTAATTAACCTATGTGCGACTTGGTATGTGCACCTTGATGAACAGTTTTTTTGGGATGAGGAATGCCCTGAATAGTAGGGATATCAATATCAAACAATAGCGCTGTTTATTTATGGGTCACAACAAGAAAAAGAATAAGAGGGCACTCAAATAAGCCCTTTATTGAGCAGTGATTTTATAGGAAATGAGTTATGAAATATTTAAAGGAAACGGCTTTAGCGAGCCTTGTGTTGGCAGGGCTTGTTGGTTGTGGCGGAGACTCAGGATCATCAAGCAGTACGACACCCATTACTTTGAGCGTGAGTGATGCGCCCATTGATGATGTTAAAGACGTCACCGTGACATTCAGCAAGGTCGCTTTACTTCCTCAAGGGGGAGGTTCGCCACTGATATATGATGTGTATAAAACGGACGAAAACGGCGACTACGTTGATGAAAATGGCGATCCATTGCCAGATGGTGAGGACCCTATTCCATTAAGTGTGAATTTATTGGATTACCAAGGCAGCGATGCGCTCCCTTTGATTGAAAATGAGGTCATTCCGGTAGGCAGCTATAAGTTGTGTGTGTTTGCGAATGATGGCGATCACCCAACAGATCCATCTTACGTGGTAGAAAATGATGATACGAATCGTGAGTTAACGGTTAAAGGTGAAGGCGCGTGCCCGCAAGGCGTGGGTAAAGAAGATAATGCTGGCGTACTTTACTTTAATAACTCATTTAATGTGAATCAACAAAGTAACGATTTTGTTGTCGAGTTCGATCTTCGACGTGGCCTAAAGAACAGTTCGACATTCCCTGATTACACCATTCAAAGAACGTCTGTAAGCCTTATTAATACGGCTGAGACAGGAAACATTGAAGGTACTGTAGCGACAACAACTTTTGGAGCTTGTAACCCTACAAATGACAATACCTTCGTCCAATCGGTTTATTTGTATGAAGGTGACATCGCTAAAGCTAACATGGCTCCGATTGGCGGCAGTGATGAAGTGAAACCGATCACTTCAGCGTCAGTGGCAATGAATGAAGCACAGACTAACTATGAGTTCTCTCTGGGCTTCATTGATCCAGGTACTTACTCATTGGGTTATACCTGTACTGCGCAGTACGACAGTGATGAAGACAATGCTGATCCGGTTGCTGATGGTTTTGAAATCTATGATGTTCAAAATAGTGTTCAGGTAGTGGTTGGTCAGGATAACCAAGTATCGTTTTAAATCTTTGACGTGATTAAGCATTCGAATAAATACGGCCTCTTATTTGGAGGCCGTTTTTGATCATGTCACCTAGCAAGCATGAATTTGATGCGCATTGAGTGTGACTCTAGGGAAGTGATAATGTAACGTTGTATCTCTTACTCTAACCTAGCGAAATGTACTCCGGCGTTGATTATGAAATCTAGCTTAAGCATTCGATCTTATACCAAGCAATTTAATACCCATGCCCATGATGACCATCATCAATTGGTATTGCCGATCCAAGGCAGTATTAATATCGAAATGGTGGGGTATGCCGGCAAAGTGGCGGTGGGCGAATGCGTGGTGATTCCAGTAACCACCGCGCATGCGTTTAAGGCGGATGAAGCAGCGCGGTTTATTGTCGCGGATATGGCGGAGTTGCCGCAGCATTTGTTAGAGCATGAGCTTTCGGTTTTCACGATAACGCCACCTTTGATGAGCTTCTTGTTGTTTGTAGAGAAGCAGTTGGAATATCAGGTCGATAGCGGTATTGAGTCATCAATTTTGGATGTGTTTTCACTGCTGTTAGAGCAACAACAAGTGAGCAAGAGCATCGACCCAAGAATCCGCGCCGTACAAAGGCTGATAGCGGATAATTACACGCAGCCGTTATCCATTTCACAACTTGCAGAAACGGCCTGTTTGAGTCCTACTCAATTCAAAAAACGCTTCAAAGAATGCCTGGGTATCAGTGCCCTTAAATACATCACTCGATATCGTATGGAGAAAGCTCAAGCCTTGTTAACCCACACAGATTTACCTGTTCAATTGATCGCTGAAAATGTGGGATATAGTGATGTTTCTGCTTTCAGTCGCCGCTTCTCTCAGCACTTTGGAATGTCTCCAAGGGCGTTTCTAGGCTCAATGAAAGACAGTCTTTAGAAACAACAATAGCGTCCTTTCGGCAAACTAACTTTTATCAATCTTCATTATTATCTATTTCAGAACTGAAAATTGGGTAATAGAAATGAATCTTGCCATCAATCGCGTTAACGAATTCCAAACGGGCACTTTAGCCATCTTGTTTGCTTCCATTTTATGGGGCACGACAGGCACCGCCGCAAGTTTTGCGCCTGATCTAAGCCCATTAGCGATTGGTGCTTTCTCTATGGGTGTCGGCGGCCTAATGCAAGCGGGCTTAGCGTATCGAAAAATCCTATTAGTCCTTGATCAACTTTTGCAGAATAAGAAGCTGTTGGCAGTGAGCGCTTTGGCTTTGGCGGTCTATCCTTTAACTTTCTATTCTTCAATGAAATTATCAGGCGTGGCGATTGGTACCGTGGTTTCGATTGCAACCGCACCTTTCTTTTCAGCACTGTTAGAGTGTCTGATTAGCAAAAATAACAACATCAACAAACGTTGGCTCACTAGCTTTGCGATTGGTGTCGTGGGTATTGGGTTGTTGGTGTTTTCAGAATCTTCATCGACGAATGAATCCGGTGATGATCTAAAGCTGTTAGGTATTGCTTTGGGGTTGCTCGCTGGGTTGTGTTATGCCATTTATTCTTGGGCGACCAAAGCACTGATCGACAAAGGGATTAAGTCACAAGCGGCAATGGGCAGTATTTTTGGCCTTGGTGCGATGCTGTTGCTGCCAACGCTCTGGTTTACTGGTGAGAACCTGTTTTCCTCGCAGATTAACGTATTAGTCATCAGTTATCTGACGTTAATCCCACAATGCTTGGGCTATATCGCGTTCAGTTTTGGTTTACGCCACGTGACCGCGAGTAGCGCCAATCTGCTGACTCTGTTTGAACCAGTAGTCGCAGCGGTGCTTGCCGTCTGCGTTGTCGGTGAGCTGATTCCTTTTATAGGTTGGCTAGGTATGTTTCTGATTGTGCTGTGCTTGTTGATACAGTCGAAGCCATCTAAAGGCACGTTATAAGTATTTGTTTTGTTGAGCCTAATTGAAATTTATTCATGCGTAATTCTTATAATTGAATAAAATCAGTATCTCAGTTGTGAGAGTGCTGTTACTATCGCTATCAATAGTCGGGGGGCATATACCTTATTTGGTGTTTGCTGAGATCGTTAATCGAGACCCGTTGAACCTGATTCAGTTAACACTGGCGTAGGGAACTATAAGCACTCGATCTACGTCTGCACCCATGAAAACTTTCATGAGCCTAATGCGACTTCTCCTTCGATCAGTGTTCGTTCTCCTACGTCTTGTAAGATAGTAGGAGCGACAATGACACACAGTTCTATTTCAAAAGATTTAACGCCAAAATCCTCAACACAGCAGCACTCTGCTGAAGACACGATTCGCACGAATACTCCGATTGTTTTAACCATCGCTGGCTCAGACAGCGGCGGCGGTGCAGGGATCCAAGCTGATATTAAAGCCATGTCTGCTACCGGTAGTTTTGCTTGTTCTGTGATTACCGCTATCACTTCCCAGAACACTCAAGGCGTTTCCGCCATTTTTCCTATTCCACTCGACCATGTCGCTAGTCAGTTAGATGCGGTTTTTACTGATCTCAATATCGTGGCAGTAAAAGTCGGCATGTTGGCCGATGCGCAAATCATCAAAGTCGTTGCAGACAAAATTAAGCAGTATCAACCTAAGCACTTAGTGATTGACCCTGTGATGGTCGCGACAAGTGGTGATCTGCTGTTAGAAAACTCGGCTATCACCACGCTGAAACAAGAGCTGATTCCGCTGGCAGACATCATTACTCCTAACTTGCCAGAAGGCGCTGCACTTACAGGCAAAGCTGTCCCTGAAAGCGAAGCAGAAATGCAGGGCATGATTGAAGACTTACGCGCACTAGGTGCTAAAGCCGTTCTCTTGAAAGGCGGTCACTTAGAGAAGGATGAAAACAGTAACGACTTACTGATTCTGCCAACCACATCTGCTCTGATTAGCGCGAAGCGCTTTCCTACTAAAAATACCCACGGCACGGGTTGTACGCTCTCTTCTGCTATCGCTTCTTTCTTGGCTCAAGGCAATACGCTTCCAGAAGCTGTCGACTTAGGTAAACAATACATTTCACGTGCTATTGCTCATGCTGATGAGTTGCAAGTCGGTCAAGGTCACGGCCCGGTAAATCACTTCTTCGTTGGGCACGGTAATGTCCGTTAATACGGTTGGTGTTCAACTCAGCAATGCCTCCTTACGTTATAACGACAGTGAGCACGCGACCTTGTCTGGGTTGTCGCTTAGCTTAAACGCAGGTAAGTGGACGGTATTGTTGGGTCGAAGTGGCTGCGGGAAAACCACGGTATTGCGTTATTTTGCAGGTTTGCTGGAAGACAAGGTGGAGTGGCAGGGCACATTGGCAACGTCTGATGAATTGCCTTTAACGGATCGCATTGCTTACATGGCGCAGCAAGATCTGTTGCTGCCATGGCTATCGGTCATCGACAATGTTTGCCTGAGTCATCGTTTTCAAAATCCAGCTTCTGATAAAGCACTGCAAATCAATCAAGCACTCGAGTTATTAGCTGCGGTTGGTTTGGCTGATTGTGCGAATGCGATGCCGGATCAGTTGTCTGGTGGCATGCGCCAGCGTGTTGCTTTGGCTCGCACCTTAATGCAAGACAAGCCAGTGGTGCTGATGGATGAGCCGTTCTCTGCGCTGGATGCGGTAACAAGACACAAGCTGCAAAGTTTAGCGTGTGAACTGCTAAAAGGTAAAACCGTTGTGTTGATCACCCATGATCCACAAGAAGCGGTGCGTTTGGCGGACAATTTGTATGTGTTGCAAGGCACACCTGCGAGTGCTCAGTCTTTATCTGTGCCTCTCACGTCAACACCTCGAGTGTTAGATGGTGAATGTGCTGAGTTGCAACAAGCGATCTTAGCTCAGTTGGAACGTGATTATGAATGATTTAACGCGAAGCGAAGTTGGGGCTCGTTCAACCGACATACAGGCTAGCACTGAACGTCCTCGTCAGATGAATCCCGTTATGCGTTTGCTTATCAGCAGCGCCGTGATTCTCGGTTTATGGCAACTGGTGGTGGTTATCTTCGAGATGCCAAGCTTCATTCTGCCAGCTCCCGCAGAAGTCTTCATCAAGCTAATTGAACGTTACGATGTGCTACTCAAACACACTTGGGTGACTGCGCAGGAGATCTTACTTGGTCTATTGCTCGGTTTATCCATGGGGCTGTTTTTCGCCCTACAGATGTTGATGTTCGAACCGTTGAAACGCTGGTTGTTGCCTATCTTAATTGCTAGCCAAGCTATCCCTGTGTTTGCGATCGCGCCAGTATTGATGTTGTGGCTAGGCTATGGCATCGCGTCAAAAGTGGTGATGGCGGCGATCATTATCTTCTTCCCCGTGACCACTTGTTGTTACGACGGCCTGCGAAATACACCGACGGGCTATCTTGATCTTGCCAAGACCATGGGTGCATCGAAATGGCAATTGTTGCGTTATATCCAACTGCCTGCTGCGCTGCCAACTTTGGCGTCTGGCATTCGTGTGGCTGTGGTTATTGCCCCAATTGGTGCGGTTGTCGGCGAGTGGGTGGGTTCGAGTGAAGGGCTGGGTTACCTAATGCTGCAAGCCAACGCACGCATGATCATTGATGAGATGTTTGCTGCCTTATTCATCTTGGCGGTGCTATCTATTTCGCTCTATTTCATCACAGACAAATTACTTAAAAAAGCTATCCCTTGGGAGAACCAGTGATGGTTAGCTCAATAACTCTTTGTTTAATAAAGCTTCGCTCAAGGCTATTTATCTAAACAAACCTCGTTAAAAATTAGATCGACAAACACAATAATAATATTCAAAAGGAAAGGTTAACTGTGAAAAATACAAAATTGATAGGTGCAGTGGCACTGCTTGCTTCATTGGTTTCAGGTCATGCTCTAGCGGACTCTGAACAAAAGAAACTGACATTGATGTTGGATTGGTTTGTGAACCCGAACCACGGCCCGATTGTGATCGCTCAAGAGCGTGGCTACTTTGCTGACCAAGGTCTAGATGTTGAAATTCAAGAGCCAGCAGACCCAAGCACACCAGCAAAATTGGTCGCGGCAGGTAAGGTCGATTTAGCGGTAACTTACCAACCAAGTTTAACCATGGATGTGGCAGCTGGCCTTCCTTTAGTTCGTGCATCAACCCTTATCGCGACGCCACTTAATACACTAATGGTATTGGATAATGGCAAGAACGATTCGCTAGCGGATCTGAAAGGTAAGAAGATCGGTATTGCGATCGCAGGAAACGAAGAAGCGACCATCGGCACTATGTTAGCTCAAGAGAACGTTGCGTTTACAGACGTGCAAACCATCAATGTCGGTTGGGCACTTTCGTCTTCATTGGCATCGGGCAAGGTAGATGCAATTTGGGGTGGCTTACGTAACTTCGAAACTAACCAGCTAGCCCTTGAAGGCTTTAAAGCCAAAGCATTCTTCCCTGAAGAGCACGGTGTGCCCGCTTACGATGAGCTTATCTTTGTTGCGAACGCAAAGCAGCACGACGACGAAGCAATCAAAGCGTTCAACAAAGCATTGGAACAAGCAACCACTTACATTGTGAATCACCCACAAGAGTCATGGAGCGAGTTTGTTGCGTATTCACCTGATACGCTGAATAACGAGCTTAACCAACGCGCATGGAACGACACACTGACTCGTTTTGCACTTCGCCCTTCAGCGGTTGATCTAAAACGTTACGATGACTATGCGCAGTTCATGTTCGATAAAGGCATTATCAAAACGCTACCGAAAGCAGAAAACTACGTACCTGTATTTAACTAATTCGTTTTCAACAAAATGACAGCTGTAACCGAGTTGGGTTACCGCTAAGGAATCTCATGAAATACCAAGACTTAATCCAAGCCTGTCAGCAAGATTGGCAAGACTACACCGAGCATGATTTTGTTAAAACGTTGGCAAACGGCACTCTCGCTCAACCGTGTTTTTTGCATTACCTGAAGCAAGATTTTCTGTTCTTAAAACAGTATGCCCGTGCATACGCGTTAGCGATTTACAAGGCTAAAACGTTGGCTGATATGCGCCGTGCACTGCCAAGTGTTCATGCGCTGCTAGATTCTGAAATCTCACACCACGTGACTTACTGTGGTCAATGGGGTTTAACGGAATCTGATTTAGAAAACGAACCGGAAGATTTCGGTACAGTCGCTTACACACGCTATGTTCTGGATGCAGGAATGACGGGTGATCTTGTCGATCTCTATGCGGCACTGGCTCCGTGTTCAATTGGTTATGCCGTGATTGGTAAAGCGCTTCTTGAAAGTAGCGATACCGTGTTAGAAGACAACCCATACGCGAGCTGGCTGCAACTGTACGGCGGTGAAGAGTTCCAGTCTGGCGTGGCAACGGGCGCGGAATATTTCAATCAGCTGCTTTCTGAAATTGATATTAACAGCGAGCGTGGTCAGAACATCGTTCATATCTTTAAAACGGCAACACGTATGGAAGTGGCTTTCTGGCAACAAGGGTTGAACGCTCTTAATGATTTACCAGCGGCTTAAAAGCGACTTCTAACGAATAAGGATTAATCCATGCTAACTGAACAAATCATCCAATCGCTGCGCGCAGTACGAGAGCAAAAACCGTTGGTTGTGAACATCACCAACTATGTAGTGATGAACAACACGGCCAATGCGTTATTGGCGATTGGCGCTTCGCCTATTATGGCGCACTCACAACAAGAGCTTGCAGATATGATGTCTTTCTCTGGCGCCTTGGTGATCAACATCGGCACGCTCGACAGCGTTTGGACGCCAAGAATGTACTTTGCTGTTGAACAAGCGAATGCGAACAATAAGGTTGTGGTTCTTGACCCTGTGGGTTGTGGCGCAAGTAAGCTGCGTACTGAGACTTCTCGTGAAATCGCACGTTTAGCGGATAAGTTGATCATTCGTGGTAACGCATCTGAGATTATTGCACTAGCGGGTGAGCAGGCGCAGAGCAAAGGCGTTGATGCGCTAGATAGCAGTGATGCAGCATTAGGCGCTGCACAGTGTTTAGTGGCTGAATACGGTGCAAATGTGGTGATTTCTGGTGAGACAGATTACGTTGTCACCAAAGACAGCGTGGTGACCTTAAATAATGGACACCAGATGATGCCGTATGTGACAGGCATGGGTTGTACTTTAACCGCATTGACGGGCGCATTTGCTGCCGTTGGTGATAAAAGTGGTTTGGCTGCAGCGGCGGTATTAGGCGTGGTTGGTGAAATCGCGGCAGAAAACTCACGCGGCCCGGGTAGCTTGCAGATGAACTTGCTCGATGAGTTGTATCAATTAGATGAAGAAACTCTGATTCAACGTTTGAAGATTCAGTAAGCTCAATCTAGCTCCAAGAGCTTAACTTAAAGAAAAGCCCCCGACACTTATGTGTTGGGGGCTTTTATTATTGGTTCGGAACCGTGTCAGCTGTGTTAAAGGCTGGCTTCGTTAGGTTCTAAAACGATTCACTTGGCTTTCTAAATGGTGAGCAACTTCGGTTAAGTCGCTCGCTGCACCAGAAATACTGCTGACAGACTCTTGGTTACTTTGCGCTATGGTATTAGCACCTTGCGCGTTTTCTCCTAGAGATTTGGTTAGGCAATCTTGCTCATCGACAGAGACTGCAATTTGACTGTTGGCTTGATTTAAATCTTGAATGTGTTGGTTTATCACATGCAAGTTCTGAGAAGCTTGTTGTGCCTGAGTTGAAGCATCGGAAACCGTGCTGTGGCTGACCTTAATAGATTCTAAGGCATCTTTAGCACCACGCTGTAACGAGGTGATGAGTTCATCAATTTGGCTTGCAGAATCTTGAGTGCGCTTGGCTAAGGTTCTTACTTCATCCGCAACTACTGCAAATCCGCGACCTTGTTCACCTGCGCGCGCAGCTTCAATAGCCGCATTCAATGCTAACAGGTTGGTTTGCTCAGAAACGCCTTTAATTACTTCAAGAATGGCACCAATGTTCATCGACTCCTTGTGTAGGTCAGTCACTTTCTGGCTACTTATCTGCATGCTTTCATCGGCGCTGCCAATTTCGTGCAGTGTTTTGTCTACTTCTTTGAGTCCCATTGCCACATTCTCGGTTGCTTGGTTCGCAACTTGAGAGGCGTGGTTAGCACTTGAAGCAATTTCTGATGTGCTTGAAGCCAGTTGATCAACGGCAGAAGAGATATTGATCATCTCGCTGTTCAATTGTGTTGCGTTGGTCGAGCTGTTGTTTGTCACCTGATTAAGTGATTCAGACATCTCACCAATACGCACACTAGAGCGGTTCACTTGGCCAACGATATCGCGCAGAGATTCAATCGTGATCTCCATATTAGTCAGCAGTTCGCCAATCTCGTTTTTGCTCTCGATGTTCACTTCAACATTCAGGTTGCCCTGAGAAAGCTCATTGGTGATCTGTTTAACCTGTGCGATACCTTTGGTGATAGAGCGAGTCACCAACACGGCGCTCGTCATGCCAATAACCAGAGCCACGCCCGTTAGCAAGAAGATGATTTGAATCGAGCGTTTTTCACTGGCTTGCAGCTCTGGTGTTAATGCTTGTTTCTGTTGCTCTAGAATACTTTGAGCATCGGCCACTGCGATAGCTAAGCTGTCGCCAATAGAGGCGAGGGTAGCGGTTCTTTGAGTGTTCTCAATCATCTGTTGATGAACTTGCTCAAAGCCTTTTGCGTAAGCTTCGCGTTGGTTCGAGAAGTCTTCAATCAGCTCACTTTGGTAAGGCGATGATTTAAGAGATTCAATATCGCCCTCGATGCCTGGTAGCGCGTATTCAAAGATGTCTTTACCCGCTTCATAGGTTTTGAGGTCGTTGTTGTTTGAGTAACTTAGAACGGTGATTTTGGCTGCGAGAAAGTTCTCCATCAACATACCCGCATACAGACTCGCGTTTGGATCGTTGTTGTTGTAAGACTCATACAATAAGCTCTGAGCGGCTTTTAATGCATTAGTTTCTCGTTTGACCATCTCAACATTCACCAATTGGTCAATGAGCAGTTGGCTCTGTTTCATTGAGCCATAAGCCACATCGAATGCCGCAACGCTGTCTTGCACGAGTTGCAGGCTCGATAAGCTATCGGTTTTAGTCGTGGTTTGGATTAGGTTGTTCAGTAACTCATCAATCGCTAGCTTGCTTGATTGATAATTCGCTTCGTATTGCTCATCCAATGACTCTAAGTAGCGTTCAGAGGCTAGACGCATCTGAAGAAAGTGCACTTGGATGTTGCCTGACAATGTCGCTTTGTGGCTGAGTTCACTGTATTGGCTAAAGCCGTTCGACAAGGTTTGAATACCTTTGTAACTCACAAAGCCTGAAATGACGAAAAAGAGCAAGCAGATGGCATAACCCAGCTTGATCTTGAGCGCTATAGAAAGGTGGCGCATAACTATCCCTATATTTACCTGATTCCTTCATAGCGAAGTATTTCATAAAACAGCATTCTGGGCATGCTTAAGTGAACAGTTTGTGTATTAAGTAACGCTTTGGTTAAAAAATTTAGGTTTTTCGACATGCTTTCAACGAGTTGCGTATTTGAATTTACACGTCTAACTTGGGTAATTAGGTACTAACTTCCATGCACATGGTGCGATTTGTCGGTAAAATAGTACAACGTCAATTTTAGACATCGACTCCAAAGGTACGAAATGAACCCTTATAAGCTCTACTTAGTAACGGATGACCAACAAGATATAGAAACGCTTAAGTTCGTGGTTGAACAAGCGGTCGCTGGTGGCGTCACTATGGTTCAAGTAAGAGAAAAGCATGGGGATGTGCGATCTTTCATTGAACGAGCACAAGCCGTAAAGTTGATTTTGGCTGGTTCGGGTGTACCGCTGATCATTAATGACCGAGTGGACGTTGCATTGGCTGTCGACGCTGATGGTTTGCATTTAGGGCAATCGGATATGCCAGCAGTGTTAGCACGCAAGCTTATTGGCCCTGATAAGATTCTTGGCTTATCGATTGAGACTGAACAGCAGCTTCAAGAAGTCGATAGTTTGCCGCTTGATTACATTGGCCTCAGTGCGCTGTTTGCCACACCGACCAAGACAAACCTAAAGAAACATTGGGGCTACGAAGGGATAGAATTGGCTTTGGAAACAACGGATTTACCGATCGTCGGTATTGGTGGCATTAACGAATCTAACATTCCGAAGCTGGTTCAGACGGGGATTCACGGCTTAGCGCTAGTCTCAGCAATATGTCACGCTGAAGATCCTAGAGAAGCGACGCAGGTTTTATTGTCTTTGATGGGAGAATGAGCTTGTAGAGGTTAGAAAACAAATGAAACGAATCATTTGTTTTCTAGTTAGAGAGCATCAAAGCGTTCAATTTAGTAGTCAGCTAAATATGTTGTCTATCTTACTGAATACATAGAGCAACGGTGCCGATGATCATAAGAACAATAGCAGCGTACCAACCGTATTGTGCGGTTTTATCAGCAACAAACACCTTAATGTAGTTGAGCTCCTCATGAGCCGTTGCAATAAAATCAGTGTAGTTAATCGACAACTCACGGCTGGCTTCTTTTAGGTCTTGCTGAAGTTTGTTGAAAGCCTCATCGATGAAGCCTTTTGTTTCCGAAACAGGCGGAGTAGCTGCCAAAGCTAGGCTATTCCAAACCGCCATACGCGATTCATATTCGCTTTCACTGACACAATTAAGTACGCGTAAATCATACTCTCGTTTGTTACGCTCTTTACCCATTTTCTCAGGGCAAATATTTCTTAAAACGTTCACGACAAATTTTCCAAAAGGTTCATTTAGATATAAAAAAGCACTCAAAGAGCACTCATAAACTGGGGCGAATTAATATTCAAAAGTGATCTATTTGAAGCTGTCATAAGTGGCTGCAGGGCAAGAGCACTTATGTGGGGGTTTGAAGTTAGGTTAGTGGTGTTAAAGAGCGATTTGAGTCTGTCCATATTTGCTTGAGAGACAAACCCTTTGGGATCGCATATTAGTTATGTCACTTTGCGACATCAACTAGGGTGTTTTGTCCAGACGACAAAGATATTTATCGGTGAAACGCATCGAAATGCGGTAGTACGGCGAAACGCACTACCGATATTGAATTGCAATGTGGAGTTAAGCTAGTTTGCCTGCCATTGATTGTATTGCAGTGAATACCCTTCGAGTTTCTCAATTAAACTGGTGAGAACTGGGCCATTAATGTGGCTTCGTGATACCAAGCAACCCACAGGGGTAATCCAACCACCATGCTCGTGCGCCACGGGCAGAGCTACCAAGTCACCTTTTTGAATACCTTCCATCACCATCATTTCTGGCACGTTCGCCCAACCTACGTTCTGTTCAACGAGATCAATAATGGTCTTGTGATTATTCGCATACCAAAGCATCGAGCTAATACCGTAGGTAAACCACAGTTCGCGTTGTTTTGAACTGCGATGCACACATTGGCGATAACGCTTGAGGTCTGAGTCTTGTACTACGGACATTTGGCTGAGTTCGTGAGTGGCTGAACAGACCGTTAGGAAGCGAGCTTGACCCAGCAAGAAGAAATCCATGTCTACCTTAAGTTCTCCGTCCGCGTAGATGATACCAATCTGAGCTTTACCACGTCTCACTAGGTCCTCAACATCAAAGGTTGAGGTGGTAATAATATCGAAGTGTGTGATTGGGAATTGATCGGCTAGGGAACTGATTATCTTAATGAAACTCTTGTCTATGATGCTTTCATCAACCGCAATGATCAGTTCGTGTTCATCTTCTTGGGTCAGCGATTCTACTTTTTGGTCGAAGTACTTTTGCTGGTCGAGAATCGACTTGGCGACAGGCAATAACGCTTTACCTGTGGAGGTTAAAACGGGGATGTTCTTCTCTCTGTTGAACAACTCTTGGTCGATGGCAATTTCTAGGTTGGCGATCGACTGACTGACCCCGGATTGAGCGCGTTTTAGCTTGCGTGCGGCCGCCGAAAAAGAACCACTTTCACACACAGTGACGAAGACTTTTAGTTGCTCAAAACTGTACATGCTATCTCTCGCTCAATATCAAATAAGGGTGATAACGTTTAAGCTATCACTATTCGTGATGGCTGTTAACTTTCTCTTATTATTTCGGATGACATAATCCTACCTAATCCAACACATACTAGATTATTTAGAGGAATGTATGAGTACCTTAGAAAGAGTGTTTCACTCAGTGTTATTCGAAGTTTTGGCCGTAACGCTTTCAATAATCGGCTTAGCGATATTTACCGATCACGATGTGAGTGCCTTATCAGGAACCATGATAGTTGTTGCTACCATCGCGATGGTTTGGAACTACTGCTTTAATCGCATTTTTGATCGCTACTTCACCGGTGAGAAATCAGAGCGTTCATTGAAATTACGAGTGTTTCACGTTGTGTTATTTGAAGCCGGTTTGCTCATAGCAACAATTCCTGTCATGGCTTACTTACTTGATGTGGGGATTTGGCAGGCATTTTTAATGGACATCGGCGTGACCATTTTTATTACCATTTACGCGTTTGTGTTTAATTTGATTTACGATCATGTGCGTGCATTCTGGGTACGCAGTTCGGATCTAGCAGTTCAGTAATCTGCCAAGTCAGTAAACGCTAGTTTGGCTACTAACCGATTGTTTATTCGTTATTTTAGCGGAGGTATTCGGTTAGTAAGCCTAGGTCACTCGTCATTTATTCTGCTATCTTAAATAAGGTGATAATTTGAGTTCGTGAAAGAACAGATTAAGAGGAAAGGATGTCCAATACCCTTCAAATGACGGTTGTAGATAAGAAAGAAGTCGAGCTGTTTGCGGAACTGTTCAAACATATCGACGGTGAGATCTATACCTTGCTACGCAATGCCAAAATCCCCAATGATATTCTCACCAGTAGCGACCATTACGAATACCTCCCTGAGACTACCATTAAAAATGTGGTCAAGATTATGGGGGAGTCGGCGTCACGAGAAGAGTTTGCGCTGTTTATGTGGAGCTTTTGCAAGCAAACCTATGTGCCCAGGTTTGTGGCTAAATTAAGTCAGCAAGATTCGTTAAAAAGTGCGCTAGACCAGTTTGGCGAGCAGTTAAAGCTCATTTCCAATGGTGCGATTGTCTATACCAAGCATTCTGGTGGCAAGTGGTGGTTTGTACGCGAGAAGCCGTTTACTAATGTACCTTGGTTTAAATTTGCAGAGCTGTTCTCTGTGATTTTTATCAACGAGTTACTTTCAGTATTAACACAAGGGCGCTGGAAGCCTTCTGAAGTGGGTATTCAGAGCGATGACCTTGATTGCTTTCAATCTTTGCCACAAATGGGGAATGCTCAGTTTTACACGCACAGGCCTGTTACGGCTTTCGAAATTCCAGAAAATATCATGCTTGAGCCAATTGTCTTGCCAAAGGTTGCCGAGGCACTTGAGCCAACAGCCCCTTTACCTAGTACATTTCTCAATGCCTTCAAGTTGGTGATAAAGCCTTATCTCACCATGGGAAAGCTCCCGATTAGCTTGGCTTCTGAGATTCTAAATATTCATGTCAGAACGATCCAGCGTCGGCTGGAAAGTGAAGGAGTGGTCTACAAAACCTTGATTGAAGAGATGGTTCTAGATCAGGTTTTAGAATTGCTCAAGCAGCCCGATCTATCGATCACTCAAGTAGGCGCGAAGATGGGATATTCCGATTCATCTCACTTCACTCGAGCTTTTAAGAGGCAGATGAACATGACGCCAAGACAGTACAGAAAGGAGCACTGTTAAATTCCTTATGTAGAAACCGGAGCCCAGATACATCTTTATTTATTGTCACCAAATGGCAATTTATCAACCTTGAATACTGGCAGTATGTCTACTAAGTTATTGAATGTTGATGAGTTGTTTTTTCCTCGATTTTTGCTTAGATTTTGCGATTTTCGTGGTCAATAAAAGCACCTTTGAAACCTCATAACACTCATTAGTAGTTACGGAATCGTTATGGGAAGTGGACTCCACTCATAAACGGAATCAAGGTGTATAAATGAAAAATGCAGGTTTAAAACTCTCTGTTGTTGCTCTCTCGTGTTCATTTGCTCTTTCTGCAAATGCAGCATCAACGCTATTTACTAACGTCGATGTGTTCAATGGTACTGAAAACAAATTGTACGAAGACCATCATGTATTAGTCGAAGACAATCTTATCAAACAAATCTCTGCGAGCCCGATAGAGGCTGGTGATGCTGTAGTGATCGACGGTGAAGGCAAAACGTTAATGCCAGGTTTAATCGAAGGCCACGGACACTTATTGCTGAACGGCGGTAACCTAAGTGACCACGAAAACAACCGAACGATCGAAGAGTTAGCCGCGCGAGCGACAGTGAACGCGAACGCCGCGTTTCAATCGGGCTTCACCACGTGGCGTGATGCTGGTGGCTTGAACACGGGCTTACGTAAAACGATCGATTCTGGCATGTTGCCGGGGCCACGACTTTACACATCTGGCGCGTTTATAGGCCCGACTGGTTCACACGCCGATTTCAGTAACCTAACCACGGCTAACCAACACTTCTTTGGATCATCGACCAGTATGGCGCGAAATAGCGTCAGCTTTAATGCCGACGGTATTACCGAAATTAAAGCGGCTGCTCGCCAAAACTTCAAGCAAGGCAATACGCAAATTAAGATCATGTCATCAGGTGGTGTTGCATCATCATTTGACCCTTGGCAGCTGAATGCGATGTCTGCGGAAGAAATTGAAGCTGCCGTTGAAATTGCTGATGCGTATGGCTCTTACGTGATGTCTCACGCTTACAGTAAAAAAGCGATCATGCGTAATTTGGATGCGGGTGTTAAAACAATCGAACACGGTTTCATGTTCGATGGCGATATCGCTGACAAGATGGAAGATAAAGACGCTTACATCACAACTAACATGACCGCGTTTTCACCTTACCTGACGCAGATTGAAGCGATCAACTCGAACCCTGCCTCTAAGCGTAAAGCGGAGTCGGCAACTAAAGCATTCAAAGACTACATCTCGAACGTCAACAAGTACCAACCGAAATGGGGTTTCCACACAGACTGTGTCGGTGACGTGGTTTCTTGTATCAAACAAACCGACCATACGATCTTCCTAGCGGGCAAGGAATTAGGTAACTTCTTCACTCTGAAAGGCATGACATCAGTAAACGGTGAAATCGTTAAGTTGTCCGGTGTGATGGACCCATATCCAGAGGGTAAGTTGGGCGTGATTGAAGCGGGTGCATACGCCGATATCATCATTGTAGAAGGCAACCCACTTGAAGACTTATCAGTGATTGGTGCAAACGAAAAATGGTTTGACGCAGAGCCGCGTAGCCCTGAAATCGATACCATCAAAGTCATCATGAAAGATGGCAAAGTCTACAAAAACACGCTTTAACACAGCGCGACTATTCAGTTAAAAACTATGCTTTAATAGGCGGCCTACTTCGGTAGGTCACCTCTCTTCAAGGTGTCCTTATGCAAAAAACGCTTTCTCTTATCCTATCGATGATGTCACTGACTATCGTCGCTTTACCTACCTTTGCTGAAACAGCGATGAATCTTGAGTGGCAAGATCTGAATTCAGGCTCTCACGAAATGAAGTTAGAAATGCCGGATCTCACCGATCAGCAAATGCGTCTATTACAAGGTGTGATAGCAATGAGTGCATCAGAGGAAGAGCAAGCTCAACAACAGGCTTTATTACTCAAAAAAACGCTAAAAGAGCAGGGCGTTGATGCAGACGAAATGATCGCGCTGCGTGACGAATACATGAAAACCATGAAGGCGAACGCTGAAGCTATCACGACAGAATTTGACGGCAAGAAAGTCCGAGTTCCTGGTTTTATTGTGCCTTTAGAGTTCTCAGAAGGCATGACCGCAATCGAGTTTCTTTTAGTGCCAGTAGCGGGCGCGTGTATTCACATGCCACCTCCGCCAGCAAACCAGATTGTGCGTGTGTCTTTCCCTGAAGGCTTTCAGGTACAGAATGTTCAGTATCCAGTATGGGTAGAGGGTGACTTTAGCTCGAACAAAGTGACTGAAGAAGTCTTTCTAGTCGATGGCAAAAGTAACCTCACCATGGGTTATGAAATGAAAGCTTCGATGATTGAAGACTATTACGAGAAAGAAAATTAATGGTTGTCATCAAATGACAATTTTCAATGTGAGCAATGAATAAAATAGAACTCACTCAAAAAGCATTGGTGACAAGATGAATTCAAGATTATCTAAAGTAAGTATGGCGGTGATGGTGCTAGCAACCTCAATGAGCACTGCGGTCTATAGCGCAAATTTCGAAGGTCCAGACTCTGTTGAAAATACAATTGCAGAACAGAAAGCACAAAAGAAATCTTGGAGGGAGTCGTTGGCCGATGATGGCATTACATTTGGAGCAGATTATAACGCTTTGGGTTTAGCCTCTAGCAATGGGTCTATGGGGAACGATGTTGATGCCTCTTCAGGTGTTGCGAGATTTTATGGCTCGTGGAATTTGGTAGGCAAAGAGACGGGTAATACAGGCGGAATAGTATGGAAAGTCGAACATCGCCATGCCTATTCTGATTCAGCACCCAAAAATTTAGCCTTCATTGATGATACCGACCGATTGTTTAATAGCGGTACTAAAGAAGGGTTAGGTTATGTTGGTATGATTGGTTCTGCCTTTAGCGACCAAGGCTTCCGCGTCACCAATTTGCATTGGAAACAAAAGTTCAATGGAGGCAAAACCTCAGTTATCGCTGGATGGCAGGATGTTACTGACTATGTGGACACATACGCACTCGCGAGCCCATGGTCTGGCTTTAGCAACCTTGCATTTTCAACGGGTGCTGGAGCGATGGGGTTACCTGATGATGGTGTATTGGCACTTTCTGCTGGGCATATGCTGACTGACAATTACTATGTGATTGCGGGTATCGCCGACGCCAACGGAAAATCAGACGATATCTTTGATGGCTTCAATACATTATTTGATGAGAGTGATTTTTTCACCACGCTAGAGCTCGGTTGGACAGCATCGCAAGACCAAATATTCACTGATAATTTCCACATTACAGCGTGGCACTTTGATGGTGGTACTCGTCATAGCTTGTCGGATGCGACAGGCGGAGGTGAATCTGGTAAAGGTATTAACTTCTCGTGGAGTCAATTTGTCACACCTCAAGTAATGCCGTTTGTGAGAGGTGGTTTTTCTGATGGCGATGTTGCTTTGTATGAACGCTCATTGAGTGTCGGTGTTGGCTATTTTGGCCTAGGAAGCGAAAAGAACAACCTTGGTTTTGCGGTTAACTGGTCAGAAATTAATGAGTACGCTTTAAAAGGAATCTCGACGGGTGTGTATGGGAACGATGGCGAACAATTTACTGCAGAGCTTTATTACAACATGCAGCTTAATGATTTCATTCAAGTGACACCCGATATCCAGTACATCAAAGATCCTGCGTTTTCTAGTGAAAGCAGCGCTTGGGTATTCGGTATTAGAGCGAGAGTGTTTATCTAATTTCGCTAAACATAATCTTGTTTAGACTTAAAAGTTAAATGTAAAAAGTGAGCCCATGTGGCTCACTTTTTTGTTTCTGGTTCGTTCGATTAAATCTTTTCTAATCGAACATTTAGGCTTTTTCGGCTTTTTGCGTGTCATCCAGTGCAAAGTAGATCTTAGAAACAATCACTTCGGCAACCAGAATCGTAAACACTACGGCAAAGAAGGCGACCACACCGTTCCAAGGGCCAGTGAAATCGACTTTGTCGCCAAATAGGATGTTGATCGCTTCTAGCATCACGAACTTTGAACCGACCAGAATTACGTAGCTAGACAAGCCTCTGTATATCTTAGGTGCAGTACCCGGTTTCGACTTAAAGTAATCGGCGAGCTTATGTTCTAAGCCGATAGAGAGTTTGAGCAACAGCTGCAGCAAAATCGCGGCAGCAAATGAGATGGTGAATGACTCGATATTAACGAAGTCCCAGTATTCATCAAAAAAATTGAGAACGGTTAAATCAACGAGAACTGCGAGTGTGTAGCCGACAAAGAGTCGTTGGGGCGTATTAAATCCATATACTTTTTCAATATTGCTCATCTACTTCTTCCTGAGTAAAGGGTTATAAAAAACTTAGGAGATAAATATAGGATATTCAAACGCTTATTGCTCAGGATGCGAAACAGCTCTTAAAGTGCGCGTGGCGCATTATGGTAAGTATCCCAATTAAGATTGATTCAATATGAGTTCTCGAATGAGTTCTCGGACGAGTTCTCGGCATGAGCCTATGATTTAAACAGAGGTAGATATGATTATTCACTTTAGAATCCAAGACGTAGAAGAGCTATGGGGCTCAATAGATTTGGCGACGCTCTTACAATTGTAACTGAGAGGGGTATCAACCACACCGTTAACTCTCTGATTGAAATAGTTAAGTTACCAATTACACTTGAAGCATAAGTTTGAATGGAGTCAACTTAATGCTTTCACCCCAATCGCCGTATTCCTTTTCCATTGCTCTGATCTTAACTGGTTTTTTTTCATCCTCGGCCTATGCGTCCAATGAGGCGATTCAACATCGCTTGGAAAAGATATTCGCCGTTTCTATTGCGCTTACAGACAGCGATGCCGTCTCTATTGGTTTTGTGGACTTCGATCCGAACTCGTTCATCAATTTAAACGACAGTGGTTTTGGCTCCGATAAAACCATCGACACTCGAAGCCAAGTCAGTGTCGGCTCTATTCCTTATTCTTCTGTAATTAAAACCGATGATCCTGACCTAGATTTGATTTGGTCGGTGCGCGGGTCTTATGCGCTTTCTGAGCAAGATATTGAGATTTCATCCGATGTCACATCAGACCGCCGAGTTAACCCCAATAAAGACTCAGTATTAGGCCTGTATGGCTTTTTTGGCGCTCAAAGCCATTTAAACCAACATTGGTCTATCGTTTATGGTTTAGGCACTCACTTGCTCTACTACCGCAATAAATACGAATATAAAAACAGCTACTCTCAAGCCTTTCAATCTCAGCTCGATGGATACGCGTTGAACACTTCGGCGTGGGCATTGATTGGTGAGCCGTCGGTGAAACTCCAATACCTACAGAAACAAGAGTGGGGAAGTTGGAATATCTCATCAAGAGCACGTTATTTCTATGGCACAGGCTGGGGCGAAGCCAATGATGGTGATATCGGTAACCCTGAAGGTTTGCGGTTTATTAACGAGATTGAATTCAGACAAAATGTGGCACTGGATGCTTGGTCGTTAAAGAACCCTCAGATTCACTATAACCTGCGAAGAATCGACGTAGCAGGGGATCTCACTGACCCACTCGATACCCACTATTATTATGAGTTTGGTGCAGGCTTAGTGTTCGATGTCCCTTACGATTCTTACTTCTTTGATAACTTTGGTGTTGGGATTAACTTCAACTACGGCAGTTCGCTCAGTGGTGGCAGTTTACTCTTCTTACTCAATAATTAGCATAAGTTGTTGATCTTCAAAGTACTCATCTAATTTGAATTTGTATGTGTCGTAAAATGGTAAATATTCGCTTGTAAACTTGGTCATCATAGTCGCTCACCCATAGCACGAGTACTCTATGAACAAGTTAAGCTTTGACCGAAAAATACCGTTATACGTGGTATCGGCACTTGTCCTAAACATGGTATTTAGTTTGTGGTTGCTGAGTATCGCTTCTACCACAGCCATGTCTTTTTCGGTATGTATGCTCTTTTTGCTCAGTACTTTCATTACTGCGCGTCTTTATCGATATGAAATGACTCAAAGCAAGAATAGCTTGTCTGAGGCGATTATTGATGGTGTTGCCGGCTTTATTATTCTTGATAGCCAACTGAGGGTCATTCAGGTCAATCAGCAGTTCTCTAGGGTTTCAGGCTATGCCTTTAACCAAGTGGAATCTCGCCCGATTTCTGACCTCTGTTTTATGAACAACAGTGGTTTGATATCGACCATTGCGACCTCGCTTAAGCAAAATCACAGATGGAAAGGTGAGCTTAGTGGAGTTAGCAGACTTGGTGAGCACTTTACGGTCAATGCAGTTGTCGAAAAGCTAACCGAAATATTGCCGAACAACGAAAAATACGTTGTAACTTTTACCGATATTAGTCGACGTAAGGTGCTCGAACGCCAATTAAGAATACTGGTTGAAACGGACTCACTCACAGGTTGCTGGAATCGCCGCCGCTTTGATAAAGAGTTAAGTCACTACTCAAACCTAGCTGATCGCTACGGTCATACACACTCCTGTTTAGCACTGATCGATTTGGATCACTTTAAAGCAATTAATGATAACCATGGTCATGATCAAGGTGATGCAGCTCTTAAAGAGGTGGCCGAACTGTTGAAGAAGAACATCAGAGATACCGATATCGTGGCACGAGTTGGGGGGAAGAATTTGCTATTTTGATGCCAGAAACCAACCTGTCAGAAGCGATTGAAGCTATGTATCGGTTAAAAGAAGTGATTGCTAAAGATACAACACTAAACCTAACGGTAAGTAGTGGTGTGTCTGAAATACAAGCGTATGCCGAAGCGACGTATCGCAGCGCGGATAGGGCGCTTTACCGTGCAAAAGGTAACGGCCGAAATAGAGTGTGTAGTTCCAGTTAGGATTATCTGAAGCCAATTGCACTTGGTTAATCGGTTAGAACTGTTTTACGCGGAAATTGAGCGTTGATAAATCTTAGGCGTAAGGCCGGAAACTCGCTTAAATGCTCTAGAAAAGTGAGAGATATTGGTGTAACCCAATTGGCTCGAAATATAAGTCAGAGTATGACCTTCTTCCATCAATTCACACGCAACGGAAAACATCAGGTTCTCTTTGATTTTTCGATAGGTGGTGTTTTCATTTTTGAGTTTTCGTTGAAACGTTCTCACGGAAAAATTAAGAAGCTCTGCAGCTTCTTCAAGCGAGAGGTCCTGCTCTTTAATATAGGGCTTGAGTAATTCGTAAACGCTGTCGGTAAAGCTGGTGTGCCACTCAATGATCGCGGGCTTATTGCTTAAGTCTTTGGCAGTAAGGCGAATGGGTAGTTGTAGGATCTCATCAGGGATCATCACAGCGGTTGAATTATGGTCAACAAAAAGCTGACAGTGACTTGGAAGCAGTGTTTTGACGATATCAGTGTCATGTCCTTGTAAACGTACTTTGCTTGGCTGCCAAGGTGACTGAGAGAGAATCGTTATTAGTTCAATAATGTAAGTGATAGCAAATACCTCTCCCCATTGGGACATGGGTGAATTATCTGCGGGGGCAGTTCGACAAAACCAACTCTGTCCGTGTTCTTGAATGAAGTCGACTCTACTGCCGGGAGAATCATAAGAGAAAATCGTGCTGATATGCTTTAGCGAATCTCCAATGGTTTCAAATTCGGTAAATTGATGCAAGACGTATGGGATGATTCTTCGCCTAAAGGCAAGGCCAAGTATGTCCGTAAATCGAGATACGCCTAGTTGTGATGAGGTCAAATAAATCAGTCGCTTGATTGATTCTGAGGGTACAAAGTTACTTTCTGATTCAATCAGATCGGGTGGTAAGCCCGAGTCTTCAAGTAGCTTGTGTAGGTCTAATCCATAGTCAGTGAAGATTTGGACTAAGATCTTAGCATAACTTGTTTGTATTACCGGTACTTGGTAGTGACTAGAGGTCATGAGAATACAATCCTGTATATATTGTCGCATTATTAGACGAGCATATCATTTGCAACGTTTTATTTACTAAATCTAACCTTATTTACTTGAGTTTTCCATTGCTAGGTTTATTTTTAAAGTATTAATTTTATTGATGTTAGTTATCTAGAAGGGAGTCCCATGTCAGAAGTTGAAGGGAACAAGCAAGAAGCCAATGAAGAAGTTGTCGAACAAACAAATGGAAAAGACAAAGTAAGAAAGATAACAAATTACCTGCTGTTATTTGTGGCGTTTATGTTGATCTTCAGTGTTATCTCAGATCGCATCATCCCTATTACTGACAATGCTCGTGTAAAGGGCTATATCGTTCCTATAAAGCCTGAGGTGTCGGGTAAAGTGCTAGATATCTTAGTTCAGCCGAACCAATTGGTTAATCAAGGCGATAAGTTAGCCATTTTGGATGAGTCTGATTACCGAATTGCCGTACAACAAGCAGAGCAAAATCTAGAGATTGCAGGCCAAAATGTGGGAGCTCAAACCGCTAGCATTGCTTCAGCTCAAGCGAAACTTACTTCAGCGATCGTTGAAAGACAAAATACTAAACTACAAGCAAAGCGTGTTTTAGAGATGGCCGACAAAGGTGTCGTTTCTAAATCAGACGCAGATAAAGCGCGAGCAGCATTAGCGACGTCTCGAGCAGCAGTTGTGAATGCGGAAGCTGACCTTGATCGTGCAAAGAAACAAATGGGTAAAGAAGGTGAAGAAAATAGCCAAGTGAAAGCGGCGTTGCTGGCTCTTGAACAAGCTCAATTGAACTTAGAGCGCACCGTAATTACCGCACCGACACAAGGTGGAGTTTCTAACTTTAGCTTATCTGAAGGTTTTTACGCTTCAGCAGGTCAACCGATCATGACTTTTGTCTCAACGGAAGATATTTGGATTGAAGCTTATTATCGTGAAAATAGCCTTGGCAACGTAACGGTCGGTGATGAAGTTGAAGTGGCATTGGATTTTGCTCCAGGACAAATTGTGAAAGGTCGAGTGAGCAGCATCGATTGGGGGGTTGATTGGGGGCAAAATGATCAAGCAGGTAAACTTGCTCAAGCTAGCCAACAAACGGGGTGGTTACGTCAAACACAGATGCTTCCTATCACCATAGAGTTTGAACGAGATGAGATGCAAGGTATGCTCCGAGTTGGTGGGCAGGCGGATGTGATTGTTTATAGTGGTGATAACTTTGTATTCAACGCAATAGGCAAAGTGTGGATTCGTTTGATTAGCGTGTTGTCTTATGTCCGATAAATCGATCCCTGACCAACAAACACAACAACGGATCCTGCGGTATACCGTTGGGGTTACGTTAGCTGTGTTTTTGGCTGCGTGGATTAACTGGCCGCTCGCATTTGTAGCGCCAGTGTTCACCGCTAAGTTTCTAATTGATAAACCAAGCCTTCATAAGGAGACGGTCTATGAACTGCTTTTGGCGGTAGTAGTGACCATGGGGTTAGGGTTATTGTTGTCGCGAGGAATTACCCATTATCCAGTTCCATTATTGATTTTGGTGGGGCTAGTGATGCTTTGGGGTTACTACTTATTTGTTGACCCTAAGTGGAATCTGTTCGCAACCATATTATTAATTGCTGTACTGATGTTGCCATTTATGGCGATTGATAACCCTGGAGTCTCGGTATTATTAGCATCTGGCTTGGCCACCTCTGGTGTGGTTTCGGTGACTATTTTTGCGCTGGTTCATATCTTTTTCCCTGAACCGAAAACTGAATTCTCCGGCTTTGCGTCGGCGCCATTCAACAGAAGAGAGCGTTGGTATGCAGCTTTCCGCGCCATGATTATCTCTTATCCTGTTGTGTGTTTTTTCTTTATATTTCAGATATCTGAAGCATTGCTAACCATGATGTTTATTGCATTATTGTCACTAATGATTACTTCGGAAAAGTCGGTCAAGTTGAGTGCATTTCTGGTGATCAGTAATGGTATTGGGGGTTTACTCGCGATAGCGGCTTTTTCAATCCTTTCGATTGTTCCCAATATTATCTTCTACTCTTTATTCATAGGCTTGGTTGCTATTGTGATTGCCAAAAAGATCTACACGGTTCCCGAAAAAGCGCCGATTTTCGCCACTGCATTTAGTACGTTGCTCGTACTGGTTGGTAGCACATTGATGAGCTCAGGCGACATCGATAGCAACACTCTTATACGCATATTCCAATTAGTATTAATTGGCATATATATGATTTTAGCTTCTCTATTCCTAGAAACTCGGAATTGGAAGTTCCTACAAAATCAGCCTTAATTCTGTCTAACAAGGACGTCTCATGAAGTTAACCGATGATTTTTCAAAACAGGCGATAGACGCTGCCATAAAAATTGCAGCGATTGCCATGCTCGTGTATTGGTGTTTTTCGATTTTGCGCCCATTCATTCTTTTGGTGGTGTGGGGGGCGATCATTGCGACTGCGCTGTACCCTGTTGCTGTGGCGATTTCAAATAAAACGGGGATATCGAAAGGTAAAGCCAGTGCATTGCTGAGTTTTATTGGTGTTATTCTTCTGTTTATTCCTTTGGCCGCGCTTTCTTCCGGTATATATACCAGTGCTTCTGACCTGATGACGGGGCTTCAAGATGGCACATTGTCCTTGCCTAAACCGAAAGAGTCTTTGCAAGAGATTCCGTTGATTGGTGAAAAAGTTTATGCGGTTTTAGTTCACGCTTCATCCAACATAGAAAGCGTGTTCATCAAGTATGCGGAAGAGCTGAAAATATTCGCGACCAAAGCAGCGTCGGTTCTGGGCTCATTGGGAGGTGGTTTCATTCAATTTATCATCTCGACCATCATTGCCGGTGCATTCATGAGTAATGCTGATAAATGCCAAACAGGTGTGACTCATTTAGTGGCGCGTTTAACGGGTGGTAAAGGTGAAGAATTGGTGCAGCTCTCTAAATCGACGGTGCGCAGTGTTGTGCAAGGTGTGATTGGTGTGGCTGTGATTCAATCAATTATGTCGGCAATCGGTTTGGTGATTGCAGGCGTGCCTGCCGCTGCCATATGGGCGCTAGCTGTGCTGCTAGTTGCAATTATCCAACTTCCACCGATTCTTGCTCTATTACCTGCGATTATCTACATGTTCAGCGTTGAATCGACGTTGGCGGCGAGCTTGTTCTTAGTGTGGTGTATTTTAGTCAGTGGTAGTGATGCTATCTTGAAGCCAGTACTGTTGAGCCGTGGCTCTCACATTCCAATGTTGGTTATCTTATTAGGTGCGTTGGGCGGAATGGCGATGTCAGGAATCGTCGGTTTGTTCGTGGGTGCTGTGATATTGAGTTTGACCTATGAGTTGATGATGGCGTGGCTAGGACTTGAAGATAAAAACCAAGCAGAAACTGAAAAAGACCAAGAAGAGACAGAGGAAAAATAGATGAAGCCAGTCTCGAAAGACGACAACTTCTACTTCTTGTTTTATGCATTGTTAGTGCTGTTTTTTGGTTGTGCGGTGATGCAGCAATTTTACCCACAAGGTCAGAAAACAATACTATTTCTCATTATCATTACTTTAGCGTGCTCAATTGCTGGTATCCATAGAGAACGAGCCTTGTATCGATCTTGGTATGGTCTGTTGTTGATAACAGCGTCCGTATCAGGTGTATTTTCGTTTTTGGAAGGTTATAACCTGTCGATAGTGACGTTATTGGCGTTGGCTGTGTTCTTGTTCTCACACATTTACTCGGCGTTAAAACAGGTGATGAAAGCAAAAACGGTAACCCCCAATCACATTATCGGATCGATCTGTATTTACTTATTGTTGGGGTTTGCTTGGTCGATTATCTATTTGTTGATTTTGGAAATCTTTCCTAGTGCATTTTACGGTTTGGAAGAGCAAGTCTGGTTAACGAATTTGTTCAATGCGATGTACTTTAGTTTTATCACTCTGACCACCGTTGGCTATGGAGATATTTCACCGGCTTTGCCTATTGCTCAGTTCTTTGTGTTTATGGAATCCATTATCGGCAGCTTTTACTTGGCTATCATGGTGGCGAGTTTGGTGAGTGTTCGACTTACACAGTCTCAATCCCAATAGGTCACATACAAACAAGCCCGGCAATTGCCGGGCTTGTTATATTTTTACGATCTTAAAAATCTATATGGGCTACGAATCTTAAGCTTCAGAACCTTGAATCTTTTCTAATTCAGCGATAGTCGTTTGCGATACAAGCTGACCATCCATGTAATAGCTAACGTTTTGACCATCTTTGATGCCAGTCAGAGTTGCCGTTTCACCAGAGGTATATACGATGTCCATTTGAACTGTGTTCTCGTCGATCTTAATCATCTCACCTGTTTCAATTGTACGATTGTTTGAAATTGGCCCTACAGGCGCTTCTTTAAGGCTCGGATCAAGGTCATCGTTCACTTTGAAGTGAGTGTCAGTTTTCGTATCGAATACGTGTGGTGCACCGCTGATTGGGTTTTTACCTGTCCAGAATTCGAGGGAGTTGAATACTACGTAATCTGCTGCAGTTGTAATACCGTATACAGGTGCTAATAAGAAGTTTACACCTGCACGAGCATAGCGGTTATCGACAACTTCAACGTTAAATTTCATTACTTTCCCTGTTACGGCGTTACTGCCGATACAACCAGTTAGCGCAGAAGCCAAAACCGTTAGTCCTACAATTTTAAGTGCAATCTTTTTCATTTTAGTACCTGTATAAGTTAGAAGTCTGTTTCGTTGGAACAGGTGTAGTATGGTTTTTATTCGATTATGAGTTTTACCATTTAACGCCACTGATGATAGAAAGTTGGTCTCAAATTTTAGGTAAAGAAATAGACATAAAAAAAGCGCACCCTAATAGGGTGCGCTTTTTGGTGTTTAGATAAGTTGTAATGAAAACAACGACTCCAATAAAGGATCACTTCATCACATAGGTATAAGCCGATACGATAAGCCAGCGGAAAAATCGAAATAAAAGGGTAGTGGCTTTAAAGGCAAATTTGGTAATTGAGAGCATTGCTTCTGCACCAATGGTCACGCACTTATGCAAATCGGATTCTTTATATTCTGAATAGGTCATGTGTTTTCTCATTTCTCGCGGTTGTCTTTCATATGTAAGTAATAACTCCTGTCTGGCGATGTACCCTGTGCAACTAATGTACGAATATTCATCGATAGAAACTTACCATTTAGTGCCAAATAGTGTGAAAACCAGCCAAAAGATAAAGGGTAGAGAGAAATTAAGTACGTACCTAGGTGTAACTCATCAAGTTACCTAAAAACTGTGACTAATAATGGTATGATCGTGGGTTCAGCACCATAAGTGATAAAAGAATAGGAAACAGAATGACTCACCTTACCGATCAGCAAGAAGCTGCAATGGCGACGTTTAAGGAAAACTTACACCTTCCAAATGGTGGTTTTCATAAACTGATTATCGAGCTAAGTAAGGAATATCAGCTGCCTTTCCAAAAGGTGCGTGCGGTTTTGAAGAAAGCTCAAAAAGACGTCGAACGTCAAATACGCGAAGATTTTGCGAGTATCGATGATGGGGTTCTTAGCCAAGAGAATTGGGTGAACATTATTAAGTCGAAGCTTGTTGAGTTAGCGGAAGAAAACCAAACGGTCATGGATAAGCTGCAACAAAATCTGAAGTATCAAAAAGTGTTGTCGGCAACCAATGGTTCAATCGCAAGTGAAGACGAACGTGATGAGTTGATTGAAGAATTGATTCAAGCTTATGAAAAAGAGGTATTCAAACCTTTACTGGCGATGCTGCATACAACAAAGCTGTATTGGAAATTAATGCTGGTGGATGAGACATGTAAGATGAATGAGGAGAATCGTGAGAAATTCAGTGATTACCCTCAACACATGCAAGCTGCAGAACACTTATATACTCTTGATCAGAAGTTAAGGTCGATGCCGTTAACTTATTAGTCCATGAGTGCACTGATAATGACTCATTGGTGATTCAGAGTTTGATATAAGTTGGTTTCAATAGAAGTACGATAACCTAGCTAGCGTTAGCCGCGTGTGAAATGCAAAAAGGGCTAGGTTTCTGTTCTGTTTTACTTCTACTCTATTTTGTTCTGCTAGAGCGAATTGAGGGTGACATCTTTTACATCTTTGGGACTAAACGGTGTTTCTTTTTGTAGCCTATGGGAAATGCTATAGGAGTGTGAAATGTCCTAGGGTGTTTCCGTTGCCTGAAACAATAGTTCCGATGCTTTCTCGTTCATTAAATTCAAAGTCGATGAGATAACTGTGATGTTGTAGCTTGGGCAATATGTGGCGGTGGAGTATATCGCTATTGAGCTGTCGAATCTCTGTGACCCATGAAATTTCTTCTTTGTGTAAGTCTATTTTAATCTTGAGCATTTATTACCTTTTAGTTTATTGACTGATTTGTCGCGTGATAGTTGGTACCAATGGGTTTGTCGTGTTGTTCTGCGTGACATAACTGTGCCTTGTGTTTATTACATTTATATTTTAAGTGATCGATCTATTTTGACTTCGCTAACAAAAGAGCGAATGACGATAGATCGGTAGTGAGGATCGAATTTAAAAGCTATTGAATGACTATCTAGGTGAAAGCTGACGCAGAGATGGTGTAACGAGGAAATCGAGAACTGTCTTTGAGGAACTTGGACTTACTTTAGCATTAACAGCTCTATAGATTAGAGCCAAGTGAGGCACTATACGCCTAGTTTTTTGAATTGCAACCCTATTTTTAATTTAATTTAAAAATATTTTTGAATGATTTTCCGTCGCTTGTTGAGAGTTAAATGAGCGAAGGACAGGTAATTCACCATGATACCTGACCGATGTTTGGCTTTGCACCGCTTCGTGTTCTTTGTCATTAGTGGTTTTATTTACTCAGCTAATTTAGTGGTTGTTAAGTCTCTGTTATATATAATTTTTACATTGTAAATTGCAATTCGTAACTCTGAGGTTTAGCGTTGTGATTAGGAGATTGAACGTCGTAATTCTGTGATTTAGCTTTGTAATTACAGGGGGGCGGGCACTTTTCCCCATCAGTTTATTCTTCAGATTGATGATCATTTTCCTCTGCACGTCCTTTTGCTATTTCTGATTCCTAATATCTCTCCTACGCATAATATGAATACTCACTTTTACATTTCTGAATAATAAAGTTGTTGTGTCTCCAGTTTAACGCAAATATAATTGATAATAGTTCTCACTTGCGTTACTGGTTTGTTATCAAAGTAATGACAGACTTTAAATTATCGTTATTTAGCCGTTGTGTACGCCTCATGCTCACCTATGAGTAATGTGACTTTCATTGTCATGAGTGGTGGTTAGTATCAATGGCAAAGGAAGAAACATGAAGAAAACAATCAATTCAGTTCGCCAGTTGTTAAGCGGGCTTGCCATCGTTCTTGCATCATCATTCCTGATGACCGCTCAAGCGAAAACCGTGACCATTGAACACGTAAAGGGCACGGCGCAGTTTACTGAAGTACCACAGCGCGTTGTAGTACTTGGCTTTGGTAGCTTGGATGTGCTTGATCAAATTGGTGTACAGCCAGTTGGTGCGCCTCATAGCTTGCTGCCTGATTACCTAGCTTCGTACAAAGAAACGACAGCAAATACAGGATCATTGAGTGAACCTGATTTTGAAGCTATCTACATGTTGAAGCCTGACATCATTATCGCGGAAAACCGCATGCTTAAGGTTTACGACAAGCTGGCACAAATCGCTCCAACGGTCATGTTCTCTATTGAAGGTGATAAATACTGGGCTGATGCTCAGCAAAACTGGCGCGCGCTAGGTGACATCTTTGGTAAGCAAGCTGAAGTAGAAGCGATCATTAAAGAGACTCAAGGTTCAATCACTGCTGTAAATGACAAAGTAGCGTCTGACGAAACTTCAGCAATGATGCTAATGAACAACGGTAACAACATCGCGATGTTTAACAAAGGCAGCCGTTTCTCAATCATCTTTGATGACTTTGGTTTCGTGGAATCAAAGAGTGCAACAGTGGCTCCAATTAAAGGGACTCACGGCAACCTAATCTCGTTCGAATACATTGCTGACGCAAAACCTGAAGTGCTTTACGTTCTTGACCGCGAAAAAGCGATTGGCAAATCAGAAGGTCGCGCACAACAGCTGTTTGATAACCCATTAGTTGCGGCGACACCTGCGGCGCAGCAAGGCAACATCGTTTACCTTGATTCAAGTGCTTGGTATTTGGCTGGTGGTGGCGTGACAGCGATTCACCGAATGTTAGGTGATATTGAGCGTACGATTCAATAGTTACTAATCATCAGATTTTCGGGCTTATAAGAGCGTTCTTATAAGCCCTTTTTCACTTTTCATACGGACTCAAAGAGCCCTACCTTTAGTATTATTTCTATGTTGAAACCCATTGCCGCTGCTGTATTTCTTGTTGTGTTATGCGTTATGTCATTGATGATTGGAGTCGCTGAGATCAGTTTTAGCGACTTCTTCAATGGCAACCAACACGCCAACTCTATTTATGTTGTTAGTCGAATCCCTCGATTGTTCGCGATTGTGCTTGCCGGTGCGGGCTTGAGTGTCGCTGGCTTGATCATGCAACAGATCGTGCAAAATAAGTTTGCCGCGCCTTCGACTATGGGCACCATTGACTGCGCCATGCTTGGGTACATAGTCGGTATTCTAGTGCTAGGCAATGCAGCGCAATGGAGCTACTTAGGTTTCATTTTCGCGTTTGCGGTTTTCGGAACCATGCTATTGGTCCGTTTTCTACAACACCTGAAGTTCAAGAATGCGGTGTTGGTGCCTTTGATTGGCATCATGTATGGCAACGTTGTTTCGTCTCTAACAACCTTTATTGCTTATAAGTACGACTTAGTACAAACCATGTCGGCATGGACAATGGCGAACTTTGCGAGTGTGTTGCAAGGCAGCTATGAAATTCTTTACCTCGCAGTGCCTGCTTGTATATTGGCTTACTACTTCGCGAGTCAGTTCAGTGCGGCGAGCATTGGCGAGAGCTTTGCAAAAAACATCGGCCTGAATTACCAGAAGATCGTTTTCATTGGTGTTGCGTTGGTGGCTATCTGTGCTTCTTCTGTAGTGATGATTGTTGGTGTCATCCCTTTCCTTGGCCTTATCGTGCCAAACATTGTATCCCTGATGATGGGCGACAATATGAAGAAGATCCTACCTTGGACAGCCTATTGGGGCGTTATCTTGGTGTTGGCTTGTGACCTGTTAGTTCGAATCGTCATCTTCCCTTATGAGATTCCAATCTCGATGGTAATCAGCATCTTCGGTGGCTTGATTTTTATCTACCTAATCATGAGAGACAAGTCGAATGCGTGATTCAGTAAAAATTGCGATTCTGGCCATCGCGTCTTTGTGTATGGCGGCAGTATTTGTGGGCCAGGGACTTACGTGGGATAACTATGAGTTCTTCTTGTCTCTACGACTACCCAAACTGCTGTCGATCGTGTTGGCTGCGGTGGCTATTTCAGCATCGTCATTGGTGTTTCAAACTATAACTAATAATCGAATTTTAACGCCTTCAATCCTGGGCTTTGACAGTTTGTACATGTTGGTTCAAACGTCACTTTTGTTTGTCTTGGGTGGTACCAGCTTTTGGGTTATTGATTCAATCGCGAACTTCTCATTGTCTGTCTCTGTAATGATCTTGTTTTCATTTGCTCTGTTCCATTTTTACTTTAAGAGCAAGCGAAACAACGTATTTACACTGCTGCTGATTGGTATTGTGTGTGGCAGCGTATTCTCTAGCCTTTCAAACTTCCTAGCGATGTTGATTGATCCGAATGAATTTGCAGTGCTGCAGAATGTGATGTTTGCAAGCTTCAATAATGTGAAAGGAGAACTGGTTTATCTCAGCCTTATTCCATTGGGTTTGAGCCTACTTGGCCTGTGGCTGTTAGCGCCTAAGCTTGATGTACTTTGGCTTGGTGTTGATAACGCAACAAGCTTGGGTGTGAACACCAAGCGACTGACTCAGATTACTTTGGTGATTGTGTCAGTGATGGTCGCGGTATCGACTGCTTTGGTTGGTCCTGTGCTGTTCTTTGGTTTGATCACCGTGAGCTTAGCTCGTCAGATATTCAAATCTTATCAACATCGTGTGCTTATCATCGCAAGCAGTTTGTTAGCGGTAGTGCTATTGGTTTCAGGCCAATGGTTTATCGAAAAAGTAATGGCGTTTGAAACCACAGTGAGTGTGATCATTAACTTGGTCGGTGGTTTGTATTTTATGTTCTTGTTGTTACGCACCAGAATTCAGTAAAGGTAGTAAGTAGTGATTAAATTAACAGGTTTAACTAAGAAGTATGGCAAGTCACTCGTGGTTGATGATGCCAGTACTATGTTCCCGAAAGGAGAAGTGACTTCTATCATTGGCCCAAATGGTGCGGGTAAAAGTACGCTGCTTTCTATGGCGAGTCGCTTAACCGAAAGTGATGCGGGCGAGGTCGTTATTGGCGATAAATTACTGGCTGAATGGGATACCAAAGAGTTGGCGAAACACCTTGCCGTCTTAAGACAGTCAAACAACATCAATATGCGATTTACGATTCGTGAGTTGGTCTGTTTTGGTCGTTTCCCACATTCTCAAGGCCGCTTGAAGGACGAGGACAACAAGATTGTTGATACAGCTCTAGAGCATTTAGGTATTACTGATATTCAAAATAAATACCTTGATGAGCTCAGTGGCGGTCAGCGTCAAATGGCATTCATAGCAATGGTTGTAGCGCAGGATACTGACTATGTGTTCTTAGATGAACCACTGAATAACCTAGATATCAAACACTCGGTTGAAATCATGCAGACGCTGCGTCGTTTAGCGCATGAGTTTAATAAAGCGGTGGTTATTGTGATTCACGACATCAACTTTGCTTCTTGCTATTCAGATAACATTGTCGCGATGAAAAAAGGCCAAGTGGTTAAGTCAGGTAAGGTTTCGGAAGTGGTTGAAAAGTCCGTGATGGAGTCTATCTACGAGATCCCATTTGAGATTCGCGAGTTCGATGGCGTTCGAATCTGTATGTACTACTCAGGTCGTTAGGTTCCTGAGTCGATAGATTGTTCTAGTTTCGAATGCCGATATGGACATCCATCTAGCGACCAAAATGAACACTAAGGTGAGTTACTCGATGAATTGTATAAAGTTTGTACGACGAGTTTCTGACATGCATATCAACTCACCGTTAGTTTGATGTCACTCGAAGATCTATCCTTCATTTTTAACAAACATTTGTCTTTTTCATGTTGAGAGGTACGAAAAGCCATCTACACTATGATTATAACTGTTTGATTTTTATATGAGGTATCAATGAGTCGTAAGCCTATAGTGTTAGTCGTGGATGACACCCCGAGCAACTTGGACGTGTTAACTGCAATACTCAAAGATACTTATCAAGTAAAGGTTGCGATTAACGGTACCATCGGTATTAAGATTGCCAAGATGGTACCTCAGCCTGATCTTATTCTCCTTGATATCATTATGCCTGACATCGATGGCTACGAAGTGTGCCGTCAATTAAAAGCTCAGCCAAATACTGCGCATATCCCCATTATATTCGTTACCGCGAAGATTGGCCCTGAAGCTGAAGTGAAAGGCTTGTCCTTAGGTGCAATTGATTATTTAACGAAGCCAATTACACCTGAAATTGCACTACAACGTGTAAAAACCCATATTGCTCTTTATGACCAGCAACGTGCGTTGTTTAGTCAGGTGAAAGAGAAAACTCAAGAGATCAATCTGGGTAAGCTAGAGACCCTTAACATATTGGGTAGGGCGGCTGAATTTAAAGATAATGAAACCGGCATGCATGTAATGCGTATGAGCCATTATTGCGAAATATTAGCCAAGGCGTTAGGCATGACAGACGAAGACGCTGAAACCCTGCGTGACGCGGCTCCAATGCACGATATTGGCAAGATTGGTATTCCAGATAGTGTGTTACTCAAGCCTGGTAAATTGGACGTCGACGAATGGACCATCATGCAGAAGCATGTCGAGTATGGTGTTGAGATCCTTGGAAGACAGAGTGACTCCAAGCTGATGCGCATGGCGATTCAGGTAGCACAATATCATCATGAAAAATGGGATGGCAGTGGTTATCCAAACCAGATCGCGGGTGAAGAAATTCCTTTAGTAGGAAGAATTGCTGCGGTCGCTGATGTATTTGATGCACTGACGGCAGAGCGTCCTTATAAAAAAGCGTGGAGTGTCGATGAAGCGCTCGCTTTGTTTGAAGAGCAAAAAGGCAAACACTTTGACCCTCGAATTGTCGATTTACTGTTTGAAAACCTACCTCAAATATTAAGTATCAAAGAGAAGTTTAAAGATGAGTGAGCGCTTAATGTCGTCGCTATATCGTTTTGTTGTTTCTCTTGTGCTTGTGCTATTGGCGTGGCCACTGCTTATTCGTAGTGCTCATGCTGATGAAGCGACGGACGCCCAACTAAACCAGTGGTTAGCAGATAAGCCAACCGTAACTTTTATTACCCTTACCGACCATTACCCATATTCCTTTATTGATGATGACGGACAAGTGTCTGGGATCATAAAAGATTGGGCATTAGACCTTGAGAATAGATTTGGTGTTCATGCTCGATTTATCAGCGTGGGATCTCGTGTTGAGGCGAAAGAAGCCTTGTTAGATGGACGAGGAGATATCTTCCCATTTCAGCAATTTGACCCTAGTGAAGGTGGACGGTTTCTTGCGAGTGAACCGTATATTCCTTATCAGGTTGCTGTGATTGTTCCTATTGACAATAAGATTGATACCAACTTAGATCAAAATCATAAGCGTCGTATTGCCATGGTTAATGAAAACATTGATTTGGAGCGCGCAGGAGTGAGGTTGAGCTCTGTTGAGAGAGTCGACTTTGAAAATGTTATTGATGCGGTACGAGCTTTAGGGGAAGGCGATGTTGAAGGCATTGTAGGTGAGCCAATCACCACCATGGATCTGGCAAAAAAAATTGGTGTTCATGATTTAGCGGTCAATTATGTTCTGGAGCACTGGAAAAGGTTAGAAGCATCAATGGTGGTCCGAACCGATGAAACAGAGCTGCTGACGCTAATAAACAAGCAGATTGAAACCTTCGATGTGGACAATAAGAACCAGATTCTATCAAAGTGGTTAGACAGTTCTCCTTATCGAGTGCCATTAAAGGGCGTATTCGGCTTTGGTAACCCTCCGTATATGTACCCAGACAGCACCGCAGTCGGACTAGAACACGACATTCTTCAGCGTGCACTTAATGATATGGGATATAAGTTAGGTGACGTTGTCACTCTCCCTCCTAGCGCCGCTAGAAAGGCCATCGATAACAATAATTCTATAGCCTTTGTTTCTGGTGTTCAGTTTGATGATCCTAATGTGCACTTTTTAAGTGATAACGTTCTTAATGTTGAGTTTGTTCCTGTTTCACTCGCTCGACGCAAACTTAACCTCCAATCCCAAAAGAGTTGTCATTGGGGGCGCTACTGTTTGACGAGACCTCCCCAATTAAAAACTCTGTTGAAGTATTGAAGGGCAAGTTAGACATTGATCGTGTCGAAGACTACGAAGATCTTGAATCGGCATTCTCACAGCTTAGGGCTCAAAATGTTGACCTGTTAATGGTTGAACGCAGAGTACTGGAATGGTTTATCACCAATACTCGTTTTATCGAAATGGCAGAGCTAACGTTACATGACGATTATAAGATTGAGTATCCGATCTATGTTGACTTTAAGAGTGAAGAAATCAGAGATAGTTTCAATGCCGCGATTAAAAGGCTTAAGCAGGCGGATGACGGCTTAAACCAAATTATCGAGATGCAGGTGCAGAGTGACTTAAGCCAAGTCCTTAAAAAAGCGAATATTATCGCGCAAATATCTGCGTATTTTATCGTCAATGACCGCTTTGAAGAGTTGATGGAAGTGTTTGAAATTTTCGACACGGACAGTTCTTTTCAGGTGATCACCGCACAAGCGGATAACAATAGTCGCCCGATCAAATCTTGGTACATAGGCAACCTAGTTGATGAATATGGAGAGAAGAAAAATACCTCTCACTTTTCATCAGTCACCAAGGTGGCGAATTATAGAACCAAGGGAGGGAGTACCAACTCTGGTTCGATGACTTTCTATTTTGATACTAAATCACTAGAACGAAACCACGTTTATTTTCCTGCGGTCGAGCAGTTTGATTCGTTTGGTGAATCGGCCAAACGCTATATCGCAGATGTGTATCAAGCAAACAATTTAATTGGCGAGATTTTAAATTTAAGCCCAAAAGAAAGACAATGGATCAAAGATAACCCAGATGTGAGGATAGGTATCGATCCAAACTCTCTCCCTTATGAGGCGGTATCAAATACCGGAGAGTATATCGGGATGATTGACGATTATTTAACGCTTATTGAGCAAAAAACAGGGTTAAGTATTAACCATGTAAACGTTGAAAGTTGGTCTGAGACTCGAAGCTTGGTTGATCATCATGAGGTAGAACTGGTCTCTGCTGCTCAAGAAAATCGCTCGTTAGGGGATAACGTCAAAGCAGCTAAAAGCTTGTTTTCAAGTCGTTTGGCCATTGCATCGAGAAGAGACGTTAGTAGCTTGGTACTTGAAGAAGCTGATGGTTGGAAAATCGGCATCTTGAAGAATGCGGCAAATACTAACGCGATTTTAGATAAGTACCCGAACGTTGAATGGGTAAAGGTAGATTCTACGGAAGACGGGCTCAACAGATTAGATAATAAAACCTTAGATGGCATGATCGATACGGTCGATGTCCTCAACTATCTCATTGACTCATTTGGTCACCGAGAGATTGGAATTATCGGTCGACTCGATTTTTTCCTCTCACCAACTTTACATGTCACCAAGTCTCAACCTTTGCTTTTTACTATTGTAAATAAAGCGATTGAGGGTATTTCTGCTGAAGACCATCAGAAAATCTCAGCAAAGTGGGCGGCACCAAAGGCAATAGAAAGAGTTGATTACGAGTTGGTTTACACCATCTCGGCTTTTTCTTTGATCATTGTGTTACTTATTGTTTTTTGGAATCGAAAGCTCGCTAAGCAGATCAGCATCGCCAATGATGCAACAGAGGCGCTTAAGAAAGCTCAGGAGCAACTTTACAATATGTTGAACAGCTCTCCAATTGCCGCTGCTGTTGTACTTGAGGAGAAGGCTCGTTATGCAAACGACACTGCGAAGCGCTTATTTGGGGTTGAAGATCGAGAACTGTCCTCTATCGATGTGGCCTCTATTCACGACTCTTTAGATGTCCGTGACGCAATACATAATGAGCTTAGCCTCAATGGCAAGGTTGAAAATAGAGAGTTGGTACTTAGGAAGTCTGATGGAACCCGCTTTGTTGCGTTAGTCAGTTACTATTTGTTTGAGTTAGATGGTGAATTAGCAACACTGTTCTGGGCTTTTGATATCTCTGAGATGAAGCGTCTAAATGAACAACTGGAAGAAGAAAAAGAGAGAGCCGACTTGGCTAGCCAAGCTAAATCTGAGTTCCTAGCCAATATGAGTCATGAGATAAGAACCCCAATGAACGCCATTATTGGTTTGTCTTCTCTGGCGATTGGCGAAATATCTAATCCTGTCGCTCGAAATTATATCGAAAAAGTGCATCGTTCAGGTCATTCTTTACTCAGCATCATCAATGACATCCTTGATTTTTCAAAGATAGAAGCAGGGCAACTTGTTATTGATAACATCCCGTTTGATCCCGTGACGACCTTTAAAGATGTGATTGAGTTGATGGAGTCGAAAGCGGCTGAGAAGCAACTCAATTTGTCGATGGTCATAGACCCAGAGTTAGACACGCCATTACAAGGCGATCCATTAAGGTTGTTTCAAGTCATACTCAACCTTGTGGGCAACGCGATTAAGTTTACGGAAAAAGGCAACGTAGCGTTAACTGTGGACCTTGTCGAGTCTAACGATAACAGCCTAACCATGAAGGTGAGTGTGATGGATACCGGGATAGGCATCTCGGATGAGAATCTGCATAAGCTGTTTGAAGCCTTTAGCCAAGCGGATAGCACAACGACCCGTCGGTTTGGTGGTACGGGGCTTGGGCTTAACATTAGCCAGAAATTAGTGCACGCGATGGGCAGTCAAATTACTGTGGAGAGTGTTTACGGGCAGGGCAGTGAGTTCTCATTTGTGCTGACATTGCCACGAGTAAGCGCGGATGAGTTAGCCGACTTTAAAGCCCAAGAGCTGCAGTTGGATTATCAGGTTGAGTTCAAAGGGCAAAGAGTACTATTGGTTGAAGACAATGAGCTGAACCAAGATCTAGCCTTAGCATTTTTCAGTCGTTCTAAATTGAATGCGGATCTTGCTGAAAACGGAAAGGAAGCGCTGGAATTAGCTCAAAATAACGACTACGAGATAATCTTTATGGATCTTCAAATGCCGATTATGGATGGCTTTGAAGCAACCCGTTTGATTCGCGAGTTTGATACAGATGTACCGATTGTTGCAATGTCGGCCAATGTGTTTGCCGATGCGAAACAACGAGCGAGGAAAGCGGGTGTAACCGACTTCTTGGATAAGCCAATTGTTATTGATAAAGCGATGTCTTTGATTACGAGGTACATTGTTCCTGAGGTGCTAGTAGGAGGTCGAGCGCCATCTGACTCGTCTTCACATACGAAACAGACTGTTGATTCTAATGAGAGTGCGGTATTAAGCTCTGATGCCTCAATTGAGCCACCTATTTTCTCTCAGTCGAGATTTGAGCAACTGACTTATCATGATGTGAGACTGCAAGCCAAGATGCTTAATAGGTTCTGCCAAGGCGCGCCAGATACGATGTCGGAAGCTTCTGATAACTTAGTACAAGGCGATTGGGAAACGTTAGAGCGTAATCTTCATACTTTAAAAAGTATGGCTGCTTCGATTGGTGGATTACGATTAGCTGAACGACTCAGTGATTTAGCACACAAGGCTCATAATAAGGCGTGTAATGAGCAGGATCTTAAACAAGGTGAACTTGAGCTAGTTGAGCTGATTAAAGAGCTCGGGAGCAGCTTTGATATGCCTTGCGCTGAAGACGCTGATGCGGCATGTACTCAGGAAACCGAGCTAAGTAGTGATGAAGCATTGGATTCACCTCTTATCACGCAAGAGCAGCGCACTAAATTGTTATCACTGCTCGAGGCTTATGATAACGATGCAACTCAATATGTGACTGAGTTACAGGCACAGTATCCGCATTCTGTTGTTCTTAAAGATGTTCGAAGTGCGTTAGATAACTACGACTTTGAAGGAGCTAAAGAGGGGCTTGGCGCTTCTGAGTAGCGGTCTTTTATAAATATCACTTCAACATTAAAGCCTTTAGCTCTTACAGCGAAATAACCGACTAGCTAAAGGCTTTAAGTCTATTTGTACCGAACTAATTACTGACGTTTTGTTTGATTAGCTTGATCACTGTGTTGTATCTGTGTGGTAGTTTTCGGTTCCGCTTCTGAACCAAATACAGTGTTTCTTCAACTTCCACTTTTGGCGGGACAACATACAACTTATCGCGTTCTGGAAAATGCTCTACAGCGCCCGCAGGTAAAACCGTAAACCCAAGCCCTTTCGATACTGGCAGCAAGATCTGGTGAAGCTGATTGATGTAGCCAGATCTTGGTATTTCATTAACGTTGATGTTCGCGAGATCCTTGTCTCCACACAAATCGAAATACAAAGACAGGTAGTGAGCAGAATCTGGATGCGCAATAAGGCCAATGTCGTGCAGTACTTGTGGTGTTATCTCTAAGTGAGCCAGACTGCTGTGAACGATGAGGCAGAGTGCTTCTTTACCAATGACTTGGCTCTGATAGTAACTGTCGTTTGGGGAGTGCCTAACAATGCCGATATCGGTGGTGCCTTGGATCAGGTCATTCAATATCTTTTTGTTTGGAGCCGCTTCTAAGTTAATGCTCAGATCTTGGTGTTGCTGCTGAAGTTCAAGAAGCTTGGGGTACAGACGTAAAGAGAGTGAACCAGAGCAAGACAGGTGACATTGTCCAGCATAAGGATTATCAAAACTCAGAGATTCGAATAAATCTTCTTGGTCTTTTTCTAGCTTGAGCGCATAGCGATACATAATCCGACCCTGTTCGGTCAGCTCGAAGCTTTTATTTTCCCGAGATAGCAGGTCACAATTGCAAGCTTGTTCAAGCTTCTTGATGTGCTGGCTCACTCCTGGTTGTGTCATGTACAACTTTTCTGCGGTTTGGGTGAAATGTCCAACTTCAACCAGAGTCTTAAATGTATTGAGCCAAAGTGGATTAATCATACTCACCTTTAAATTCCGTAGCTCATAAATCAAAGAGCTTCTAAGTAGCAAAGCTCATGAACAACAAAGCTTATGAATAACAAAAAATTATTATTATCTTAAGTCATGATAATTTCAACGTTCAGAACGTCAAGCCGAGAAGAACACGGTATCTTTGGTGGAATATTGTTCGAGTTATCAAGAGAATGGCCATTTACTTGAATTCATCACACGTAACAAAGTGTTGCGACTCTGTTGGATTTTTGGTCTAGTGACCCACTGTGCTCATATTTAGGAACGAAGATGAATAGAAATGTTTGGCTACTGTCACTGTGTCAGGCCTTATTGATGACAGGGAATATATTACTGATCTCGGTGATTGGCTTGATAGGCAAGCAGATTGCACCCAGTGTCAGCATGATTACTCTGCCTGTTGCCTTACAGTTTTTGGGCTTAATGGCAGCCACCATTCCTGCATCTTTAATTTCAGGCAAGTTAGGGAGAAAGCGAGGATTTAGTATCGGTAATGTTGTGGGTATTACCGGAGCAAGCCTTGCTACTTACGCGTTATCTCAGCAACATTTCTATCTGTTTTGCTTCGCCACATTTTTGCTCGGGATAGGTATAGGTTTTGGTACGCTTTATCGCTTCGCTGCAATTGAAGTGTGCGACGAAAACGCGCGACACCGTGCGATTTCAATATCAATGGCTGGTGGAGTATTGGCGGCGGTACTCGGGCCTAACTTAGCGATCATGTCTCAACAATGGTCAGAAGATGGCTTGTACATCGGTGCTTTTGCTTCGCTGATCGGCTTGAACATCTTAGCTTTAGCCTTGTTACAAACAATTCAGTTTCCTAAGGTCTCTTTTAATCGTCAGGCTCCCAAAGCCGATCCTTTAAGTGTGATCGTTAAAGCGCCGAACTTTATTGGTGCTGTGTTTGCGGCCATGGTTGCTTACGCCGTAATGAACATTTTGATGACTGCAACGCCATTGGCGATGATTGGTTGCGGATTCGATTTTACTAAGGCTGCTGGTGTCATTGAGTGGCACGTGTTGGGTATGTTTGTACCTGCTTTCTTTACGGGTTCCCTCATCGAGAAGTTCGGCTCAAGAATGATGATCCTTGCGGGTGGTGTGTTATTTGTGGTGAGCATTGCCATCAATATCCATGGCGTATCAATTTGGCACTTTAGGGCGGCGTTGGTGGTACTTGGAGTAGGTTGGAACTTTATGTTCATCGCTGCAACAGGGTTGTTTAGCCAGTCTTACCAGCCTCAAAATAAAGCTAAGGCGCAAGCATTTAATGAATTCGTTGTGTTTGGTTGTGTCACCGTTACGGCATTGCTTTCTGGTTGGCTAGAATCGACCGCAGGGTGGCAGAACCTAAATATCTACGTATTACCATTCGTGTTAGCGGTTATCTTACTGTTCGCGTTCAGCGCACGTAAATCACGTATTCAAAAGCAGCCTGTATAACGAGTATCGAGTGTGAATCAGTAAATCTATTGCTGCGAGCAAATTACGATTCCTTGGAATACAGACAAATAAAAAGCCCTACCATGTCGGTAGGGCTTTTGCTTACGGCTTAAATAATAACGTTTTCTTAAAACTGCTGTCTTGGCTTATATCCTATGACAACAGTACTTAAGCTTGCTTTATCAGTACGTACGTTATTGGCGACGTACTTGTTTCAATGACTTGAGGTTGGAGCAACTTACAGGTCGACCATAATGGTCTTCGTCGTAATCCCGCCTTGGTCATCGATTATCTTCAATGTCACTTCGTGCTTTCCGTATGAAGGAAAGATAGAAGTGAATGTGCGACCTCGTTTTACTTTTCCATTTGGAAGCGTCCACTCGGTATCAACAATACGACCATCACTGTCTGAACTTGTTGACCACATGGTTACCCAGCGTCCCAAGTGGATGTACTTAGCGCTTGCTTCCGGTAGGGCGTTTGGAGATGCAACACTCACTACAGAACTGAATGAACCAGTGGCACCTTTGTCGTCAACAACGGTCAAGCTAACCGTGTATTCACCGGCTTGCTCGTAAGACCAAGTAGGTGCCACTTCGTTGCTTGTTGTACCGTTACCAAAGTCCCATAGATAACTGATGATCTCACCATCTTGATCAGAACTGAAGTTACGTGAAGAAACGTTCAGGCCAGTAACATTGAGCTCGAAGTTCGCAGTAGGGGCGACGTTATGTTGGCTTACTTTAGATAAGCGCACCACACCGTATTCGTTGTCGTTACTCTGATTCAAAATATCAACGGCTAAGCCAAACTGCGTCAGGATACGTCCTGAATCAGGCGCTTGAGGAGACGTGTAGTCTTGGTCGTCAGAGAAGCTAGCGTTACCAAGCAAACTGGTATCTTTAAGTACATCATTGTCGCTGTTCACAAGACGCATTGGGGTATGATCTTTGAGTGAGAACGCAGCATCTCGAACTTGGTAGCGTGTTTGAGCAATTTCGCCTGAGTTTTCCCATACCATGGCGTTTTGGTCTGCGTCTACAACACCTAACCAACCTTCACCTGGGTGCTTGCCAACCCAGTTATCGGTAAGAGATTCGTCTACATACCAAATGATCAGACCCGGGTCGAATGACATCAATTGACCCATGCGTTTGATGTTAGCTAGGCCTTCATCAACGTCCATGTGGCTGCGCCATTGCAGTAGGTAGTAGTGCTGAGCTTGATGGAATCCATTACTCAGTTTGTAGCCATTAAGGGCGAAGGTGGAGTTGTTTTCACCATCGTCTATCTCAGTCACTTCACCATCGACAACCAAAGTAAGGTTATCCAGATAGAAACCTTCCATCGCCAAGCCACCATCTGTGATGTACTCAAATGAAAGCTCTACTTCTTGGCCTGTCCATTGTGAAACGTCAAACTCAGCATCAATCCAACCGCCAGACTCACCACCAATCGCAGGGACTAGGCCCGTATTGTATGGATCATCCATTGAGGTGATGTTGCCTGCGATGGCTTGTCCATTCACGAGCACGCGCGCAAAGTCGTAATCTTTCTCAATCTCATACCAAGTTTTGAACGAAAGCAGTGCAGAATCACCGGCTGGAATCACCAACTTACGTGTCATGCTGTTTTTCAGGTCATCGCCTTTTTGAGAGTGGAACGAATACTCACCAGCAAACGGTTTTAAACCTTCGATCTGTTTTTCTGGAAGATCCACTTTAATCATGTTCGGACGGCTGTTATCCGTGGTTTGGAACAGCGTATAAACCTGTGGGTTGTCTTCTAGGTCATCAATCGAGATTTGATCATCGTTAATCCAACGACCGCCAATCGATTTTTGTAAGAAGTGTTTTGCCCAAGAGCTGAATGCTGTTGGTTGTGTGCCACCGATTTGACCAGCCCAGCTGCCTGAGGACATGATTGACCAGTAAGATACTGGTTCACCCTTGCCTGTGTATTGTGTGTCGTATTCGTCTGGCAGACCTAAATCATGGCCATACTCGTGAGCACAGACACCCGCTGCCGCGTCAATCGGTTGAATGGTGTAATCAAATGCTGCGTATTGGCCACCAAAGCGGTCAGGAAGAGAGCTAGAGGTGCCTTCAAGTACATGTGTGCGACCAAGATTGAATCGGTGAGACCAGATAGCATCTGGGCCTAATATGCCACCACCGGCTTCTTCGCCAACAGATGCGTGGAACACCATTAGGTGATCAATCACACCATCGGGTTCACGGAAGTTTCCGTCACCGTCGTAATCGTAACGATCTTCGATATCGTAATCGGCTAGGTTGATACTAGGATCTTGAGCCAATTGATTCAGCGCTTCGCGAACCAGTTCTTGTGCGTTGAGATCGTTGTCGGTCGTCGGGGAATTACCACCATAGAATGACGCAGGCTTAGAGGCGCGATACCAACCAGCCGCTTGACCTGCAACGCTGTAACTGTCACCCGATTCGCTTTGGTAATACTGACGCATCGAGATTAGGTTTTCGCCGTTTGGCCCTGTGTAGCCAGAGTTTGAAAACAGCAACTCTTGATAATGTTCTGGGTTGTAGCTCTCGTAGAGCATTTGGGTGTGCTCTTCGGTCAGCTTGTTGTCATCCCAGTTTAAATCAGGGAAATCGACCAATAGAGCGAGTACTTTATCTGTACGCTTGGTGCCGACTTCCAAAGCGAAGACACTCGCTTTTTTAACGCCAGACCCTTTTTCGATGGCTTTGAGTATTTTCGCTCGTTGTTCTAGCGCTTTTTTACCGAATTGAGCATCGCCTTTAAAACCGGAATTGATCTTATTTTTCAAGTAACGGTCAAGAGCATCGTGTTTTGCAACATCGCTTGCGTCTTGGTCGACTAAGCCTTGTCTTACTAGCATTTCAATCAGTTTGTCTTCATTAATAACACCTAAATCAATCGGTGTTTTAGCATAACTACTGACGCTAAATAGAGTAAGCATTGCTGAAGCTAGCAATGTTTTTCTCATTATCTTCATTACATTTCCCTTTTGTATTTCCATGTCGATATCAGAATCAACTAGCCTTATTCAAAACGGTTGTCTGAGCTTGGCTTAATACACTCTTTTGGTGTTTTAGGTATCTGACGTTTATTAGTTAACTCGTTTTTGCTTTCTATCTCGTTTTTATTACCAGACTCATTGGTACTTTCTATTTCTCGCTTATTATTTAAATCAAACTGGCTGCCTTTCACTTGCTTTGCGTTGAGATAGATACGCAAAGCTTCGTGGTTGTCCTCGTAGGTTAAGCCGGGACAAATAACGCCTCGTTCAATCAATGACTTGAGCAACAGTTCATCATTCTCAATGGTGGAAGCCTGTGACAGTGAGGAGAAAAGTAGAACCATTAAAGCCATTGTTTTGTGTGACATTTTTATATCAAGCCATCAGTTTTGATTATGTAACAAAATATATTTATAAAATTAACCAATCAAACTGATAATTATCACAAATCATTATCCGTTCCGGTTTCAACATTAAGAGTTAATATCAAATAAGATCGGCTATTCATTTTATTGTCAGCTATTTAATGAATTTTGATGCATTAATAATTGATAGTATTAACAGTTAATAACAATGTTAGGATTATGGTTACCATGCTGGAGGGTGCTTTATATAAGGTGTCGGGTATTAATTAACTAATGCGATGTTCTATATTTTATGTTTAATAAATTCACGTAATAATTGAGTATTTAGTAAATAATCACTCTCAAATTATTTTCACGAGAAATATTATCAATTAGTTGTTCAAGCATGTTTTAAAGTGCTTCACGGAGGGGTATTTGACGTTGGAACAGCGATACGGGGTGATGGAAGATCAAAAAGAGCCCAAGTTTAGGCTCTTTCGTAACAGGTAAGCGAGTGTTAAGTGCTTCTAAGATTGGGATACATCGCGATAAAAGTAACGCTCACAAACTCTTGGGTTGATGTGCTTGATGACGTTAGATATTAAAGCGATAACGAGTACTGAGAATACGAGCCTTCCCCAGAATATGGTGTAGAAATCGGCTCCTATCAGTAGGATCAACAAAGTATCCTCTATCAAACTGTGGAGTAAGTTGAGCAACATGATCGCTGTGAATACGTCTCTTGCGGAGATGTGTCCCTTTTTCGCTTCATTGATTAATAGTCCGCCCCCAAACGAAAGACCAAGAGTGATACCTATGATGGTTAGGTTGGTCGCGTCTTTGCTGATTCCCAACAACCTCAAGAATGGTCTCAACATGACTGCCATCAGTTTTTCAATTCCGACAAGCTTTAAGATCTTGAGTAGCAGTAATAACGCTGAGATCACCATGAAGATAACCGCAAAACTCTTAAGCTGATCCAAGGCCCAGGTGAGGTAACTGCTATCCGTTGATACTTCCGGTTGCCAAAGCACAGTCGCGGGGTAGTTGAGTAAGTCGCCATATTGATAACTGAGGTTCAGCAGCCATGCTAATACCAAGCTGCCGCCGACTCTGACTGATAACGTCGCCAACCAACTTACGCCTGCTTTTTTGGCTATCGCACCTTCAATTGGCAGTGAATGGGCGAGAAGCATCATGCTGCCTAACACTGAAGCTTGAGCGACAGTAAGGGGAACATCGGAACTGATGAGAATGATTAACCCAGCATAGATGTTAGTGAGTATGGTGGTTGCCCATACCAAGCCCATCTCTTTTGGTAAGCCAACGCTTTCCATTATAGGGCTTAACCATTCGCTAAGAATCACGATACCGCCGAGCTCTTCGATGACTTTTATCACGATGATGATTGGAATCATGATTCGAAAAAGCGTAGAGGTGACATCGAAAATCTCTTTAAGGAGTTCTTTAAAAAATTGATAAGTGAATTTCATTGTTACGACCATTATTCGATTGTGTTGTATGAGAAGATCTTATCGCGATTGGTGTGATCGTAATTTTGAAATTACTTTGTAAAGTTGCGTTAGATTTTTTAATTATCGTAGTATTGGAAATTATAAGTCACAAAAGAGTGGTTCTAAGAAATTATGGAAATAGACCGTATAGATCGAAGCATACTGGTAGAGCTTCAAAAGAATAATCGAATTCCTAATCAAGCGCTGGCTGAGATTGTTGGCTTATCACCGCCTGCTTGCTTAAAGCGAGTGAAACGGCTGAGAGAAGAGGGCGTGATAGTTGGTGATGTATCTATCATCAACCCAGAACTGACTGGCAGTAAGATGACTTTGGTTGTATCCGTGGAAATGGAGCGTGACCGAGGGGATATTTACCAAATCTTTCGCCATTCTATTTCAAAGGCAGAAGAGGTCACGCAGTGCTATCAGATATCAGGCAGCTTTGACTTCATGTTGATTGTGACGGTCAGAGACATTCAAGCCTACGAAGACTTTGTGGAGCGAGTACTGCGCAAAGATCTGAATATTCGTAAATTCCATACATCTGTCTCAATGAGAACCGTGAAGTTTACCACTGCAGTAAACTTAGATGAGTCGTGACTGTTAGCTTGAGAAGATATGTGAAGTTATTAGCTTTGTGAGGTACTTAGCTATTGTTTGTATAAATAGCAGGCATTTACACAAAATGTGACGTTCACATTTTGTCATAACTTTAATAATTGTATATATTCCTCGCCTAAAATAATAATTAACCTAAGTTAATATAATGACTGTCAGCTCATCTTCTCAATCTCGTGAAACGCTTCTAAGCGAAAACGAACAACTTGTCTCTACCACTGACTTAAAAGGCGTGATTACGTACAGTAATGATGCTTTTTGTCGCATAGCGGAATACAGCCAACAAGAATTGCTAGGGCAACACCACAATATCGTAAGACATAACGATATGCCGAAAGCCGCTTTTGCAGATATGTGGGTCAACCTAAAACAAGGTAAAGCGTGGCGTGGCATCGTAAAAAACAAAACCAAATCCGGTGGGTTTTATTGGGTCGATGCTTACGTTACCCCAATCTACGAGGGCGGCAAGGTGAGTGGTTATCAGTCTGTTCGTGTTAAACCGAAGAATGAGTGGGTGCAGATCGCAGATAAGGCCTACCAAGGCTTATTGAAAGCTGAGAAATCTGGCCGCCAATGGTCATTACAGATCAGTGACAGTGTTCGTTACGCAGTTTTGTTAGGCTCTTTGGCCGCACCTCTGGTTTCAAACCTAGTCGAAGTAGGGCAAGTGTCGCAATGGCTTCTGAGCTTGCTTCCAGTTTCAGCATTAGCACTGCTTTTCCGACAAGAGCTCATTGATACTCCACTGCAGTTAAAAAAGCTGCAATCGAAATTCGATAGTGTTAGTCGCCTTGTCTATTCAGGTAATAGTCAGTTCTCTGTTGCCGATTTTCACTTAAAACTGTTGTCTGCACGTATTCGTACTGTACTGGGTCGTATGACAGATTCAGCTAAGCCATTACAAGATTTGGCAGATAATTTAAATGCCACGTCATATGAAGTATCAGAAGCCTTAGATCAGCAAACAAAAGACATTCTTCAAGTACGAGAGGCGACTGAAGAGGTCGAAGTAACCGCCAATGAGGTCTCTTCTCGCACAGAAGAAGCACACCAGATTGTTGATGTGACTTTGCGAACCTGCGCTGGCGCTAAAGAAAGCATTAATCAAACTCATCAAAACTTAGAGAGCCTAGCTTCTCAGGCTGAAAAGGCGACTCAAACGACTTACCAACTGAGCGACCAAGCACAGAGCGTGAGTAAGATAATGGAAGAGATTGGTGGAATCGCCGAGCAAACCAACTTGTTGGCACTGAACGCTGCGATTGAAGCGGCTAGAGCGGGCGAGCAAGGACGAGGCTTTGCTGTCGTTGCAGACGAAGTGCGCGCGTTGTCGGGTCGAACCTCAAAGGCTACGGTTCAGATCAAAGAGAGTATTGATACCATGCTGGCAACAATTGAAGGCTGGCAAAAAGATATTCTGGCGAACCGTGAGCAAACGGACGCATGTGGTGATGTTGCGAAGGTGAGTGCAGAGCGCTTGTCTGAAGTCGAAAACCTAATGCAATCCATGAACGAATTGATGCAGTCTGTTGAAAACTCAGCTCACAAGCAACGTACTCTTTCGAGTGAAGTTAACCTTCACATGCAATCTATCGCATCGACCGCAGAACAAAACTTGGTTGCCACACATTCTGTTAAAGATCATTCAACAGAGCTAAAAGAGCAAGTGAATGAGTTCTACCAACTGGCGAAGCGCTTCGAAGAAAAATAGAATCGTTGCCACAGATAATCTGAATCAGACTTAACAGAAAGCCTTGTATAATATGCAGGGCTTTTTCATAGGTGAAAAGTGGCGGTTAGAAAAGCTTTGAAACAAAAATAAAACATCGTTCAATTGTGATTAAGTTACACTTCCCATATTCCAATTAAAAGACAGAGCATCAGCATGCGCCCCCTTATTGTCACCACCATTTGCTTAAGTTTTATTAGTGCTCCTTGTATAGCCTCAAAAGGATCGAATTACCTTTATACGGGGTATCAGAATACGAGGGTGAGTGACGATGGCTTTCAAGATTACTTTGATGGTGCCTACAATAACTCAGGAAGTAAGCAACTTTATGGTGGCTATTTCGGTGGAAACTATGCATTAAACGATGCTTTCTTCTTAGGTTTTGATTCGTCCGCGACGACACGCTCTTCAACGACATTGTCTGACCTATCTATTCACTTGGGTCTGTACCATTCTGTCAGCCAACAAGTTGAATTGTATGCCTCTGGTGGTGTGAATTGGGTAAGACCGGAAAGACGCTCTTCGTGCCGTAATGACACCATTTGGGATCCGTGTGATCGAGAGACCATTAAAAATTACGATGAGGGTTTTATTGGTGAGGCGGGGGCGGTCGTATCACTCAATGATCGTTGGTCACTGCAACCTTTTTATCGCTATTCAGATACCCATCAACATGGTTTAAATAACTTCGGGATTGTGAGTTCGGTTGATATTCTTTCTTGGCTCGCTGTCGACGCTGGATATGACCATACTTATAGCAAAAACCTAAAGCAGAATACGATTCGAGTGGGTGCGCGGTTTACGTTTTAACGGCTAAAGCGCAAAGATACAAAAAAGCCCCGCATTTTCATGCGGGGCTTTCAGTATGCTTCAACCCATTTAAAGGCGAGACAGTGTATTCAAGATTAAGCTAGAAGCTCTTTCGCTGTGTTTACTACGTTTTCAGTAGTGAAACCAAACATCTTGAATAGCTCACCTGCTGGTGCAGATTCGCCGAACGTTGTCATACCGATGATCTTGCCACCGAAACCAACGTACTTGTACCAGAAGTCAGCGATGCCAGCTTCTACTGCGATACGAGCAGTAACGTCAGATGGAAGTACAGACTCACGGTACTGCGCGTCTTGCTTATCAAACGCGTCGGTTGCAGGCATAGAAACTACGCGTACTTTCTTACCTTCAGCTGTTAATTCAGCAGCAGCGTTAACCGCTAGTTCAACTTCAGAACCTGTTGCGATAAGGATAAGCTCTGGCTTGCCTTCACAATCTTTCAGGATGTAACCACCCTTAGCGATGTTAGCAACTTGCTCAGCGTCACGATCTTGTTGTGCAAGGTTTTGACGAGAGAAGATAAGTGCAGAAGGACCATCTTTACGCTCGATTGCCAGTTTCCAAGCCACTGCAGATTCAACTTGGTCACATGGGCGCCATGTGCTCATGTTTGGAGTTAGACGTAGAGAAGCGATCTGCTCAACCGGTTGGTGAGTAGGACCATCTTCGCCAAGACCGATAGAGTCATGCGTGTAAACTTGGATGTTCTGAGTTTTCATCAGAGCTGCCATACGCATAGCGTTACGAGCGTATTCCATGAACATTAGGAACGTTGCGCCGTATGGTACGAAACCACCGTGCAGGGCGATACCGTTCATGATAGCTGTCATACCGAATTCACGTACACCGTAGTGGATGTAGTTACCTGAGAAGTCGTTTGCTTCAAGAGACTTAGAACCAGACCACATGGTTAGGTTAGAAGGCGCAAGGTCAGCAGAGCCGCCCATGAATTCAGGTAGCATAGCACCGAACGCTTCTAGTGCATTTTGAGATGCTTTACGTGATGCGATGTTTGCTGGGTTAGCTTGAAGATCAGCGATGATTGCCGATGCTTTCTCTTCCCATTTTGCAGGAAGATCACCGTTTACGCGGCGTTTGAATTCAGCTGCCAGCTCAGGGTATGCTGCTTCATAAGCTGCAAGTTTCTCGTTCCACGCTGCTTCCTTAGCTGCGCCTGCTTCTTTCGCATCCCACTCTGAGTAAACTTCCGACGGAATTTCAAAAGGACCGTGCTCCCAACCTAATTCTTTACGTGTTGCTGCAATTTCTTCAGCGCCTAGTGGTGCACCGTGACAGTCGTGCGTACCTGCTTTGTTTGGAGAACCAAAGCCAATTACTGTTTTAGTACAGATTAGAGTAGGGCGAGGATCTGCTTTAGCCGCTTCAATTGCTGCGTTGATAGCGTCAGAGTCGTGACCATCTACTGCTGGGATTACGTGCCAGCCGTAAGCTTCGAAACGCTTAGGTGTATCGTCAGAGAACCAACCTTCAACTTCACCATCGATGGAGATACCGTTGTCATCCCAGAAAGCAACCAGCTTACCAAGACCTAGCGTACCCGCTAGAGAGCATGCTTCGTGAGAGATACCTTCCATCAGACAGCCGTCACCCATGAATGCATAAGTGTAGTGGTCTACGATGTCGTGGCCTTCTTTGTTGAATTGTGCCGCAAGCGCTTTCTCAGCCATTGCCATACCAACAGCGTTAGTGATGCCTTGACCTAGAGGACCAGTAGTCGTCTCGATGCCTGGTGCATAACCGTACTCTGGGTGACCCGGAGTCTTAGAGTGAAGTTGACGGAAGTTCTTAAGATCTTCAATTGAAAGCTCGTAACCTGCTAGGTGAAGCAGAGAGTAAATCAGCATAGAGCCGTGGCCGTTAGACAGGATAAAACGGTCGCGGTCAGCCCACTCTGGGTTTGCTGGGTTGTGGTTTAGGTGAGAGCGCCAAAGTACTTCAGCGATGTCAGCCATACCCATAGGTGCGCCAGGGTGACCAGAGTTTGCTTGTTGTACGCCGTCCATGCTTAGAGCACGAATAGCGTTAGCTAGATGTTTGCGGTTCATAGAAACTTCCGAATAAAAATTAAGATAAACAAATTGATAAAAGTAGGGGAACTGAACGTTCCCCTATTTGAATTTGGTAAGAGTGATTACAGCTTAGCTGCAATCATTTCTTCTAGTTTGCCTTGGTCAACTGCGAAGTTGCGGATGCCTTCAGCTAGTTTCTCAACAGCCATTGCGTCTTGGTTGTGATCCCATAGGAACTCAGCGTGAGTCATCGCTGCTGGACGCTCTTTAGTACCGTTAGAGTCGATTAGCTTCTCTACTACTTCACCTTCTGCTGCTTCTAGGTCTGCTAGAAGTTGAGGTGCGATAGTTAGACGGTCACAACCAGCAAGTTCAAGGATCTCGCCGATGTTACGGAAGCTTGCGCCCATAACAACAGTTTTGTAACCGTGGTCTTTGTAGTAGTTGTAGATATCTGAAACAGAGATTACACCTGGATCTTCTGAAGCTTCGAAATCACGACCTTCTTTCGCCTTGTACCAGTCCATGATGCGACCTACGAAAGGAGAGATTAGGAATACTCCAGCTTCAGCACAAGCACGAGCTTGAGCGAAAGAGAATAGAAGCGTTAGGTTACAGTTGATGCCTTCTTTCTCTAGGATTTCAGCAGCGCGGATACCTTCCCAAGTTGAAGCCAGTTTGATAAGGATGCGGTCGTTCGTGATGCCAGCGTCGTTGTACATTTTGATAAGCTGACGAGCTTTAGCAACGCTGCCTTCCATGTCGTAAGAAAGACGAGCATCAACTTCAGTCGAGATACGGCCTGGAACTACTTTAAGGATTTCTTTACCGATGTTTACGTTAAGCATGTCACAAGTGTCTTGAACTTGCTGTGCTTTGTCATCGCTTTGCGCTTTAGCGTATTCGATAGAAGCATCGATTAGAGGAGCGTACTCAGCAATTTGAGCGGCTTTAAGAATTAGAGATGGGTTAGTTGTTGCATCTTCAGGAGTGTACTTGCTGATAGCTTCAATATCGCCAGTGTCAGCTACAACAGTTGTTAGTTTACGAAGTTGCTCTAATTTATTGCTCATTTTGATCATCCTATGTATCGCATAACACCCCTTTAATGGGAGAGGTGCGGGCATTTGCAAGCTAACTAATGAAGTTCTCAATGGTTGTACCAGTGAGCCAAACTTACATTAATTTAAATTTTTCTCCGAACGAACATTTGCACAGAACATTTGATCGCTCGATGAGTAAATGATGTAGCCATATTTATCCGATCTAGCACCAAAGTCAACGGTAAATAGTCCTGTATGGTGACTTCAGTCAAATATATTTCGCTCTAGTAATCATGGGGTATGCAGGCAAACGTTTAACGGGCATGGGAAGGTGAATTAATCAACAATAAAACCAAGGCTATCACCGTGAACAAATGTTCCTTGTCGTTACATATGTTCGCAGTGTAAACTTGTGTATCACTTGCTGATGCATCGAACATTTGTTCTCAAAGCAGGTAAAATAATTGTTAAATATAGGTTGCGTGGTATATGAGTAAGAATATCCAAGATGTTTCCGAAGAAAACACTGATCTCCTCACTGAAGTGGCGGTTGCTTATTATCAGGATGGCGCGACACAAGAAGAGATCTCTAAAAAGTACTCTATCTCTCGTGCAAAGGTTGGTCGAATGCTCAAGCAAGCCCGAGATGAGGGCATTGTTGAGATCACCGTGAAATACCACCCAGTATTCAGTGCCAAGATAGAACAACGCTTAATTGAGCGCTTTGGTGTGAAACGCGCACTTGTGGCACTAGATCAACCGAATGAAGAGAAGCAGCGACTCCAAGTTGCAGGCTTAGTGTCTAACTATTTAACCAGTACCTTGAAAAATGGCATGGTGGTGACAGTAGGCCAAGGCCGAAACGTATCGTCTGTTGCTCACCATACTGGTGTAATTACCCCTCGTGATTGTAAGTTCGTGTGTGGCATCGGCGGTATTCACCCAAGAGGCGGTATGTTTAATGCCGACCACATCTGTCGACAGCTAGCCAAAAAGTACGGTGGGTCTTCTGAAACCTTATACGCGCCCGCTTATGCAGAAAACAAAGCACAAAAAACGGCATTCATGGAAAACAGCACCGTTAAGCAAACACTCGATCTAGCCCGAAAGGCCGACGTTGCATTAGTCGGTATCGGTGACATGAGCGAAAACAGTTACATGGTTGACCTAGGTTGGTTTACCGCAGGCGAAGTGGTTCAATCTCGTTTATTACAGGGCGTTGTTGGTGACTTTGCTGGCTATGACTTTTTTGACGTACACGGCAAAGCGGCAAACACCGTTATGAGTGATCGAGTGATCGGTTTGGGGTTAGAAGAGTTTCGCCCAATCGCAGAGGTGATTGCGATAGCTGCCGAGAACAGTAAACCATTAGCTTTATTAGGTGCGCTAAGAACGGGCGTGGTTGATGTTATAGCAACCAGTGTGAGCAATGCTTTGACGGTTTTAAACTTAGATGAGCAGATGAAGCACGCTGAGTTAGACGAAAATCGTTAAGGTACAAGTGTTATTGATAAGCGAAAGGGAGCCCGTTTGGGCTCCCTTTTTGATTCATCGTGTTATTCGTGAGCTTGGTGAGATCAACTGACAGTTATGCCGTTGATTCTGGTAGCTCTATTGTCTCAACCTGAGTTGGTGCTAGATACTCACACAGCTCATCATAAGGAATAGGGCGAGAGAAGTAGTAGCCTTGCATCAAATCACATCCACAGGCCTTTAGAATCGAGAAGTGTTCGTTTGATTCTACGCCTTCTGCCAATACCACCATGCCGAAGTTTTTACCGATTGCGATAATGTTTTGCACCATAGTCAGTGACTGCTGGTCTATAGTTATGTTCTCAATGAAACTCTTATCAATCTTAAGTTCGTCGATAGGGAGTGCTTTCAACATGCTCAACGATGAATAGCCGGTACCGAAGTCATCCAGAGAGATCTTAATATCGTTTTCTTTGAGTGCTTCAAACAGTGGTTTCACTATAGCTACATCTTCAATGAACAAACTCTCCGTTATCTCTAGCGTTAAATAGCTTGGAGATAACTGATACTTTTCAAGCGTAGCGAATAAGTGGTCAGAGAACGACTTATGGGAAAACTGACGAACCGATATATTGATCGACAGCCCGATCTTTTGTTCGGTTGTTCGGTGCAAGTGGGTGATCTGCATAATGCTGGACTCAATAATAAAAGTACCCAGTTTTTGCATTAAGCCTGTGTTCTCTGCTATCGGTATAAAGACATCCGGCGGAACAAAACCCAATTCGTCATCAATCCAGCGAACGAGTGCTTCTACACCGTGAATACTCTCATTTGCACGAACCAGTGGTTGGAAAACCATGAACAGTGTTTGTTTCTCGATAGCGATGCGTAGCCTTTGTTCTACTTTCATTCTGTAGAGGTGAGCGTCTTGCAGCGCCAGTGGTAAAAATACTGTATGAGTTCTGTTGTTGCTTCGCTTTGTACATTGAAATATCGGCAGAACGGAGCAAGCTATCCAAATCTTTTCCGTGTTCGGGGAAGCGAGCAATACCAATACTGCAGCCGAGCAAGAACTGGGAGTGTTCTACTTCATAAGGTTGAGAAAGTACTTCAATAATCCGCTCGGCGAGTCGTTTAATCTCAGATTCGTTCGTTAACGGTGTTAAGAATAGAAACTCGTCGCTGGATTCACGCACCAACAAACTGAGTCGAGAACGGAATCTCATCAAACGTAACGCAATCTGTCTGAGTACCTTGTCCCCGAAGTCGTGCCCGTGAGTATCATTAACACACTTAAAGTTATCGATATCGATAAATAATAGCGAAAATGGCTCTGAGTCATCGTCAATCCATTTGCCAATATTTTTACGCATGTACAAACGGTTTGGTAGAGAGGTTAATGGGTCATGGTTCGCCTGATAAATGAGTTGGCTACGAGTGCGTTGTTCATTCTTGGCAATCGACTTAACCAAAAAGTAGAAACCGAACTGAAGAAAAATAAAGGCAACGAACAGAATGCTGAACTCTTGTATGAATATGCTATCGACGTGAGTTAGGTCCGTACGCCCTACCACCCATAATTTGTAGTTTGGGATGTATTTCGCGCTTATTAAAGAGTGGTATTGTTCATCGTCTACGACAAAAGAGTAGGTTTCTTGCCCATTCATCGCTTCTTGCACGCTAATTCCAAAGTGGTCGGTAAAGGTGCGTGTAATACGCTGTATGACATCTTTGCCTACTGGAGAGGAATACGCACTCTCAGATTCGATATCACTCGAATAAAATTGGCGATAGCTGTCTGTCCTGAGCAGGCTTAGTGTATTGAAACTTCCGGCGTGAGCATTATTTTCAAATACGATCGTGGCGTCTAATCGTAGCCCGGCGGTCATTACTGCATCGGCTTTCTTGCCATCGATTGAAATGGATTTTCTCAGTGGGATAACCAAGCTATTCAGCGATTCTTGAAAATAGGTACGGCCAAGCACCATGCTACTGCTAGATAGGGCGTCTAAAAAGGAGTCTCTCGTTGGTGCGTATTGCAGCAAATTCCTTTGATTCGCAAGTTGGAGATTTGAGCTGATCGAGAGGTAGTCACCGTCGGTGTTCAACAAGCCAAACGCTGCTATCGCAGGGTGGGTTTCAAGTAGTTTGTCTAAAATGGGCCTAATTTGGATAGACGCAGTACGTGTGAAATCAGACTGTTGAGCCAGTTGATGGCCGACCACTTCTAACAAGGCTTCTTGACTGGTCAGCAGTGAGTTGACTGAGCTAGAAAAAAGCTCAACTTGAATGTGTTGCTGCTCTATGAAGTCGTCTCTGTTTGCTTTCCAGTTTGTTACTCCCAACACGGAGAAAAGTATCACGGTAAGCAGCACGATCATAGCGTACAGCGACCAGATATTTTTCTTAAATAGAGCCATGAGATGCCTTTTGTTGGTTACTACTATTAACAGAGAGCAAGTGACAAACTATTGGGTCGTCAGCGTGATTCATGCAACGAAGGATACAAATATCCACAATGAAAGTATTAATGATTAAATAGTGTAACGACTATGAGCAGAGATTCTTGAGTGAAATATTAGTATTCATAATTTTGATAACGATTAGTTTATGATTAATCACAATTTATGGTTAGCAAGTTGATGTGGATTACCAATCAAACAGTGTTAATCGAGTCTTAGCCTCGAGCGAACATAGTGTTAACTGCGGCACAAAGGCTTACTTCATGAGATGTGAGGTCATCATTATCAGCAAGCTCTTTATGCATGCGCAGTATATTCTAACAGTGGCAGTAAGCGAAGTTGAATTACTGGTTTGTTACGGCGATAGGCAGGCTTTCGTTAGCGCCCCATTCTGTCCATGAGCCATCGTAAACTCCCATTTCACCCGAGTATCCCGCCAATTTAGCAGCCAACAAAATGATGCAGGCAGTCACACCTGAACCACAGCTAAAGAACATCGGTTGAGTTGGCGTTAAGTCTAACGTAGAAAAGATTTCTGTAAGCTCGCTCTGTGGTTTCAACTTACCGTTGTTCAGCACTTGTGCGAATGGTAGACAAACTGAGTTTGGAATATGCCCGCTGCGTAATCCAGCTCTTGGTTCAGGCACTTCTGAATCAAAACGAGCTTGAGATCGAGCATCTAGAATATTGGCACTCTTGTTTTCTGAATAGCTTAGGACTTGCTTTGCATCCACAAAGTAGTTTTCTTGAATGTTGCCTTCGAAATTGCCTGGTGTTACTTCAGCTCTGTACGATGTGTCCGTCGCGTAACCCGCTTCAATCCATGCTGGCAAGCCACCGTCTAAAATGTGTACGTTGTTGTGTCCCATTGCCATAAACATCCACCATGCACGGGGCGAAGCGAAGGTTCCGGAGTTATCGTACACCACAATCGTGCTGTCTTGGTTGATACCAATTTCACGTGCACGAGTGTTGAAGTGTTTTTCGGAAGGGAACATGTGAGGAAGTAGGGTATGTTTGTTGCTGAAGTCTTTGTCGTAGTCGAAACGAATTGCTCCAGGAATCATTTGTCCTTTGATCTTTTCAGACTCACTTGGAATTTGAAATTCGATACTGGCGTCTAAGATGATGATGTTGTCTTGCTCTAACAAACGTTGTTGAAGTTGTTCTGGAGAAATGAGTGGCTGATTCATTCTTATTGTATCCATTCTTGTTGTAGTTATAGCTGTTGTTATATCGGCGGCTAAGGTGCAGCTCTACAGTGGATGAACTGATAGCTGCTTTGTCCGGTGATTTGGTTACTTAATGTATCAAGCGAGACTACAGAATCAATAGGGCAGTCCGTGGTCGGTGCAATAGATACGCGGAATACACTGTTGTCTTGAGTTTGAACAGTAAGATAACGCCTGTGTCCATCTAATGACTGAGTGAGTGTATTCGAAATCACTTTGGCTTCAATACGTTGCCCCGTCTGTGACGTCAGCGGAAAATGGGTAAGGGCAACTAATACGCCGACACCGCACATTAAGATAAATAGACCTATTTTTAACTGTTTCATGAGAGTAAGTCTTTGAAGGTTATCTTGAAAATATAAGTTAGATTCGAAGTAAAGTGAATGAACTCTAATTAGATAATTTTCACTTTTATTGGTTTGGAGCGATCAAAAAAGTGAGCATTGCTGCTCACTTTTGTCTGTAGATATTCGAATCTAAACTTTCATTACCACACAATCTGAGAATTGCTGCTCGATACTACTTTTTGTAGAGGTGGCTGACCATCGTAAAACCAAATCTCTACGAGAAGTGAATCGTGGCTGACTGGGCTCGTGAAATTAGAGGCAAACACACCATTGTTTAATGATCCTGCAATCACTTTGCTTGAGTAGTCTGGTTTCAATGTCGAGTCGTCACGAGCACTAAAACGGCTATACACGGTAACAAATGAACGGTCTATTGAAATACTACTGATGTCGATGTCGATATCAAACTGCTCTATAGAGCTGTAATCAAAACCGTCGGGTACAACTAAATCACTCATAGTGTAAGTGGGTACCGCTGCTGCACTGGCTACTGGAGACGGTGATGGCGTTGCTGGTGTTGCTGGCGTCGCCGGTGAAGACGGTGAAGGAGAAGCCGTGCTGCCGCCCCCGCCACCTCCGCCCCCACCACAACCTGCTAGTAGGAGTGGGGCTGTAGCTAAAACTACGGTCATTGTTTTCTTCATGTTCCAAGAGCTTTGTGCAGACATATTATTTTCCTTAGAGAGGTTGCTTCTCAACTCAACGTTATGATGTTCGCGATTATGTTTATCTTTGATACTCATGACGTCTCTCCTTATGGCTCGTAACATTGGTTGTCTGCTGGTGATACGTACCAAGTCTGGTTATTTTCACCGCTTGACTCTGCCCACTGCTTAAACTCTGGGTAAGCAGTTACGATATCCACGTATTCTTGCGGCCATTCCCACTCTTCTGTTGATGTAATAATGAGAGCCCAAGGGTGGTTTTCTGCTGTCTTGAAATATTTCCCCGTTGCTGGGTCGCTATCGTCAACACCGATCCCAGAGTCAAATAGGTTCACTGTATCGAAGGCCTCGGTTGGTGCTTGGTCTGGTAGATGTACCTCCCAGCTACGTCCCGGATGCGCAGGAAGGTTTTCACCGTGATAGTATCCTGGCGTCGCGAAGATGAACGGGTCGTAAGGCATATCAGTCCAACTTGCAGTGCTCACACCATCCCCTGCTAAGGTAATACCAACTTGGAAGGAGAACTGTTCGTCTTCTTTACATCCATTGCTGGTACGGTAGAAGTTACAAGCGGTAGTGATTTTCTCAGTTAAGTCGTTTGCAATGACAAATATTGCTTCGCTACGTCCTGATTCAAGATCTAGGTCTGTGAATACCCCGTTGTGTTTCATGTAAGAGTTACCACTACTCACTAAACTTGGATCTAGGTTTGGAAGTCGAACTGCGAAACCGTTTCTGTATGAAGCACCTACAGCAGCAAGGCGTCCATCAATGGTTGATTTAACTACTTTGCCATCTTTAAGGATTTCCGTAATGCGGTAGAATAGGACTGCGTCATTCATATCGTAATCGGCTTTGTACGGCCAGTTATCCTCGTAGGCGAGTGTTGCGTAGCCAGAAGCACTAGGGAAGTAGCGAGCTGTCGCACCATCATTCAATACGTCAACTTGAATATCCACTACCTCACCGGAGGTTGAACCGCCGAAGTAGCTTAAGTTGGTTTGTTGACTGAATCTGAATCGAGCCCATGTGGTACCAGTCAGTGCGTTGATATCGACATTTAGGAATAACTCATTTTCACCAGCATCTAACAGGTAATCTGTAAATACTTGTTCGTTGGCACCATCGAAGCTACCGTCTTGGTTCCAGTCGATCCAAGCCGAAAGGTAACCGGTTGTTGAAGCTTCAATTACCACTTTTGAATCAAGCCCGGCTTCAAGCGCAGTAACAAAACCGATACCACCGTTAGCCCACTCATCGTCCACTCCAATAGTTTCATCTGATTGTGGAGTGACATAACCATCCAAGTCTGCATCTGGTGGTGTTGTACCCAACCAAGTGATGCCATCAAGCTCATGTCGAGGACCATTACTCGCCAGTAACGTTAGGTAGCTGTCTGGAGCATCACCGAAGTCGATGTTTGAGTCTTCATCCACAACAGGTGCATTAGCACAACGAGCACCATCATTTTGACCAGAAATTGGGCCATTCGGTACAAATTCATCGGCTGGAACAATACCTGCTGCGATATTGGCAGCGTTGTCGGGAGATAGGTTGATTCGGTAGATCTTACCGTCTTGGTTTCGAGATACGTAGTAGTAGCCATTGACATCAAAATAGCCAGCACCGAACGTACCTAACTCACCGGTATCGCCGATGTAGGTTTCGGCTCCTGTGGTTGGGTTGAATTGGTACAGGCCGCCCGAGTTATTATCAATACCATATAGAGAGCCATCGCTTGGGTGAAAGGCGAAATCAGTCAATTTTACGGTTGCTGGGCTGCCTACAATTTTGTTAACGGTAACAGTCGCATTTGGATCGGCATCTAAAGGCGAAAGGTCAACGGTGAACAGCCCCTTACCTGTGCGGTATAGGTAGTAAACATGGTCGTAGACATCGCCTACATAAAAGGTGTGATCGGTTGGTAAGCCGCTGGTGTTGATGACCTCTGCTTGGAAGTCTTGGCCAAGACGCACTAAGCGTTTGTTGGTGGTGTCATAGCCATAAATATATCTGTCTTGAAAGTCAAAACCGACACCATTGATGTTGGCATTCATGCCTGTATCGTCTTCTAACAGGGTGGTTGAGCCGGTAACTAGGTTAACGCCCCAAACCTCAACGGGTTTCGACTGAAATAGGTATGCCTTACTAGGGCAGGTATCGAATGGCGCTGCGTTGGCGACCAATGGCGCACTTAATAGCAAACTTAACGTTGTGATTCTCATATCTACATCCTTGTCATGGAAGGTATAGATACTTTTACAAGTTACGTGCCAATTTTAAGTTATTGATTTTAGATGGTTTTTATTCTTAACTCTTCAGCGAAAATCTGTTTTCTCAAAATGAGAATTCAAATGAAACTGATTCCTCATGAAATGTTTCAATTTGAAATCAGGAATGTTTGGATTCAAGTTCAAATATAAAAAGCCCCGACATTGGTCAGGGCTTGAGGAGTTATAAAGTAGCTATCTTACTCGTGATTAGCTTAACCACACACCGAACAATTCGGCATCTTCATTAAATTCATCTCACGCCAACTGTGAGACATGGCATCGAGAATCAAAAGTTTGCCTTGCTTTGGTTGTCCAAACTTAGCAATAACTTTAATCGCTTCCAAAGCCTGAGCCGCGCCCACCATACCAACTACTGGCGCCATCACACCGGCTTCGACACAACTTAGTGCCGCATTGCCGAACAGAGCGCTTAAGCATTGGTAACACGGTGCATTTTCATCTTGATAAGTGAATACGCTAATCTGACCTTCCATACGAATCGCTGCACCTGATACGAGTGGCGTTTTAGATGCGTAGCATAAGCGGTTAAGTTGATTACGTGTTTCAACATTGTCGCTGGCATCAAGCACTAACGAATGCGCTTCGATTAGGTTCGCAAGCGTTTCGTCATCGAGCCTGTGATCGACAGTCTCAACTTTTAGGTGTGGGTTTAACACCTGTAATGATTCGGCGGCTGAAACGACTTTCTTTTTACCAATATCAGCATCGGTGTGAAGCACTTGTCGCTGCAGGTTTGAAAGCTCGACAATATCGTCGTCGATCAGTGTCAGCTTACCAATGCCCGCAGTCGCGAGGTATTGAGCAGAGGCACAACCAAGGCCTCCTGCACCCAACACTAAGATTGAGCTCTGTTTCAGCGCTTCTTGGCCTTCAAAATCAAACTGCTTAAGAATGATCTGGCGATTGTAACGAAGCATCTCTGCGTCAGACAGTATTTCCATCAGTAAGCCTTGTTAGTAAAGCGTCGAGTTAAACAATTGAATCTGAACTGTTTCGCCCACTTCAACACGGCCACGCTCACGCTCAAGTACCACAAAGCAGTTTGCTAGGCTCATTGAACGGAAAGCGCCAGAGCTTTGGTTACCTGTTGTTTCTACTACAAATTGACCGTTTTCAATCGAGTAGATACCACGTTGATAGTCAGTACGGCCTGGGCCTTTTTTAAATGCAGATTTAGTAATAGCAGGGATCGATTCTGGCGCTGTCCATGCAGTGTGACCTGCAAGTTTAGCAAGCATAGGCTGAACCAAAACATACATCGTCATCATCGCTGATACTGGGTTACCCGGTAGGCCACAGAACCAAGCGTTGTCTAGTTCACCAAATGCGAACGGCTTACCCGGTTTGATAGCTAGTTTCCAAAAGCCGATTTGACCAAGTTCTTCAAGGATGTCTTTGGTGTAATCGGCTTCGCCAACACTTACGCCACCGGAAGTCACGACAACGTCTGCCAATTCTTGAGCTTTCTCGAAGGTTTCTTTAAGCGTCGTAGGGCAATCAGGGATGATGCCTAGGTCAATCGCTTCGCAACCAAACGCTTCAATCAGTGGTTTGATACCGTAGCGGTTGCTGTCGTAGATCTGACCATCTTCAAGAGGCTGACCTAGCGGTTTTAGCTCATCGCCAGTAGAGAAGAAAGCGACTTTAGGTTTGTGTGCAACAGTCACATGGCTCACACCAAGTGAAGCGATCATTGGAATGTCGCGAGGCGTTAAACGTTCACCGCGGCTAAGAACGATGTCACCTTGTTTGATGTCATCACCGGTAGGGCGAATATTGTTGTTCAGTCTGATGTCGTCTTGCTGAATTTCGATGCCCGCATCGGTTTCGCGAGTATTTTCTTGCATGATGACTGCATCGCACCCTTCTGGGATTTTAGCTCCTGTCATAATGCGAATACAGGTGTTGCTTGGCCATTCGCCTTCAAATGGCTGACCTGCAAAAGATTTGCCTGCTAAGGGCAGTACTTTACCGTTTTCTAGGTCCGCTAAACGTAGCGCGTAACCGTCCATTGCTGAGTTATCAAAAGGAGGTACGAAAATAGGGGAGAGGATATCTTCAGCAAGTACGTAACCTAATGCATCTGCCAATGGCAGCGATAAGGTCGTTTGAATAGGTTTAATTGGTGATAGTAGCTTATCTAGTGCTTCTTCAATTGGCATCAAGCCCGGAGCGTCGCAACAGCCCATAATTGAATTCCTTTGATCGTTATTATTTTATTTGATGGTTGGCATCAGAATCGGTTTTGAGACTAAAAAGTTCGCCAACGAAATTGCAGTCACTTTAGCATAGTTTAAGGTCCGTAAATAATGACCTCCCTTAAAATATGGGTGTAATTATTCAAAATTCCGAGTATCCTTGTCTGCCATCCAAAAGGGGTAATAAAAGAGGAAGTTCAATGTCAGGTCTTAGCGAATCAGCGAAGTTGGTTAAAGATGCGCTAGCAAGCCGCGGATTAGAGACACCAATGAGTCCTAACCAGGTTAGCCGAGAAGAGAAAAAGGAACGAATCGAACACCATATGCGTGAGATTCTAACTCTCCTTGAACTTGATCTTACGGACGATAGTTTGGAAGAAACACCGCAACGTATTGCTAAAATGTACGTGGATGAAATTTTCTCTGGTTTGGATTACGCCAATTTCCCTAAAATTACCGTAATCGAAAATAAGATGGGTGTTCGTGAGATGGTACGTGTAAAAGACATTACCGTGACCAGTACTTGTGAACACCACTTAGTGACGATTGATGGTAAGACAGCGGTAGCCTATATCCCTCGTGGGAAAATCATCGGCCTTTCAAAGATTAACCGTATTGTTCGATTCTTTGCTCAGCGCCCGCAAGTTCAAGAGCGTATGACACAGCAGATCCTTGTTGCATTGCAAACGCTATTAGAAACCGATGACGTTGCTGTAACCATGGATGCGGTTCACTACTGCGTGAAATCACGTGGTGTAATGGACGCAACCAGCGAAACGACAACAACAGCACTGGGCGGTATTTTTAGATCAAACCCAGCAACGCGCCACGAATTCTTGCACGGCCTGCGTTAATACGTTTCGTTATTTGATAAGCTCGATTTAGCCTCAGAAAATCGACAACCAAGATTTTAAGCCTCGCACTCGCGGGGCTTTTTTGTACTTGTAGTAAAGTTAATTGCAATGACTGAGAATGTCGTCATTCCCTAGAGTCAAGAATGAGCGAGTAGGGAATCTGCTTTTATGCTCAGAGGTGATAGTGCAAGCGGTGGTTGGAAATAGATGCGCTCTACACGGTGTAAAGCGCAAATTTGGTTTCAGCTGGTGGAATGCTTAAGAAAGGTTAAACAAACGCTTTAAGTGGTGAACAATACCTGACGGTTTGTTCTCTGCTTGGTAGATGTTCAAGCCATCATAAAAGCTCGCCATGAACTCTACGCGAATCTCATCGTCAGTGCTTCTCGATAAGCGAGACAGCAGTGTAGCGGCTACAGCAGCATGATCATTGGCTAGGCTGTAATCCATTCCTAGTCGTCCTTGAATGAACAACCACAAATGAGTCACTAATTTTAACTGTTGAGCGTTAAAGTTTTGAAACTTGTCGCTGTGCTCTGTGCCTACTGTGTTATCGAATACATTTTGCATCGCCTCATTCGCTTCTTTATTGCTTTCAAAGCGATAGCTTGCATCGATATGTACCTTGGTTAACAGACCAAGCAACGTCTGACGTGCAGAGTTGTCCGGCTTATTCTCACAAGCGTGTTTAAACAGAGCGTGGTTTTCGTCGATAAAAGACGTTAGCTCTTTCTCGAAACCTGTCGCAATCGCGGCTACTGAGTCTAAACCAGACTCTTTCAAACAAGAGTGCAGCTTGGTTTTGACTTGCTGATTTGCTTCAAGTTTCTGCTGTTCACTAGTTGGAAGCTCAGTCATTACTCTGTAGCTCTTCCCACGTTACTTCAGCCGATTGAGTATCGCTGTTAACGAAAGCAGAGTTGCCAGTCAGCATCACTGAAAGATCCATCGTGCGTTGTGTCATCGCTGCAAGCTGCTCAATACCATCATTGTCTAAACGAACGATCTGAGCTTTCAGGTAACCGAATTTACCTTTGTTCTGCTCCCACCACACGTTTGATTTAGTGTTGAAGCTGAATACACGCACTGATTTAGATAGGCGAGTTGCCTTCTTAACACGCTCTGGATCGGGTTCGCCGACATCAACCCATTCTAGGATTTGATCATCTAACGATTTCTGCCATAAATCGGGCTCTTCAATGCTAGACAACCCTTTAGTGAACTCAAGTTCAGGAGAGGCATTGATACAGAAAGCCATGATTCGAGCCATCATTCGCTGTTCTGTTTCAGAAGGGTGTTGTGCAACCGTTAGATTAAAAGAGTCGTAATAGTCGCGATTCATATCAGTTAAAGAGATACGAAACTTGTAGATTGTCGGTTTAAGAGCCATTGAGAGGGTGTCTTAGGTAGAAATAGTGAAGGGGAATATTACCTTAAATCTCTGAATAGCGGGTAAAAAAATAGCCAGCAGAGGCTGGCTATTTTTTAGAAAGCTTTAAAATACTAAATTAAAGTACTTTGATGCTGTCAGCTTGTGGGCCTTTTTGACCTTGAGATACTACGAACTCAACTTTTTGGCCTTCAGCAAGAGTCTTGAAACCTTCGCCAGTGATAGCTGAGAAGTGTGCGAATACGTCTGGACCGTTTTCTTGTTGAATGAAGCCAAAGCCTTTAGTTTCGTTGAACCATTTTACTGTACCAGTAACTGTGTTAGACATGATGATATCCTAAAATTAAATTTTTATTTTGAGCCAATTGTGGCACTGATAGCGTGGAAAAGTTTATTGCTATTGCGTACAACACAACGGGGTTACTAGTAATCCAACGAAATGTTTATATACAAAGAACTTTCTTTCTAGCCGAGATGAAGTCTAAATTAAATCAGGGGATAGTCAATCGAATCCATAGTGAAAGGTTGCAGAAACTTGGGGGCAGTCAAACTTTGCATTCCTTAAATATCATGGAGTTACAGTTGTATGGTGATTTGTTGTCGTTTTTGTGAAAAAGGTGGTCGATATTGATGACAAATTTGGAGTAATTGCACTGTTTTAGCGCCTTCATTTTTGCAAATTAAAAGCCGCTAATTGGGTCTTGAGCCCACTTTTTACGGCTTGTATCTATAGATTTCGTTGTAAGGAAAATGTCTTTACTTGAACATTTTATCGACTACTTTTTCAAGCGATAAAGGTTGCCATTATCAGTACTAAAGAAGATGTCGCCGTCTGGTGAGGTTTCAATGTCTCTGATTCGTTCACCTAAGTCTTCAAGTAGGCGCTCTTCTTCTATTGCCTCACCTTGTGTATTGACCGTCACCACATTGATATGGGTAAGCTTGAGTGCACCCGCTAATAGTTTCCCTTTGAGTTCAGGAAATTTATCTCCTTGATAAACCACTAAGTTGCCGGGTGCGATTGAGGGAATGTAGACCTTTCTAGGCGCTTCAATACCATCTTTGGTTTTAGACTCGCCAACGCTAATTGGGCCCCAATACTCTTTTCCGTGCGATGTGACTGGCCATCCATAGTTGGCGCCTGCTTTTATTAGGTTGATTTCATCACCACCGCGCGGGCCGTGTTCAATCGACCAAAGCTTTTGAGTCGGGGCATCATAGAACAACCCTTGTGGATTGCGATGACCAAAGCTCCAAATCTCATTGAGAATCTGGTCGTTATCTGTGAATGGGTTGTCGCTAGGTGGGCTTCCATCGGCATTCAATCTCAATATCGAACCTGCGTGAGTCAGTGTATCTTGGCCGTTGTCTCTGTCACCACGATCGCCGATTGAAAAATACAGATGGCTATCGTCAAAGGTAATGCGGCTCCCAAAGTGACGACCTGTATCTGTTCTCGATTTAGACACAAACACATCTTGCCAGTCAGACACCTCATCGCCTTTGTACGTAGCAGAAGCGAGTGTGGTTACGCCCTCGCCATCAACATCTTTGCTGTAGGTAACATAGAACTTATCTTCTTCAAAAGGGGAGAGCGCGATATCCAACAAACCACCTTGGCCTTTCGCCCAAACATTGGGAAGCCTGAACAGTGTGCTTTGTTCACCAGTTTTTAAATCAATGTGTTTGATAACGCCTGCTTTTTCTGTGAGAAGCATAGAACCGTCATCGACATAAGCGAGACCCCATGGAATCTCGAGGCCGTCTGTGATTTTTTCTGCCTGCCATGCAAAAACTAGGGTTGAAGCAATTGGACCTGATACGATGAGTGCCAAAGCACAGGAAAGAATACGATGATGAGTGTTCATTGAAGTCCCTTGATTGTCATGACGTTGTATTAGTTTAGCTTGCGGTCGGTAAGTAGCTAACTAATAATTAGGGCAAATAAATAGTTAAGGCAAGTAGATAATTAGGGGCAGTGAAAAGTCACTATTCACATATTTAGTTGAGCGAGTATTGTATGATTATACAAGCTCACGTATGTTTACCCTGCCATCCTTTATTCGATTTTTTCGGAGCACAATGAATACTAACCTTACAACCTTTTCGTTATTTTCTCTGTCTTTACGTTGTCAGGTAGATATTCAAGCGATCTATTCTCAAACCACTCGATCTCAAAACCGCTGTTCTATTGGATACTTTACATCATGAGCCGCCGATTTGACTTTAAATCGATCCTACTTGCGTGTTTGGTCATCAGTATTGGTCATCAGTATTGGTCAACTCAGTATGGGTTTGGTGTTTCCTTCTTTACCTTGGATCGCGAAAGATTTCGATGTCTCTTTAGAGCAAGCTCAGCTCTTGGTGAGTGTCTATTTGCTAGGCTTTGGTCCTTCTCAGTTTATTTATGGTCCCGTTTCAGATGCGCTAGGGCGTAAAAAGGTACTGTTAACCGGTTTGTTGATTGCCATGCTGGGCTTGTTAATGATCATCTTCTTTAGCCATTCATTTACTAGCATGGTGATGGGACGTTTTCTTCAAGGCTTAGGGACTGGCTGTTGCGCTGTACTTGCTCGCGCTTCAACACGAGATCGATTCAGCGGGGCCGATTTGCCTTTGGCGATGTCCTACATCGCGATGGTCGCGTCGATTACACCTTTGATTGCGCCAGTAATCGGCGGCTTTATTAACTTCCACTTTGGCTGGAGTATGGTGTTTATCTCACTACTTGGCTATGTCTCATTGGCTTGGGTGGTATTGGCGTTCAAGTTTAAGGAAACCGTCACTCAGATTTCAGCTATCCCTTCACCGAAGAAAATGATTTCTCAATATAAAGAGTTACTTACTTCTCGTTATTTTATGAGCTTTGCGAGTATTGGTTGGCTTAACTTTAGCTTGATGATCACCACCGTATCAGTGATGCCATTTATCATGCAGAACCAGATTGGTATGACGTCAGATGAATACGCGATGTGGGCGGTGATTCCAGCATTAGGCATGCTTGGCGGAACAAGCTTATGTAACCGTATTCGCCCTATGCTGGGTAACAAGAAAACTCTGTTATGCACACCTGTATTACACGTTGCAGCGGCCTTGTGGCTGTTCTTCTGTCCACTTGAACCTTTGTATCTCATGCTTGGCCAGTTCTTGATGATTCTTGGTAATGGTATTGCGTTACCTTGTGCTCAGGCGTTAGTGATGTTGCCTTATAAGAAGAACGCTGGCGCGGCGGCTGCGATGTCTGGTGGCGGGCAGATGGTGGTGTCTTCAATGGTGAGTATGGGGCTGGTTCAGTTAGGGTTAGGGGAAGCGTGGCATTTATCGCTCGTCATCATGCTGTTCACATTGATTACCCTGTTTAACATTTTGCGTGGTTTCAGTAGCCAAGAAGCGAGAGAGTCTCAGCTTAGCTAGTTATTTGGTTATTTGGTTATTTGGTTATTTAATTATTTAGCTAGCTAGCTAGCTAGCGAGTGAAAAACGAAAAGGCCATTGAAGTTTATGATTTCGATGGCCTTTATTATGCTTAGAACTTAGAACTTAGAACTTAGAACTTAGAACTTAGAACTTAGAACTTAGAACTTAGAACTTAGAACTTAGAACTTAGATTTAAATTGAAATGCCCGAACTATTCACAGACGACTGCAACCTTCTCACTTGCTGCAGTATTGGCTGGAACTGGATGATCGATCAGTCGGATAGGGGACTCATATAGTGCTGACAAAGCTTCTTCATCGAGTAACTTATCGGCGCTGCCTTCAAATGCAATCTGACCTTTCTTTAGTGCGACGATGTATGTCGCGTAGCGCAGTGCAAGGTTCAAGTCGTGCAGAATAACGATCACCCCAACATCTTCTTTTTTGTTGAGTTCAGACAGTAAACCCATCAGTTGAAATTGGTGATGAACATCCAATGCCGATGTCGGTTCATCGAGGATCAATACAGGTGACTGTTGAGCCAACAACATAGAGACCCACGCCCGTTGACGTTCACCACCAGACAAATCATCCGCTAATGCCTGTGAAAACTCCGAGACGCCAGTTCTCTCCATTGCTTGTTGGATGATCGATTTATCTTCAGAATTCCAACGGCCTAATGCGCCTCTCCATGGGAAACGCCCTAAACGAACCAGCTCTTCTACGGTTAAGCCTGCAGAAGCAGGAAGCTTTTGCGGTAAATAAGCAATCTTCTTTGCTAACTCTTTGCTTTTGAATGAAGAAAGGGAAGTGCCTTCGAACTCGACGGTGCCGTGATCTGGAGACATTTGTCCTGACAGCAAGTTTACTAGTGTGGATTTTCCTGAACCATTGTGACCAAGAACTACTGTCAGCTCATCGGTCGGAATAGTAAGATCGTCGATTGAGAGGATGGCTCGGTTGTCTCGAACGATGTTGATGTTTGAAAGCTGGAACATGTCAGTCCTGTATCGAGACCAATAGCGATGCTTAATGAAAGAAAATTTGTCGCTCTGGTCTTTAAAATAGTGGGTGTTATTTAGCTGTTTTCTTGTTGTCAGGGTGTCTAGGACAATCGTCGCAATACTTTCCTGAATCACACTTATAAACAAGGCAGCAACTGATTCTGATCAGCTTTAGCATTCCTGAATGAGCATCGACCTTAAGGCTGTCTAAATGACTTTCAGGTAATTGGCATGCTTCTAACCAAAGCTTAGCTTGCCCAGTGATATAATCATTGGTCAGGCTTGGCTCGTGCTGTTGCAGCTTGATCAAACTACTTAACAGTAGATCGGCCAGTAAGTGGTTGGTAAACCCTGGGCGAATGCGTGTCCATTCACTTATTTGGCTGCGATAAAATTCAGTCAATGTAAGAATGGCTTCACCAGCCTGTGGGATAAGCTCTTCAGGTGAACCATGCTGATGATCACCATTGAAGAAGCGATAGCCAGTAATGAACTCTTTGTATCTAAACTGACCGATATTCTTGATATCAGGCAGTGAGTGAAGGCCGTAGATAGATATAAAGGTCACGTAGATTGGTTGCCAGCAAACCAGATCCCACGTTCGGGTTAACCAATAGGCTTTGCCTGCTTCAGGGTGGCTCTGCGCAAGGCCATCGTAAACGTGTTTGATTTCTTTATGGCTATCATCATTCGTTATTGCAATGCTCTTGCTATGCAGAACACCAAAGCTTCCACTTAAATAAGGTGTCACTTGTTTTGAGTGAGCGAAGATTTTCTGATGTAGAGACGGGGCTCTCCGACGAGTGATAATATTGTGCAGCTGGGAAAGCATCATAAACCATTAAATGAGAATCAGTAGCGTTATCATAACGGACATAATCGAGGATAACCATACAAAATGGAGCATCTACTCGGTGCCTCTGTCTTTTGGTCATTTTATAGAACACACATGAGCGCTTCTTTTTTTGAGTGATAAAAGCCGTTTTAAATGATAAAAGTATTGGTGAATCGAATATGTCGCTGCCAACTATAGAGAATATGAAAGCTTAAATATGAACACACCTGCATTTTGTCGTATCAGTCGCGTTTTGACCTATATCCATTCGAACCTTAGCTCCTCGCTATCGTTAGAAGATATTGCGACACAAAGCTGTTGGTCTCGTTGGCAGCTTCAGAGAGTGTTTCAAGCCGAAACAGGGCTTACTGTGGCGAATTATGTGAGAGAGCTAAAATTAAGCCAAGCTGCAGAACACCTGCTTGATGGAAAAGAGCGCGTGATAGATATTGCTCTTGGGCTCGGGTTCAATTCAGAAATAAGCTTTAGCCGTTCGTTCAAGCAGATGTTTGGGGCGAGCCCAAGCCAATATCGAAAAGCGGGCAAAAGGGTAGGGCTGAGAAAACCAATACAGGTGTCTGATATGGCGAGCGCTGCTAAAAAAGGAGTACTCAGCTTTGTGGAAGTACGAATTGACGAAAGAGAGTCTTTCCTTGTTAAAGGCATGACATCAGAAATCAGTGGTTTGTTTTCACTAACACAAGATTTTGCAGAGAAAGTCCCTCAGCTTTGGTCTCGTTTGGAACAGGAAGTGACCATTCCAAATGATAATGTGCTTCAGTTTATTGGTGTCGTTGACCTTACTCAGTCTTGTTTCGATGGCACCAACATCCACTATTGGGCTGGTGTTGAGCTTCACGACGGAATTTCCATCCCGCAATTACCAAGCATCATATCCGATAAATTGAAGGTGCTGACCATCCCTAAGCAAACCTACGCTGTGGTTAAGCATTGTGGTCCTATTGAGAATCTACGACACACTCTTAGCTGGTTTGTACTTAACTGGCTGCCGAGTTCTGGTTATCGTGGTGTCGATGGTTATGAGCTCGAAGTGTACCCATTTGGCTATCAAGCCCACGCGTCAGATGCTGAAATGGAGTACTGGGTTCCTATTATTAAATCGTAATCATATCCTCACAAAATCTCTTCCTGTAAACCTCTCCCAAATGAGGTCAATTGTGTTTTTAATCAGCAATTGACCGATTTACATTAGAAATAGGTCAAGTTCTTTTTGAATTTGCACCAAATTGTTAATTATCCCACATCTAGATACATACAATGCAAATGAGATTTATTATTATTTATATTAAGCATTGGTACCGAGGGAATTATGACCACTCACACTCGTTTTAAGTATTCATCATTGGCAGTAGCGTTACTGACTGCGTTTTCAGCGCAAGCATTGGCGGAAGAAACCGTTACTGCGGCAGATTCGAATGTAGAAACTATTACTGTTATGGGTAAAGCGTATCGTAATACAGCAACTAAATCGGCACTTGAGCCAGAAGAAACACCTCAAGGTATTACAGTCATTGATGAAGAACAGTTAGATCAACGAGGTGTAAAGTCTCTTAACCAAGCGCTTAGATACGCGCCGGGTGTTGTGACTGAGCAAAAGGGCGCATCAGTAACCATGTACGATACGTTCTCGATTCGTGGGTTTAGTAACAATCAGAGTTACTACGATGGCTTGATTCTGCCGTTCCTGACTGGATGGAACCTGCAACCTCAGATCGACCCTATTGCGATTCAGCAAGTTGAAGTGTTTAAAGGCCCTACGTCTGTGTTATATGGATCGATGCCGCCGGGTGGTATGGTCAACATGATCGCGAAGGCACCGCAAGAAGACGGGTCGACAAAAGTGGGTGTATCTACAGGCTCAAGAAACTTGATGGAAGCGTTAATTGATACTTCAGGTCAGTTAGGTGGCAGTGACTTTTCATATCGTTTAGTTGCACTCGCTCGTAAACAAGACAGCCAAGTTGATAACGCTGAAGAAGAGCGTTATGTGATTGCTCCATCGCTAGATTGGCAGGTATCTGATAGAACACTTATTAACTTCAATCTTTACTATCAGAATGACCCGTCAATGGGTACTAATTCTGCAATGCCGCTTGAAGTGCTGAAGGCAAGTGATCCATCTGTGTCCATGGGCGACAAGAACTGGAGTACCTTTGAACGTGAAGTCTTGATGTTAGGTTACAAAATTAACCACCAAATCAATGACAACTGGACTTTCCTTCAGAACGCTCGTTATTCCGATGCGTCGCTATATCAAGAAAACACCTACCATCGTGGTACGAATTTTAACGCCGCAACTGGTAGCTTAATTCGAAATGTGTATAGCACGGATGAAGACTCTCAAAGCTTTGTTATCGATAACCAAGTTTCAGGCCGCGTCGAAATTAGTGGCTTAGAGCACAATTTACTATTCGGTGTCGACTACCTAAAGCTAACAGGTGACTCTTTGTACAAAGAGTTTGATGCAAACAGTAGTTTCGGTGATTTCAACGCATACAATCCAAATAACGACCTTTTGGATAAAAGTCAGCTTCAAGAGAATTACCGTGAATCCCACGACATTACTACCGAGCAGTTAGGATTATATTTCCAAGATCAAGTTCGCTACGACGCGCTGGTTTTACTTGCTGGTGGACGTTACGACATGTTCAAAGCGAGTGACGAAAAAACGAGCATTTATCCAACAAGCGATGGCACAGAAAAAGCGGATCACAATCAGTTCTCTTACCGCGTAGGTGCTTTGTATGAGTTAGATAATGGCATCTCTCCATTTGTAAGTTACGCGACGAGTTTTGAACCAGCTGCTGGTACCGATATTAACGGTAACTCGTTGAAACCTCAGCTGGGTGAGCAAGTCGAATTCGGTGTGAAATACCTGTCTGCTGATATGGCACAGCAACTTACAGCATCATACTTTTACATTACTAAGAAAGATTCAATTGCTGCCGATCCATCGGATCCAACGTATCGCTCTAAGATTCAGTTAGGTGAAGTGCGCTCTCAAGGTATGGAAGTTGAAGGCCGATGGTTTGTAACGGAAGATTGGGATGTGAACGCGAGCTATACATACGTCGATATGGAAGTAACGGAAGATGCAAACCCGGATCTAGAAGGAACGACACCAATTTACGTACCGACACACGCTGCGAATTTGTGGAGTAACTACTATGTGTACGGTGGTGCTTTAGCAGGAACGCGTTGGAGTGCTGGCGCTCGTTACATGGGTGACATGGAGATGGATGCAACCAATACTCAAGGGAAAGTGCCGTCTTACACTGTCGTTGATATCTCTGTGGGTTATGACCTAGGGGAAGCAAGTGAAACTCTGTCAGGTGCAACGGCTAACTTGCTCGTTAATAACCTGTTTAATGAAGAGTACTACACCTGCTACGACCAATCGAACTGTTGGTTCGGTGCTGAGCAGTCTGTAGAGCTCAGCGTGAACTACGAGTTCTAATTCATTTGAATACATAAATCTAAGCAGCCTGTGTAGGCTGCTTTTGTCGTTAAATAAACACTTAAAAAGTGACAGTGATTATATGAAAGCCAACTATTTTACTTCTCGTTTTCCTAAAGTGAGTTCGTTCATTGTCTCATTGAGCTTGTTGTTATCAGCTCAAGCGATGGCTAATTTTCAAGTTGAAGACAGTGAGGGTGTTAAAACCCTTGAAGCTCAGCCTGTTAGAGTGGCTGCGCTGAACTGGGACATTGCTGAACAAGTGATTGAACTCGGTGTAACACCAGTGGCAGTGCCTGATATCGCTGGCTATACCGATTGGGTTGTTCAACCTGCGATTCCAGAAGGCGTGGCGGACATTGGCACTCGAACTGAGCCTAATTTCTCTGCTTTGAAGAAGCTAAACCCTGATGTGATTCTTATCGCTTCTCCTCAGAAAGATCTTCAGGAACGACTTTCTGAAATCGCGCCAGTACTTTACTACCAAACGTACAGTGACCAGCACAGCAATGCAGCGGCTGCTATTGAGAACTTCAAGAAGATAGGTCAGTTGCTTGGTAAAGAAGAACAAGCGAACCAAAAGCTGGCCGCAATGGGTGAGCGTATCGCTGTTCTAAAAGCTGAGTTAGATAAAGCGTATCCGGGCGACAAACCGAAAGTTACCTCTTTCCGTTTTGCGAGCACCACATCGGTGTTCATTTACGGCGATAACTCTATTCCACAGTACGCACTTGAACAGCTAGGCTTTGAGAATGCTATGGATCTTCCTGCAAGTCAGTGGGGCATCAGTCAAAAACGCATGACCGAGCTTAAGAACGTGAATAAGGGGATTGCGCTTTATTTTGAACCTTTCCCATATCAAGACAAGCTAGACCGCTCTCCGGTTTGGAAGAGCATGCCTTTCGTTCGCAATGGTCAATTTAGCCCAGTCGCGGCAAGTTGGAGTTACGGCGGTGCAATGTCGATTTTGTATAACGCAGAAGCCATGGCGCACTCGTTGTTGACGCTAGCGGAGCAGTAATGAAATCCAGTGGTTTTATGATGGGGGCTGCGCTGTTTTGCGCTGCCCTTGTTCATTTATGGTTAGGGCAGTCGGAATTTGGCCCTATTAGTGAGTTGTTCCAGCAAGTATCCCAGATTGGTGATATCGCGACATTCAATCGAATGGTTGATGATTCATTCGAGCTGATGACGTTAGCCTATGTCAATTTACCTCGCTTGGTGATGGCAATCTTGGTTGGCGGAACACTTGGCACCATCGGCAGCTTGTTTCAACAACTGACACAGAATCGCATGATGTCTCCGTTAACTTTAGGCACATCATCAGGCGCTTGGCTTGGTCTGGTTATTCTGAATGTGGTTGCGCCGATGTTGGTCGCTCAGTATTCAGTTTGGTTTGCTCTAATTGGTGCGCTGCTTGCGATGGGGCTTATCGTTTCCATTGTTGGCATCAAAAATATGAGCGGCTTGCCAATTGTATTGGCGGGTATGGCGGTCAACTTATTGCTAGGGGCATTTGCAACGGCGATTATTCTACTCAACGACCAGTACGCACAGAATCTGTTTGTATGGGGAGCGGGCGACCTAGGGCAAAATGGCTGGGAACAAGTGCTGTGGTTGATGCCTAAGTTACTGCCGATTTTTGCCATATTCTTGTTGGCGCCAAGAGTCCTGACTTTGCTCTCGATCGGGACTGAAGGGGCTGCGGCGCGCGGGCTCAATATTGGCGCAACATTTTTTGTATTGATGGCGGTGGGTGTGTGGTTAGTTTCAGTGTCTATTACCTCGGTGGGCGTAATCAGCTTTATCGGCTTGATTGCTCCGAACATCGCTAGGCATCTAGGTTTTCTAAAGGCTAAATCTGAACTCATCGCGAGTTGTGTATTAGGTGCGCTATTACTTTGTGTCACTGACAGTTTGGCGATCTTCTTGGCGCAGTGGTCTTTGGACATGATTCCAACAGGGACGGCAACCGCAGTGATTGGTGCTCCTGCGTTGATCATTATTGCGAGAAAGCAAATGTCTGCTCAAGATCAGTTGTTTTTCTCAATGCCTAAAGGTCCGAAGTCTATTTCATCTTTGGCTTACTTCTTGTTGGGCTCGATGATCTTCGGGTTGTTGGCGTTGAGTGCATTGTCACAGCCTTCTTCTGATATGGGCTACTTTGTTATCCCAGACGCATTTGAATGGTCTATTCGTTGGCCGAGAATGTTAACCGCGATATTCGCTGGTGGTGGCTTAGCGGTGGCGGGTGTGATTTTACAAAGATTGGTCTACAACCCGCTCGCAAGCCCAGATATTCTTGGTGTGTCGGCGGGTGCGGTTCTGGCGTTGATTTTCAGTAGCTTATTCATGGGCTATTCGATTCACTCGCTAAGCCCGTGGGTTGCGTTTCTGGGCAGTGCGATTGCACTCGGTTTGTTATTGTTCCTTGGCAAGAAGCATCAGTTCGCTCCGTCTATTCTAATTCTGACAGGTATCTCGCTGACCGCGGTATTGGAAGCTTTGGTGCAATTCTCTCTAACGCGAGTCGGTGAGGGGAAATACACTTTATTGGCTTGGTTAGCAGGGTCTACCTATCGTGTTGAACCTGAGTCGGCAGTAATTATGACCATTGTGATAACGGCTTGTATTGGTGTGGCTCTGCTGCTGAGTCGTTGGGTGACCTTAATTGCGACTGGACGACAGTTCGCGAGTGCCAGAGGGTTGAATATCAATATCGCATATGTGGCACTGTTGTGTATTGTTGCGATCTTATGCTCGGTCGTGACAACAACCATGGGGCCTGTCGCGTTTGTCGGCTTGTTAGCTCCGCATATCGCTGCAATGGTGGGGGCTCGTTTGGTTCGAGAGCAGATCATCTTGTCGTTTTTAATTGGTGCTGCACTCATGCTATTTGCAGACTGGTTAGGGCAAGTGGTGGTGTTTCCGGCGCAGCTTGCGGCAGGGACGTTAGTTTCCATTATTGGTGGTAGCTACTTCATCTTCTTGTTATTGAAATCTTGAAGAACATAGGTTCTACCAAAATTGAGAGTCCTTGATTATCAAAGCTATTGGTATTCAAAACTACTGGCAATCAAAGCTACGAATGAAAAGCAGTGAATGGAGCGATCCATCACTGCTTTTTTATTGATGTCGTTTGTGTAAGGGGGCGGTGTTAAGCAACACAGGTCTCGCTTCTTAATGTGCAAGTTTGGCATATGTTAATAAAATGTATAATCTAAAGGTCTGACCACTTATAAGGTAGCCACCATGCCAAACCTCGATCGTATTACTTGTTCTATCGATGAAAACCAAATTGCGACGGTTGTGTTGAATCGACCCGATAAGCTCAATGCTATTGATATGGCGATGTTTGAAGCCGTTAATGACATGATAAGCGAGCTCAAGAAGAACAGAGATATTCGAGCTGTTATTGTTAAAGGCAGTGGTTCAGATTTTTGTTCTGGTTTAGATGTTAAATCGTTATTGAACAGTAAAGTAGGGGCGATGAAGCTCTTGTTCAAATGGTTACCGACATTACCCAATGCTGCGCAGCGCTTTTCGCTTGGTTGGCGAGAGATCCCATGTCCTGTCATTTTTGCGATTCACGGGCGTTGTTGGGGAGGGGGCCTGCAACTGGTCAGTGGTGGTGATTTTAGGATCGCTAGTCCGGACGCCAACTTCTCAATACTAGAGGCTAAGTGGGGCCTGATTCCTGATATGGGAGGTGCGATAGCATTTCGCGAACTGATGCGCAAAGATCACACCTTAGAAATGGCGATGACCGCTAAAGTGATCGACTGCGTAACCGCGAAAGACTATGGATTGGTAACCAAGATTGCCGAAGACCCTTACGCTGAAGCCTATGCTTTGGCTCTTGAGTGTGCGAATCGGTCGCCAGATGTTGTCGCTGCTAATAAAAAACTCTATAACAAAACTTGGTGGTCAAGCCCTGGCATGGCTGTGTTTTACGAAACTTGGTATCAAATAAAGGTAGGGTTAGGTAAGAACAGGGCAATTGCTGCTCAGCGTGAAATTCATCGAGACAAACCACGCCCATACGTTGCCAGGAAGTTTAAATAGCTTTTGTACAGGAATAATGAATATTCCCTTTTTTTATAGGGCTTTGCGATAACCTTAGAACAATTTAATGTCTAAGGCTAAATGAGCATCCTGATGAACAAAACTTTTACTTACTCTCTAGCTGCCACTGCAATCTTTACTAGCTTAAATGCATTCTCAAGTGGCCTGTTTTTGCAAGAAGCTGTCGTTGCCAACGCTGGTACTACTGGTGCTGGTGACGGTGTTTACACACGCTCTGCGGCGGCGATGTGGACTAACCCTGCCACTATGTCTCACATGGGTGAAAGCAAAACGACTATCAATACAATGGCGTTTGATCTTGAGATGAAATACCAAGACAACGATGGTAACCCAGATGGTAAAGCTCATTCAATCCTGCCTTCATTTGGTGCGTTCCATGCTCATCAAGTCACAGACAAATTACACCTTGGTATTGCGTTAGGTGCAGTAGGTGGTTCTAGCCTTGATTACGGCAGTGAATGGGCGGGAGCTGCACTTTTAGAAGATATCACCCTAACCGCTATGCAAGTGAACCCATCACTAAGCTACAAATTGAACGATCAATGGTCTGTAGGTGCAGGTGTTCAATTCAGTTGGGCTGCGTTTCAACAAACAACGTCAATGCTTACTGCTAAGCAAGATACTGACTGGGCATACGGTTATAACCTTGGCGTAATGTACACACCTACAGATAAACTCAAGTTAGGTGCTAGCTACCGTTCTAAACTTGAGCATGAATTCAACAATGATGTAAACGGTAAGCTAGGTGCTAACGTTTTGAATTCGTTATCGACAGATATTGCTTTACCTGAAATCATCGACGTCAGCGCTAGCTACGCATTGAACAAACAACTTGACCTATTGGCGAGTATTCAGTTCCATCGCTGGAGTGCGTGGGATGAGACAGTATTAGATTTCGGAGCAACTGATTTAGGCGGAATTCCAATCAAGCGTGACTGGGATGACGTTTGGAAGTTTGCGGTGGGTGCTGACTATCAATTGAATTCAGATTGGCGTTTAAAAGCCGGCTTCTCTTACGAAACCTCGCCACAAGATGATCCTTCAATGCAGTGGGTTGACCTTCCTGTAGGTGAACAGTACCGCTACTCGGTAGGTGCTTCAACTTATTGGGATGACATCTTGATCGACGTGTTCTACGAATACGCAGATTTAGGTTCAGTTGACATGAATCGTAATCTAGCCGATACACCGGTTACATTGGTTAACGGTTCTTTCGATGGTCGTATCCACTTTATTGGTGTTAGTGCGACCTTCTAATGACATTACGTACTCTATTACTTGTTGCTGCTGTAACGTTCGGGTCTATGGGGGCTTTTGCTGAAGAGAAGCACCCTGATGATCCGACTAAAATCGTGACCAAAGCCGGCGTTGCTTATAACGAAGATTTGCAGTTCTCTGGGTCTATTGGGCTTGATGAAGCGCGAATGATCAATGCTCGTGTCAATGCAGACGGTGAAGAGTGGCGAGTAGGTGGTTCATGGTTGTTGCCGATGGGTATCGTGAACTTCAACTTTAGCCGCTCTGAGTATGATAACGATGCTTACAAGAACAACTACAGTATTGGTACATTTATACCACTGAGTTATTTTGATATTGAGCCTTTCGGTTGGCAAATCTTCCCTATGGCTGGTTACAGTTATAATGATGGCGAAGTGGCCGTGTTCGATGATGATAACGTTGGTTCTGACTATGTATTGATGCCGAGTTCAACACACGGTGGCTACATTGGGGCGTTTGGCCTAAAAACGATAACCGATGAATGGTCTATCATGGGCTTCGGTGGCGGTTCCATGGGCTCTGATGATTATTCAGGCTATTGGATGGGAGTCGGCGCTAGCTACAAATTGAGTGACGCTCAGTCGTTCAATTTCTTCACTATTTTTGCCGAGGATGACTTTGGTGAAAATAACAGTGTCGGTGCTTCTTACACCTATGAATTTAAATAGCTTTTCTGACCATTGTCTTAAATAACTAGAACTGAGTGTAGGCTTACCGATTGGGTGAGCCTACTCTTAGAATCTATTCTAATCCTTTTTTGTTGGCAATAGTTGCCTGTTTCTTATATGAGAGTGCCACTCTCTTAATCTAGATTAAGTTTTACCTGCCATATTCTCTGTAGTATCCGCGCAATCAGCCTCACGCTAGATGGGGTAATTGCGTAGCACGATTGAATGAGGAATAGATTTGAGTATTTTGTTTACAGAAACCCGCATTGGCACCATGACACTGAAAAACCGCTTTATGAGAAGTGCGACGTGGGAAAATATGGCAACTGAAGATGGCCATATGACAGATAAACTTTACGCTATCTATGAAGAGTTGGCTCTAGGTGAGGTTGGCTTGATCGTGACGGGTTACGCGAACATCGTTGAAGAAGAAAAGCCGAATGCGGGCATGATGGGGATGTATAATGACTCATTCATTGCAGAGTATCAGAAGCTGACTCAACTGGTGCACGATAACGACTCTAAAATCGTGATGCAATTGGCTTATGGTGGCACCAAAACCACGCATGACCTTGGCGAACGAGTGATCTACGCACCAAGTGAAGTTCCAGAAAAAGGGACTCAAACACAGGGTAAAGCAATGACCAAAGATGAAATCGACTACATTGTTGATGCCTTTGCTCAAGCGTCATTGAGAGCACAGAAGTCAGGTTTTGATGGCGTCGAAATTCATGCTGCTCATACCTATCTGATTAACCAGTTCTTAAGCCCTTATTACAACCAACGTGAAGATGAATACGGCGGTAGCTTAGAAAATCGCATGAGATTCTTGCTTGAGATCTACACGGCAACACGCAAGTTGGTCGGTGATGGCTTTCCTATCTTGGTTAAGTTGACTGCTTCTGAGTTTTTCGAGGGTGGTGTAACCTTCGATGAAACGCGTTTGGTTTGTAAAAAGCTAGAAGAAGTAGGCGTTGATGGCATCGTGGTTTCTGGCAATATTCACGGTAAAGCCGACACCATGATTGGCGAGTCTCACGATGGCTTTACCATTCAAGCTGAAGGCTACTTCCATGAATACGGCCACGCAATTAGCCAAGCCGTCGATATCCCAGTTATCACGGTAGGCGGCTTAACGGATTTTGATGCCATTGAAGCTATCGCAAACAACACGGGCATAGAGTACTTCGCACTTTCACGCCCTTTGTTGTCGGAACCGCATCTAGTTAAGCGTTGGAAAGAAGGGGATAGAAGCCCTGTTGAATGCGAACGATGCTCTAAGTGTCGTACCAAGCGCGGTAACTTCTGTGTCGTGAACAAAGACAGAAAAGTACAACTTGCTCGCATGTAACCGCTGATCCTAGACCCAAGCGTAAGCCTAAATTTATAAGCGAGTCTAAGTTTGAGCCTGTGTAATCGCGCAGGCTCTTGTTCATTCCGTATTCTACGAAACGATATTTGTAACCTTATTAATCACATTCTTCTGTCAAATGAGTGTGCATTAACGGATACAATATACCTGTAAATTATCTAACCAAGTTATCGATAACAAACTGAGCAAACTTTGAAATTACTTCCTCTCTTAAAGCAACCTCGAATCCACTGACGCCTTTTTCGTTTTAGCGGCATTGCTATGATTTAAGCGTGATACTCTCTATTCATCCCAGTGAACTCTGTGTTTATGGGGCGTTAGTTTATGCACCTTGGATTTGCATCGTCGAACATTTTGATATTTAAACGAATAAAACTAGCAAGTTAATCAGAGGTAGAAATGCAAAATAAGCATTGGTCTAAATTCGAATTGTTGCATGAGGTCGTCACCAACCTTAATATTCACATCAAGGGGCAACACAGCTATTACAGCGATTGTTGGGATAACGGGTTTGAGCGTTCAGTTGTCCGTTATCTGCACGGTGACGAGGTTAGCCGCCAGTGGGAGCCGCGTTGGGAAATCGATGAGCTCTACATCGGGGATTACGTCTGCATAGGAGCCGAGGTTGTGATCCTTATGGGTGGCAATCACACCCACCGAGTTGATTGGTTCTCTTTGTATCCATTTATGGATGTGATCGAAGACGCCTACATCGGCAAAGGTGATACTCACATTGAAGATGGGGTGTGGTTAGGCATGCGAGCGATGGTGATGCCCGGCGTTACGATTGGCGAAGGCGCTGTGGTTGCTGCGAATAGTGTTGTGACAAAAGATGTCGCGCCCTACAGCATTGTCGGTGGTTCCCCAGCTAAAGTCGTCAAATACCGCTTTGATGAGTCCGTTATTGATGAGCTGATTTCAATGAAGATATACGAGTGGCCAGAAGAGAAGTTTGAAGCACTGAAACCGTATTTATGTAACTCAAACTTTTCAAAGTTAAAGCAGGCGATAACGGATTACGACAATGGTTTGTAAGGGGCGTTTCTAAGGTACAGGTATAGTCACGGATTTGTGTAGAAAGACTTGTGTCATATTTATATTGAAAAACACGTTAAATCAGGTCGTTACCTTGCAATACCCAATATGGTGTACCAATCTTATTTCATAAGCATGGATAAGGATTGTGTATGCCTGTAACGTCAGTAAAAAATAAAGGGGTAGTAAGGAAAGTCTTACTGCCTTCTTTACTTATTAACCTCTTGTCATTGGCCGTTCCATTAACGGTTCTCCAGATCTACGATCGTATTCTCCCCAACCAAAGCTATGGTACAGCCACACTGCTTCTAGCGGGGGCGACTCTAGCTGTAGCCATGGAAGCACTCATACGTTTTGTGCGCACTTGGCTTTTGTCTGCCGCGGCCAGTAATACCGAGAAAGCGACTTATCAAACCTTGGTTGAAAGGGTGACTAACGCTTCATCAGGTCATCTTCGTCATTTAGGTGTTGGCGGTGTAGAAGAAGGGCTCGGCTCAGTATCCAAAGTTAAAGATTGGTATTCCGGCGGTGTGATTGCAGGCTTTATTGATTTGCCTTTTGCATTGATCTTCTTGGGCTTGGTGGCTTACATCGGTGGTGAGCTGGTGGCAATACCTTTGGCAGTTTGGCTGATTACTCTCGGAATCGTTTGGTTATCTTCTATTCGCGTTAAAAGTCTAAGTGAGGAAGCTTCTCAAGATGAGCAGGAGCGAAAAGCGTTCTTGATTTTGCTGAGCCAAACCATTCAGGGAATCAAACGTCAGGCCGTTGAGTCTCGAATCTTCAATCAATTTAAATCCCTCAATAACGTTCGTTCTCAGTCTAAAGCGAGAGAAGAGGAACAGAATGCCTTCGCCCAAGAATGTATTCAGCTTGCCGCATTAGCGACGTCAGTGTTACTCGTGATTACGGGTAGCTTGTGGGTGTTAGATGGTCAGTTAACCACTGGTGGATTAGCAGCATGCTCTATCTTATCGGGTAGAGCGGTTGCGCCTTTGAGCGCTATGGTTGGGATTCGAATCAAACTTAATTCAATACACAGTGCCAATCAGGCAATAGAAAAATTGAGTGACTTGTCACTATCGGAATCTTCAGATTCTGAGCAACCTGAGATCCCGTTATCTGACTTTGAAACTTTAGAAATCAAGCAAGCCACCGTCGAAAGATATGGTGAACTCGCTAGTGCGGATGTGACGTTAAATAAAGGCGAACTGGTGTTGTTAGAAAGTGAAGATCGCCATACCAATAGTCACTTACTGTCTTCGATAGCAGGGATTGATGATTTGGCCGCGGGTGAGTGTTTCATTAACGGAGCTGCCGTTTCAATCGCATCCGTAACCAATACTGCCGCCTACTGTGGCGTTAAAGGGCAGTTAGTGTCAGGTACTATTCTCGACAACTTGTGCGGGTTTGATCCTGAGAGAACACATAGCGCCAGTGACTATGCTAAGCGTTTGGGTTTAACCAAGGAAATCACTCGATTACCCGATGGACTAGAGACACAAATTGGTCATACGAGTGCGTCTCTGCTGAGTATGGGCAACGTGAAAATGCTCAATATCGCGACTCAACTGGCAAGTGATAAGCCCATTATCATGTTAGAAAGGCCAGATTCCTCGCTTGATTTAGATGCCCTTGGAAACCTTGCTAAGGTTCTGGAAGAAGAAGTGGCGGCAGGACGGACGATACTGATTGTGAGCTACCATTCTAAACTTCGCGAATTAGCTAATCGAATCATTACAGTGGAAAGTCGAGCTATTGCGGTCGACAGTGAGAACAACCAGGAGGCTATCGTATGAATCGTTTAGATGCGAGCAACCGTGCAGATCCGAATGGTCGACAAGAGGTGATGAATCATTTAGAAAATGAAAGCCTTTCTGTCCTTAAGCAGTTGGAAGTGAATGCGAATATCCAGTTGTTCGCACGTCAATGGGTCGATGAGAATGGGATTGAATCAATAGACGATATGTTTGCCCTGTTCGACAGGCTTGCATTGCCCTATCGCTTGGTTGCCAACCTAGATGAAGTTGGCGAGCATAAATTGGTTTTACTGGTACTTGGTGAACATGAGCTGGTCTCTGGTCATATAGAATCGAAACAGTTTATCGCTTTTGGTGCCAATGAAGACATTGCCGAGATACCACAGTTTTGCATTGTTATCGAAGGTCCACCACTAGAGAAGGCTTCTCCTGATTGGGTTGGCGAACGGTTACATGCGTTTCGCCCCATTATTCCTAAATTGCTGCTAGTCAGTTTTATCACTAACTTATTTGCGCTTGCCGTTCCTTTCATCACTATGTCGATTTATGACCATGTGATTGGCGGTGATGCAGGGCATGAGCTGCAAGGTATCGCCATTGGCGCGGCGTTGTTGTTTGTGATGATGGGTTGGTTAAGAACATTGCGTAGCCGAGTGTTTGCTTCAGTTTCAAACCGGGTAAGTCGTGAGATATCTCAATCCCTCGTGCAGCGTCTGCTTCGAAATAGCTATGCTCAAAATCAGCAAACAGCCTCTTCTAGTCAACAAAACCAAGTGATGTTGTCGGAGCGTATTTCAGGTGTGTTATCGGGGCCATTAGGAAATGCGCTATTTGATCTACCATTCATTCTAATTTTTGTACTAGCGATAGGAGTTTTAGGCGGTTGGTTAGTACTGGTTCCCATCGTCTCTTTGGTTCTGTATTACCTATTAGCTAAGCGTTCGATACGTTCGAGTAGTAAGCGCTCAATGCAATCGACGGTAGCAGGCACTAATCGTCAAAATATGACTAATGAGTTGTCGTCCAAGCTTGCTTTTATTCGTAGTGCTGGGTTTTCAGAGCACTGGATTCAACGTTTCCAAAAGGCCAATCTGCTTGCCTCTACGGTGACGTTTAATCAATCGGTTCTGCAAAGTCGATACACCTCGATTTATTACTTTATCGGAGTAGGTTCAACACTGGCTGTCATGGGCTTAGGTATTGGACTTATTTTCGAACAAGTGATGACGCCCGGTGGTTTGATTGCATCAATGATGTTGATTTCCAAAGTGACGGGGCCTGCTCAGGTGTTGGCAAACAGCGCGATGCGTTTTAATAGCTTTAATCAATCCAGGTTGCAGGTGAATCGTATTTTGTCTCAGCCATCTGAACGTGAATTCAGTTACCAGCATCACCCGTTACCTGTGGTAGCGCCTAATTTGAAATTAGACCAAGTGACACTGCGCTATCCCAAACAAAGTCGCCCGGCCTTGAATGGTGTGAGTTTTGATATTGAAGCGGGTGAAATTGTCGCGATTACCGGCCCTTCTGGGAGCGGTAAATCAACATTAATTGAAGTGCTGTCTGGCTTGCAGCCTATCCAAAACGGCATGGTTGAGCTTGAAGGCGTTAACCTCGTTCAATACGATCCGCAGCTTTATCGCCACTGGTGTTTCATTCGAGCCGCATATCCTGATTTGCTTACGCTGAGTATTCGAGAGTGGCTAAACGACGGTCACAAAGTCGAAGATCAGAAAATGATCTCTGCAATTGAAATGGTCGGCGGAAAGCGTTGGTTCGAGACATTGTCAGGTGGGCTAGACACCTCCATCAGTAGTATTCAACCGGACAGCCTTTTTGACATGTTGTCTGGCAGCGTCGCGCAGATCCTCATTGATGCAAAAGCGCTGGTTTATGACTACCCAATGTTCTTAATGGATAATCCTGTGCCTGATGCTCACCCAAATGCTAAACGTATATTTGGTGAGTTTGTGCAGTCGAAAAAAGGAAAAGCAACGGTGATCTACACCTCCCACGATCCGGATTTAATCAAGCTTGCCGATAAAGTGGTGGTGTTAAATGAAGGAGCTGTAGTTTATGCAGGCCCATTAGAGCCGGAGCAGTCTTCGAAGCAGGAACAGCCTTCAGAGCCTCAAGTTTCTCAAGAACCACAGTTATCTGAGCAACCGTTATCTCAAGTGCTACAGCCGTCAACTCAAGAGGCGTCTGCTCAACAAAATGCAGCCCAACAAGAACAATCAAAGTCTAAGCAAGGAGTCGCTAATGACTAAACAATCTATCGAGAAGGGCAAGCGCTACGGTGAACTTGTTGAATCACAAAATACGGCTCGTACATTGGCACTGGCCACATGGTCGGTTGCCTTATGTGTTATTGCTTTTGCCACTTGGTCTGTAGTCACTCAAGTTGATGAAATCGCCAAAGCCAAAGGTGCTGTGATTCCAGAAGGCGAGAAGCAAGTATTACAAAGCGCGATTGGCGGGAAGTTAAAGCAAATTCTTGTTAAAGAAGGCCAGTTGGTAGAGAAAGGCCAGCCGCTTGTTGAGTTTGATGCCACTTTCCAGCGTACCGCCCTTGAAGAGCTAAAGTCCCAACAAGTGACGCTTCTAGCCAGTGTGGAACGTATGAATGCGCTGCTTGAGCAACGTGAGCCTAACCTTGCTGAGTTTGAGGTCGATTACCCAGAGATCGTCAGCCAACAAAAAGCGCAGCTGAACGCGCAAAAAGCCCTCTACTTCCAAAAGCGTGTGGTGCTTGAGAAAGAGAGCGAGCAAATTGCAGAGCAGCTTCGTAGCGTAGAAAAGGCCTTGCCGAGTTATGAGAAAGAGTTAAATGCGACTAAGCAAGAGTTGAACATACTAGAAAAGGGCTATAAAGCGGGCAATATTTCACGTTTACGTGTGCTTGAAATGCGACAAAAACTGGCGAGTATCGAACAGAAAATCGAAGAAGCTCGTGGTAAGAAAGCTGTGTTAATCAAGCAAGCAGACAGCACAGAGCAAAAAATTGAACAGCTTTTAGCAGAGGCGAAGGCGAAGGTCAGCGACGATCGCTCTAAAGCCGTATCTGACTTATCAGCACTGAATGCCAGAGTTCGTTCAAGCCAAGCTAAATTGACGAACACCATGTTGGTGTCACCGCTACAAGGCTTGGTGCAAAGCCTGCCAAGCACGCAAAACGGTGGTGTTATTCAGCCAGGTGGCACTGTGGTTGAAATCGTTCCTGTTGGTGGGAAAGCCGACTTTAAAGCACGTTTATCGCCAAGAGATATTGGTTTTGTGAGTGTAGGGCAGCCGACTCGTATTAAGATTGATGCGTTTGATTACAGCCGCTTTGGCGCATTGAAAGGTGTGGTTGAGAGTATCTCTCCAACTACAAGTCAAAGTGAACGCGGTGAAATCTATTATGAAGTCGTCGTATCGGTGGATGTTCCTTATTTCCGTGATAATCCGGAGAGCTTTTCTATCTTGCCAGGTATGACGGGAGAGGTAGACATTACAACAGGTGAGAAATCAGTATTCCAGTATTTATGGAAACCGATCTACACCAATGTCAGTGTCGCATTTGGTGAAAGGTAATCGTTATATAGAGTCGTTGAGAGCAAACGAATAACAACAGCAAATAATAAAAAGGGAGCACATCATGTGCTCCCTTTTGGTTTTCATTTTCTTTGTTCTGTATGTTCTTTAGAAGAGATTACGGGAGCAGACAACACTCCCCATCTTACTTACTTGATATTGATGTTATGGATTAGGGTCTATGTCCGGTAGCCCGTCTACGTCGTTGTGATGGTGATGCTCATCATCTTGGTGGTGGTTGACGTTCGCATCATGGTGTTCAAGCGCGTCTGACATATCCAAATGCGCTTGGTCATGATCAAGAGTGTCTTGCTGGTCGACTTGTGCAAGGACGATATCCATGTCCGCAGGTTGGTCGTGAACCGTTGTTGATGTCGCATCGGGTTTAATGCCCAATGCATCCAGATAAGCTGCTGCACCATGGTGGTCAGTTTTCTGGTCTGGCTCTTGGTGAGCGTGCTGGGTAAAATCTAGATAACTGTCATCGCTTTGCGTAACGGTAAAGTCTGCTTGCGAAGCCATGTCAGGCTTGTCATGTAACACCGGAGGAGGTGGCGGTGGAGCTGGGTGGGAGGAATGGGCGATAGGGGTTATTGTCATATCAACCACTTCAGTTCCAACTGTCAGCTTTCCACTATGTCCTGGCCCATGACTGAGTATCTGGATATTCACATGGGCGACAACTTCATCTTGATTTGTCCCTTGCAATGCTACTTCAAATTTATCTTCATGCTGGCCGACTCCCGAAGCGCTGCCATGAGGGCCCGTGTGAACTTGGGCTTGCTCTTGATAATGTAAATGACCAGTCTGAGGGTCAATAGTTAATGTCCCGTATTGGCCATGATGACTAGTGACGTACTGTCCGTTAGGTAAATGGATTCGCCAACCGCTTTGTGCTGTTGGTACCGGAGTTAACGATGGTAATAGTGGTGGAACCCCAAGCGTGCCAGATACTTGGTGGCTTCCCGATGGTGGTCTGACAATGATAGGTTCAGGTATAGCGCTTGCAGCAAAACCTTGGCTACCTGCGGTGTTACCGTGTTCGTCAGTCATTGTTGCTTGTATATTAGAACCCGGATGAACTTCAATTTGTATTCCATGTTGAAGACTGTGAGCATCTAATACATGGTCTTGCCCGTTGACGACAAGATGCTCACCGATTTTGGCATCACCGGGAGGCGTAACGGTTGCTGTGATCGTATTTGCATGGCCTCGGGCAATTTCAGCTTTGCTGTATAAGTTGTCTGCCCCTGCGTTTTCAAAAGTAATCGTAGGCACGCTAACCTGTGTATCGACTTGGTAAGTAACATCTGCAGTGGCATGAGCGCTATTACCTGCGGTATCTGTTACCGCTATTGATGCCTCTATTTTTTGGTCAGCATCGGCAATGAGTTCACTGCCAGGTACGGCAATTGAATAGTGTCCTTTTGCATCGACCACGCCAGTATGCTGTGTCCCATTTACATCTAAAGTCACAATGTCGCCTGCATTATAATCTCCAGAAACGGATCCGGTGATGTCAATGGAGCTGTTGGATTCTTGAGCATTAATCACATTGTCGGCGGTAATCGAGTCTGTCTGAATACCGATGTGCACTTGTGTGTCTATATGGACAGAAAGAAGCGAAGACGTAGCTGGTAGCATTGATGAAGGAGCCAGGGATTTGGCGGATAGATTATGATCGCCGTCCGATAAGCTGCTTATCGCAACACTATATTGGCCAGAGGCATCAGATACCGTGTGTCCAACGGGTGTTGAACCATCGTAAATCGTGACTTTCGAGAATGGGATATCAGTGTGCCCAGTAATCGTTGGGGTAGTGTCATTGGTCAGGTTGTCGGTGTTTGATGACCCCGAGTCACTCGTCGATGCTAAATCCAATGTCACCGAGTTCGTTGACGCTACGTTGGTGACCATTAGCAAGGTTGGTAGTGTCGTTGTAACCGTAGGTGGTTGAGGCACTGTGGTTGATATGACTAGGCCACCCGTTGGTGACATGGTGACATGTCCCGAGGCATCAAAGGTGATGAATTTCGAATCCTCAGTATGGCCGTCACTGACTTTTACTTCGAATACATCGACACCATGATAGGTGTTGGTGGCAGAGTTATAACTCATTCCTGTGATAGACGTATTGGGTGTGTAGACGTAGTCACCAGTATTTGGGTCGACCGACAATGAACCGAATTGACCCGTTGGGCCAACAACAGAGAATGTATGAGTATCTTTAACGTCAACATCTGCCTCTGTCAATGTGCCAGTCGTTGATGATGTTTGGTTAACACCGAGAATCGGTGCGTCGTTGGTGCCGGTAATGGTAACCACGATATCATGGTGTGTACCATCTGCAGATTGAACCGTGATGGTTTCAGTGTCTGTCTGACCTTCGCCAAGCTGTTGAACTATAGGATGGTTGTTGTCAAGGTCGTAAGTCCAGTGACCATTTACATCGATATGAGCGTGCCCATAGCCTTTACTTCCGGCTATTCCAGCTCCACCCTGTACCGCGGTAAACCCTGCTGTTCCATCAGGATCACTCGCCGTCAACGTACCTGACGCTTGAAGTGTTATGTCTTCTTTGGCCACTCCTGTGGAGTCTCCACTGAATGTTGCAGGGTCAGCGACACTCGCTATATTAATGAGTATTGCCCCTTCTTTTGAATCAACATGACCATCGTTTGCGGTAAATTGCACCGCACCCAACCCGCTGACACCAGAACTAAAGTAGTTGTGAGTTGGGGTGAAGATGAGTGATGAAACGTCGGATGCACTGACGTCATCGCCAACATTCACCGTGGTGCCATTCAGCGTTAACACACCATGGGCGACATTGGTAATCGTGATATGGTTTAAAGCATCCCCATCAATATCTGAATATTTAAAGTCGGCGGTAGTGAACGCATGCGGTTTGTCTTCTAGTGAACTAATGAAACTCGATCCAACGATAGGTGCGTCATTCACTGCATTGACGTCCACTATCATCGTTGCACTTGCCGAATTTTGATGGCCATCATTCGCAGTGAAGCTAAATTGCGCATAGTTGGCGCCGTTTTCATTATTGATCGGCGTGAAGGTTAAATGGCCAGCGTCTAAGTCAGCCTTGTTGATTTGCTGGTTGGTGGTTACGGCGTTACCGTTTAGAAGTAATAATCCATGACTCGGTATGCTAGTAATGGTCACGAACTGCAATACGTCGCCATCCTGATCACTGTAACCAAATTCACTGGTCGTAATGGTTCTGGTGATGTCTTCATTTGTAGAAACGGTTTGTCCTGTGACCGTTGGCGCATGTTGTAGAGGAGGGGTGACTTCAATAGAGAAAGAATTTTGAGAAGAATCTCCTATTGGGTTACCACCATCATCGCCGACACGATAAATCATACTTGGCACTTTACCTGTAAAACCGGCTTCCGGTGTGAAGGTATAATGACCATTTGCTTCGATCGCGAGTGTACCGATCCCGGTCATAGTATGTGGTTGCCCCGGCCTTACCGCGACATAACCTGACACGGGGTCTTTTATTTGAATATCTTGCAATACTAAATGCGCGTTGGAATCGGTGTCTGTTGCTGCACCACTCAACCCTTGATCCGTCCCAGAGCCAGTAAGTAGATTCCCTTCGATTGGACCACTATGTTGAACACCAGAATCACTGAGGCTGTGAAGGACAGGGTCGTCGGTCGTGCCATTTATGGTTACTGTTATTGAATGTTTGGTTCCATCTTTTGAGGTCACTTCAATATGGTCAGTCAGTGTTTGCCCATTATCTAAGTCTTGAATAGCAACATTGTTATTATCTGCGGCATAGAGCCATGTGCCACTGCTGTTGATCACAAACTGGCCATAGGTGCCACTTTGGGTTAAGTGATGTTGACCATTCAAATCCAATGCGGCTTCACCTTGGCCATCTGCGTCAGAAACAATCAGATGCCCGTTGCAAGTAAGAGCGTCTTGAATAGTTGTGGCACCAGCAATATGTAGGTTGTGGTGAAGGCTTGTGTCTTCATCTACGCTGCCTGAGTCACCAGTAAATGTTGCGACATCATTAACAGCTGCAAGAGACGTGTTTGCTCCTGTATGAGCTATGCCACCGTGTCTATCGGCAACATCGTAAGTAAAGTGGACTGTTCCGTTGTAATTAGGGTCGGGGTTAAAGGTAAAACTACCATCTGAATTTGATACTAAGCTACCGTGGTCTGCAGTTAAGTTTTGAACGTGTAACCAACCTCTATCGTTAGTATCAATATTGGTAGCATTGGCGATTAATTCAGCTTGCGTAATATGTATTGAAGTATCTTCCTTGCCTGAAGGTAAAATGACTTCTCCACTGACTGTTGGTGCATCATTATTGCCATGCACAACAACGGATACACTTTTCGAAACATGGCTACCATCAGTAGACACAGCCTCAACCGTAAAGTGTTCCCAATACTCGTCACCGTCTCCTAGTTTTTTCGCTTTGTTCTGGTCAACGTCGTAATGCCATTGTCCATCTGTACTTAGATGGAACGTGCCATATTGTCCACTAATGCCTGTTGTTGGTGTTTGTGTCCAACTCACCGTATCGTGAAGGTCAACATCGTGAGCTATTACGCTGCCGGAAACTGAAGCACCTGTTTGGGCATTTTCTACGACATGGCCAAGTTCTGACTTAGAATCGATTACGACCCCATCCTCTGTGCCGTTAACCTTAACCGTAATAGGAAATTCAGTACCGTCGGTTGCTATTAGCTTTATAGATTCGGTTAATGATTCACCATGCTTTAATTCTTGAACGTGAACATTATTATTGTCGCCAATATAACTCCAAGAATGCTCACCTTTGTGAGATCCACTTGCGATAGTGTGGAACTGGAATTTGCCATAAGGAGTCGTTACATCTAGGTTACTGCCTATATTCCATGTGTATTGTTTGCCTGCAAATTCGACAGTGACTTGAGTATTAGGGCTGTCTACATCAGTAACTTGTAGCGCTTGCCAATCTACAGCATCCATAATATTGGCATTCGTAGACGTATGAGTGGCGATATCTTCAGTTGCAACACCATGATCAACACCAGAAATGATGGTTTTGTCATCGACTGCCGCAAGTGTCGTACTCGCTCCGGTATGCGTAACACCACCATGCGCATCTGTGACGTCATAGCTAAAATGAACTTGGCCGTTATAGTCTTTGGTTGGAGTAAAAGTGTAGGTGCCGTCTTTGTTATCGACTACAGAGCCGTGATCGACTAACAGATTCGCAACGGTGAGTTTGCCTAGGTCGTTGCTATCCACGTCTATAGTGTTTGCTAAGAGTTCGGTGGCCGTGATGGTTTGCGCGAGGTCTTCTTTACCGCTGTTGAGCTGCACTTCTGAAGAGCAGTATGGACGGTCGTTGTCGCCATGAATGGTGATAACAATATCATGAGTAGTACCGTCTTTACTTTGTATCGTTATTGTATCAGTGAGAGTC